>NZ_JBJGZT010000010.1:0-159437 GCF_054050655.1 Geodermatophilus sp. SYSU D00663 | reverse complement strand
CGCCCCCCCCCCCCCCCCCCCCCCCCGCCCCCCCCCCCCCCCCCCCCCCCCCCCCCCGCCGCGCGCCCCCCCCCCCCCCCGGAAGGCGGAGTTTCAGTCCGTCAGGTCCCGGACGACGGCGTCGGCGAGCAGGCGGCCGCGGTCGGTGAGCACCGCCCGGCCCCCGGCGTGCGCGGCGGGCTCCAGCAGGCCGCGGGCGACGGCGTCGGCGGCGCGGGCCCGGCCGGTGTCGGACAGCGCGGTCAGCGGCAGCCCGTCGCGCAGCCGCAGGCCGAGCATGACCGTCTCCAGCGCGCGGTCGGCGGGCTCGAGCACCTCGCGGTCGGCCACCGGGCCCTCCCCCGCCGCCAGCCGCTGCGCGTACGCCGCCGGGTGCTTGACGTTCCACCAGCGCACGCCGCCGACGTGGCTGTGCGCGCCCGGGCCCACGCCCCACCAGTTGGCGTTGGCCCAGTACAGCTCGTTGTGCCGGCAGCGGGCGGCGTCCCCGCGCGACCAGTTGCTGACCTCGTACCAGTCGAACCCGGCGCCGCGCAGCACGGTGTCGGCCTGGACGTAGCGGTCGGCGAGGACGTCGTCGTCGGGCATCGGCAGCTCGCCGCGGGCGATGCGGCGGGCCAGCCGGGTGCCGTCCTCGACGATGAGCGCGTACGCGCTGACGTGGTCGACCGGCGCGGCCAGGACGGCGTCGAGCGAGGCGGCCCAGTCGGCGTCGGTCTCGCCCGGCGTGCCGTAGATGAGGTCCAGGTTGACGTGCTCGAAGCCGGCCGCGACCGCCTCCCGCGCGGCCTGCGCCGCGCGCCCCGGGGTGTGCCGCCGGTCGAGGACGGCGAGCACGTGCTCGGCGGCGGACTGCATCCCGAGGCTGAGCCGGGTGAAGCCGGCCGCGCGCAGGGTCGCCAGCGACCGCGGGGTCACCGACTCGGGGTTGGCCTCGGTGGTCACCTCGACGCCGTCGGCGACCGGGAACAGCTCGCGGACGGCGGCCAGCACGGCGGCGAGGTCCTCGGCGGGCAGCAGCGTCGGGGTGCCGCCGCCGACGAAGACGGTGGAGACCGTCGGCAGGTCGGGGCCGAGGACCCGCGCGGCGCGGTGCAGCTCGGCGATCGCGGTGCCCGCGTACTCGGCGCGGTTGGCGCCGGGGCCGAGCTCGTCGGAGGTGTAGGTGTTGAAGTCGCAGTAGCCGCAGCGGGTGGCGCAGAACGGCACGTGCACGTAGAGGCCGAACGGCGTCGTCGTCAGGTGCTCGCGGGCACCGGCCGGCAGGTCGTCGTCCGCGGGCGGACGCGCCGGCAGCAGCGGCAGGGTGGTGGTCATCTGCTCCCAGTGTGCCGCGCCCCCGCCACCCCGGGGCAGGATGCCCGGGTGAGCTCTGCGCCCGTGGACGAGGACCGGCTGCTGCAGGTGACCGTCGCGGGGGGCGTGGCCCGGCTGGTGCTGGACTCCCCCGGTAACCGCAACGCGCTCTCCCGGGCGCTGCGCGCGCAGCTGCGCGAGGCCCTCGACGCCGCGCTCGCCGACGACGCGGTGCGCGTGGTCGTGCTCGACCACGCCGGGCGGGTGTTCTGCTCGGGGATGGACCTGTCCGAGGCGGCCGGCGCCGGGGCCGGGGACCAGGGGGTGCGCGAGCTCCCCGACCTGCTGCGGACGATCTGGACCGCCCCCAAGCCGGTGGTGGCCGCGGTGCGCGGGCCGGCGCGGGCCGGCGGGGTCGGCCTGGCCGCGGCCTGTGACGTCGTGGTGGCCGCGTCCTCGGCGACGTTCGGCATGTCGGAGGTGCGGCTCGGGCTGGTGCCCGCCGTCATCTCCGCGGTCGTGCTGCCGCGGATGCTCCCGCACGTGGCGCACCGGCTCATGCTCACCGGCGAGGTGTTCGACGCCGCCACCGCCGCGGCCGGCGGGCTGGTGGACCTGGTGGCACCCGACGACGGGGTCGACGCCGCCGTCGACGGGCAGGTGCTGGCGCTGGCCGCCGGGTCGCCGTGGGCGCTGGCCGAGACCAAGCGGCTGCTGCGCGCCGGCGGGCTCCGCGGCTCCTTCGACGACCTGCTCGAGCTCTCGGCGCGGGCCTTCGCCGGCGAGGACGGTCAGGAGGGCATCGCCGCGTTCCGCGAGAGGCGCCCGGCGCGCTGGGTCCCCTCGCTCTAGCGGACCCGGCTCACCCGCGGGACGCTCCGGACATGACCGTTCCCGAGGACCCGCGCGAACGCTTCCGCACCCTGCCCGAGCCGGTCGACCTCGAGGACACCGTGGAGACCGTCGACGCCTCCTCCGCGCAGCCGGTGCTGACGGAGAGCGACGAGCGCGACGCGCTGCTCCGCCAGGCCGGCGGCTGACCTGTCCCGTGCGCGGTCGTGCTCTGCCCCGCCGGTGGGGGCAGAGCACGAGCTGCCCGGACCCGAGGATCCGCGCCGGGAAGTCGTGCCCTGCACACGGGTGTGTGCAGAGCACGACTGCGCTCAGAGCACGTAGGTGGCGATCATCTGGCCGAGCTGGCGGATGTCGGAGTTGCCCTTGAACTCCAGCCGCACCTTGCCCAGCCCGCTGAACCACAGGTCCAGCTCGGCGTCGAGGTCGAAGGTGCCCGCGGTCTCCACCGAGAAGGCCTGGATCCTGCTGTAGGGCAGCGAGGTGAAGTCCTTCTTGCGGCCGGTCATGCCCTGGACGTTCACCGCGATCAGCCGCTTGTCGGTGAAGACGACGAAGTCCCGCACCGTCTTGAACGCGAAGTACAGCTGCTCGCCCGGGATGAGCAGCGGGGCGACGTCGCCGGCGACGTCCTGGGGGTTGCACTGGCTCAGCTTGAACACCGAGCCGCTGGAGAAGTCGATCACCGGGACACGCTAGGTCAGCGGAACGTCACAGTCCGTGTCCCACGCCGGATCAGCGGAGCCGGCGGGTGGCGTCGGGCAGCCGCTGGGTGACCCCGCGCGCGTCGAGCCACTCCATGAGCGGTACGGCCACCCGCCGCGTCGTCCCCCACGCCGAGCGCGCCTGGCTGAGCGTGAACGGCTGCGACACCGCGGCCAGCCGCGCGCGGGCGGCCTCCTCCACGCCCGGCGCCAGGTAGACGCCGTCGGCGATGCGCACCAGCTGCCCGTCGCGCACCGCGGCCGCCAGCTCGCGGGGTCCGAGGCGGGCGGCGCGCAGCTCGTCGGCGTCCGGGGCGGCGAACGGATCGGCGGCCAGCCGCGCCCGGATGGCGTCGACCGCCCGCTGCACCGCCGGCGGCAGGCCGGCGGCGGCCACGACGACCCGGCCCTCGCGCAGCGCCAGCGGCGGCCGCACGACCAGGGCCACCAGGTCGTCGTCGGGCAGGTCCAGCTCCCGGCGGACGACGGCGACCGGCGGCCCGGGCTCCAGCGGGTGCGCCTGCCGGTGCGCGGCCACCAGCCCCGGCACCCGGCGGGCCAGCTCGCCGACCAGCCCCGGCGCCAGCAGCCACGGTCCGGCGCGGACGGCCTCGCCGGGCACCGGCCAGCCCATCGCGGTGAAGTCGTCGGCGCGCACCACCCGGCGGCGGGCGAGGTCGGCGGCGGCACCGGTCGGCCCGGCCTGCTGGCGGCCCAGCTCGCCGGCCCGCTGCCGGGCCGCCCCGCGGCGGCGCAGCTCCGGCGGCGCGACGTCGCGGACGTCGGCGCCGAGCACCCGCCGGGCCCCCGGGTCGCGCAGCAGGACCCGGTCCCCCACCCGCAGCGGCAGGGGGGCGGCCAGCCGCAGCCGCACCGCCCGCCCGTCGAGCGGGCGCAGCCGCACCGGCACCGCCGCCGAGCCGACGTGCAGCACCGCCTCGGCCGGCAGCCGCCCCTCGGGCGCGCGGGCCAGGACGACGTCGGCCTCCGCGGTGGTCCGGAACGCGCCGGGGGTGAGCAGCGCGTCGCCGCGGGAGAGGTCCTCGACGGCGATCCCACGCAGGTTCAGCGCCACCCGCGCGGTCGCCGTCGCCCGCTCCACCGGACGGCCCAGCGACTGCACGCCGCGCACGCCCACCTCGCGGTCGCCGAGCCGCAGCCGGTCGCCGGGTGCGACGGACCCGGCGGCGAGCGTCCCGGTGACCACGGTGCCGGCGCCGCGGATCGGGAACGCGCGGTCGATCCACAGACGCACCGGCGCCTCGGCGTCCGGCGCGGGCAGCCCGGCCAGCAGCGCCTCGAGGGCGGCGGTCAGCTCGGCGACGCCGCGGCCGGTCGGCGCGCTCACCGCCACGCCGGGGACGGCGCCCATCGACGTCGCGGCCAGCCGCTCGGTGGCGTCGGCGAGCACGGGCGCGGGGTCGGCGAGGTCGGCCTTGGTGACGGCGAGCAGCGCGTGCCGCACGCCGAGCGCGTCGAGGACGGCGACGTGCTCGGCGGTCTGCGGCGACCAGCCGTCGTCGGCGGCCACCACGACCAGCACGGCCGGCACGGACCCGACGCCGGCGAGCATGTTGCCGACGAACCGCTCGTGCCCCGGCACGTCGACGACGGCCAGCACCCGGCCCGAGGGCAGCGTCGTCCAGGCGAAGCCGAGGTCGATGGTCAGGCCACGGCGGCGCTCCTCCTCCCACCGGTCGGGCTCCATGCCGGTGAGCGCGCGGACCAGCGTCGACTTGCCGTGGTCCACGTGCCCGGCGGTGGCGATCACGTCCATGCCGCTCAGGGCCACCGCTGCGCCACCTCCAGCACCGCGGCGGCGAGGTCGTCGTCGGCCGACGGCGGCACGCTGCGCAGGTCGAGCAGGGTGCGCCCGTCGGCCACGTACCCGACGACCGGCCGCGCACCCCGCCGCAGCGGCTCGGCGAACGGCTCGGGCAGCGAGACCGCCGCGCTGGGCAGCGGGTGCTCGGGCGCCCCTCCCCCGCCGACCCGGGCGGCGGAGTCGACGGCGTGCGCGTCGACCCCGGCGGCGGCCAGCCGGCCGGCCAGCGCGCGCGCCCGGGCGCGCAGCCCGTCCACGTCGGCGGCGAGCATCTGCTGCACCGGAGGCTGCGGGCCGCGCAGGGTGGCCTCCAGCGCGGCGAGCGTCGTCTTGTCCACCCGCAGCGCCCGGTACAGCGGGTGCCGGCGCAGCCGCTGCACCAGGTCGGCGCGGCCGAGCACCAGGCCGGCCTGCGGGCCGCCGAGCAGCTTGTCCCCGCTGGCGAGCACCAGGTCGGCGCCGTCGGCCAGCGTCGTCTGCAGGTCCGGCTCGTCGGGCAGCGCCGGGTGCGGCCGCAGCAGCCCGGAGCCGACGTCGGCCACCAGCGGCACGCCGCTGTTCGCCAGCGCCTCGGCCAGCTCGTGCACCGGCACGGCCCGCGTGAAGCCGCGGACGACGAAGTTCGACGGGTGCACCTTGAGCACCGCGCCGGTGTCGTCGTGCAGGGCGTCGCGGTAGTCGTCGAGGGTCACCCGGTTCGTCGTCCCCACCTCGCGCAGGCGGGCGCCGGTCGACTCGAGCAGGGCGGGGATGCGGAAGCCGTCGCCGATCTCGACCAGCTCGCCGCGGGCGATGACCAGCTCGCCGCCCAGCGCCGTGGCCACCAACGCCAGCGCGGCCGCGCAGTTGTTCACCACGATCGCGGCCCCGGCGGCGGGGACGGCGGCCAGCAGCGCGGCGATCGCCGCCTCGCCGCGCGGCCCGCGGCGGCCGGTGGACAGGTCCAGCTCGACGTCGGTGGTGCCGCTGGCCGCGACCACCGCCTCGACGGCCGCGGCCGACAGCGGTGCCCGCCCGAGGTTGGTGTGCACGAGGACGCCGGTGGCGTTGAGCACCGGGCGCAGGGCGGACGCGGTCGACGGCAGGCCGGCGAGGACGGCGGCGACCGCGTCGTCGGGCGCGAGCTCGCCCGCGCGGATGCGGGACTGCACGGCGCGGACGGCGTCCTTGACCAGCTCCCGGCCCAGGCGCGAGGCGGCGTCGGCCAGCGCCGGGTCGGCCAGCAGCGTGTCGGTGCGGGGCACTGCCCGCCGCGGGTCGGCGCTCATCGCTGCGGAGCGTATGCGCGCCGGCCCGCGGGGAGGCTGGCGGAGGCGGACGGGAATCGAACCCGCCTGACCGAGCTGCTCGGCCACGTCGGCTTTAGAGGCCGCGGGGGCCACCAGGCGCCCTGACGCCTCCGCCGGCCAGCCTACGGTGGGGCCGTGACCAGCGCGCCCGCACGGATCCGCCTCACCCAGTACGCGCACGGCGGCGGCTGCGCCTGCAAGATCCCGCCCGGGGAGCTCGAGGCCGTCGTCGCGGGGCTCACGCACACCGGCCCGGTCGACCCGGCCGCCGAGCTCGTCGTCGGCCTCGACGACGGCGACGACGCGGCCGTCGTCCGCACCGCCGGCGGGCAGGGGCTGGTGCTCACCACCGACTTCTTCACCCCGGTCGTCGACGACGCGTACACCTTCGGCCGGATCGCCGCGGCCAACGCGCTGTCCGACGTCTACGCGATGGGCGGCACCCCGGTGGTCGCGGTCAACCTGCTCGGCTGGCCGCGGGACGTGCTGCCCGCCGAGCTCGCCGCCGAGGTGCTGCGCGGCGGGCTCGAGGCGGCGCAGGAGGCCGGCTGCCACGTCGGCGGCGGGCACTCGATCGACGACCCCGAGCCCAAGTACGGCATGGCCGTCACCGGCGTCCTCGACCTCGACCGGGTCATCCGCAACGACGCCGCCGTCGCCGGGACGCCGCTGTCGCTGACCAAGCCACTGGGCGTCGGCGTGCTCAACAACCGGATGAAGGCCACCGGCGAGGTCAGCGAGGAGGCGGTGGCCTCGATGACCGCGCTCAACCGGGACGCCTCGCGCGCCGCCCTGGCCGCCGGCGTCCGCGCGGGCACCGACGTCACCGGCTTCGGCCTGCTCGGTCACCTGTACAAGATGGCGCGCGCCAGCGGGGTGACCGCGGTGGTCGACGCCGCCGCCGTCCCCTACCTGGCCGGCGCCCGCGAGGCGCTGGCCGCGGGGTTCGTCTCCGGCGGGACCCGCCGCAACCTCGACTGGGTGCGCCCGCACACCGACCTGTCCGCCGTGGGGGAGGACGAGGCGCTGCTGCTGGCCGACGCGCAGACCTCCGGCGGGCTGCTGCTGGCCGGCGAGGTGCCCGGCGCCCCGGTGATCGGCGAGTTCGTCCCGCGGCAGGAGCACGTCCTCGTCGTCCGCTAGCGTCCGCCGCATGCGCGCCGTCTTCGTCTCCACACCCTCGCCCGACGACCCGCTCTCCGTCCTGGAGGTCGGCGACCGGCCCGAGCCGGAGGTGCCCGACGGCTGGACGACGGTGCAGGTCGAGGCCGTCTCCCTCAACCACCACGACCTGTTCAGCCTGCGCGGCGTCGGCCTGCCCCAGGAGCGGATGCCGATGATCCTGGGCACCGACGCCGCCGGGCTGGACGAGGACGGCAACGAGGTCGTCGTCCACGGCGTCGTCGCCAGCCCCGGGTGGACCGGCGACGAGACGCTCGACCCGAAGCGCACGCTGTTCTCCGAGCTGTACCAGGGCACGATGGCCGAGCGGGTCGCCGTCCCCCGGCGCAACGTGCTGCCCAAGCCCGCGGAGCTGTCCTTCGCCGAGGCCGCCTGCCTGCCCACCGCCTGGCTGACCGCCTACCGGATGCTGTTCGTCCGCTCCGGTCTGCGGCCCGGCCAGACGGTGCTCGTGCAGGGCGCCAGCGGCGGCGTCGCCACCGCGCTGGTCGTCCTGGGGCGGGCCGCCGGCTACCGGGTGTGGGTGACCGGCCGCAGCGAGGAGAAGCGCGCGGCCGCGCTCGAGCTCGGCGCCGACCAGGCCTTCGAGACCGGCGCCCGGCTGCCCGAGCGGGTCGACGGCGTCATGGAGACGGTCGGCAAGGCGACCTGGAGCCACAGCGTCAGGTCCCTGAGGCCCGGCGGCGTCATCGTCACCTCCGGCGCCACCACCGGCTACGACCCGGGCGCCGAGCTCAACCGGGTGTTCTTCACCCAGCTGTCGGTGGTCGGGTCCACCATGGGCACCCGCGACGAGCTCGAGTCGCTGGTCCGGATGTGCGCGGTGACCGGCGTCCGCCCGGTCATCGACGTCGAGCTGCCGCTCGAGGAGGCCCGCGAGGGCTTCAGCCGCATGCTCGAGGGGCGCACCGCCGGGAAGATCGTCTTCACGCTCTGACGAGGAGGCCGGCCGTGGCCAGGACAGCGCGGGTGTGGCGGGGCTGGGTCCGCACCGGGGACGCCGACGCCTACGCCGCCTACGTCGAGGAGACCGGGGTCGGCGAGTACCGGCGGACGCCGGGCAACGAGGGCGCCTGGGTGCTGACCCGCGACCTCGGCGACGGCCGCACCGAGGTCGTCGCGCTGAGCCTGTGGGAGTCGCTGGACGCGGTCCGCGGGTTCGCCGGCGACGACCTCGAGGCCGCCGTCTACTACCCCGAGGACGACCGCTTCCTGGTGCAGCGCGAGGACACCGTCACGCACTACGCGGTGCACGAGCCGCGCTGACCTCGCGCAGCAGCACCAGCGCCGCGACCGCCGCCAGCGCGGCGGCGACCGCGGCGCCGGCGAAGACGGTGTGCAGCTGGGTGAGGACGGCCTGGTCGACGGCCGCCTCGTAGGCGGGGCAGTCGGCCGGGGTGTCCGGGCAGACGGTCAGCGGCGAGCCGAGCGCCGCCACCTCGGCGGTGAACCGGCGCAGCGCCACCGCGGTGAGCAGCGACAGCCCGACCAGCATCCCCACGGTCCGGGCGACGACGGCGAGCGCGCTGGCGCTGCCGTGCACGGCGGGCCCGGTGACCGCCAGCAGCACCGCGTTGACCGGCGCGATCGCCAGGCCGAACCCGAGCCCCGCGGCCAGCAGCACGACCGTGGACCCCCACCGGTCCAGCGACGTCTCGCCCCAGCCGGTCATCGCCCACAGCGCCAGCGCGGCCAGCACCGTGCCGCCCGCGGCGACCAGCCGCGGGGGCAGCACCCGGCACAGCCACCCGCCGGCGACCGCGCCCACCGGGACCGCCACCAGCAGCCGCACCAGCACGAGCGCGGCGCCGAGCTGGTCGCCGGGCGTCGTCGTGGCGCGGGCGAACAGCGGGACGTCGACCAGCGCAGCCACCAGCGCCACCCCGACCAGCAGGTTGACCAGCAGCGCGCCCCACGCGCCGGCCGGTCGCAGCGCGCCCAGCGGCAGCACCGGGTCGGGCGCGCGCCGCTCGTGCAGCCAGAAGCCGGCGGCGGCCAGCGCGGCGACCGGCAGCAGCACCGGGCCGTGGGCGACGACCTCGGTGGCCGGGTCGGCCGCGGCGAAGGACCACACCAGCGCCCCGAGCGCGACGACGGCGAGCAGCGAGCCCAGCGCGTCGACCTCGCGGACCAGCCGCGGCGCCCCGCGCAGCGGCAGCACCGCGCCGTCGGGGTGCGCGAGGCTCCGCGCGACCAGCGCCAGCCCGGCGGCCACGGCGGCCAGCACCAGCGGCGTCGAGGCGGCTCCGCCGTCGGCCAGCGGCACCCAGGCCAGGCCGAGGGTGACGTCCTCGGCCAGCGCGGCCGGCTCGGCCAGCTGCAGGCCCGCGGCGGTGCCGGTGAGCAGCAGCAGGACCAGGCCGACGGGGTCGGGCCGCCGGCGGCCGCCGGTGAGCACCACCCCCGCGGCGAGGACCAGCCCGAGCAGCAGGTTGAGCCAGAAGACCGCCCGCCAGTCGCCGACCGCGAGCACCGCGGCGCCGGCCAGCGGGCCGAGCACCGCGCCGGCCTCCTGCACCGCGCCGACCACGCCCAGCGGCACAGCCCGGCGCTCGGGCGGCCACCGGTCGGCGACCAGTGCCAGCGTGGCCGGGACCAGCCCGCCGGCGCCCACGCCCTGCAGCCCGCGGCCGGCGACGGCGAGGCCCAGGTCGGTCGCCGTGGCGGTCAGCAGGGAGCCCAGCGCGAACAGCAGCAGGCAGCCGGCCAGCACCGGGACCCGGCCGCGCAGGTCGGCCAGCCGGCCCAGCAGCGGCAGCGTGGCGGTGTAGCCGAGCAGGAAGCCGCCGACGATCGGCGTCGCCCGCTGCAGCTCGTCGATGCCGACGCCGACCCCGGTGAGGATGTCCGGCAGCGCCAGGACGACGACGTAGGTGTCGGCCGCGGTGACCAGCACCGCCAGGGTGGCGAGGACGACCAGCGGCAGCCCCGGGACCGCGGGCGCCTGCGGCTCAGCCGACAGGCGGTGCGGTGATCTCGACATCGTCGCCGGGGTCGGAGAGCTCGATGGTGAAGGTGGCGTCCTGGTCGGCCGCGTAGAACGGGCCGGTCAGCTCGGCGCGGCGCAGCTGGCCGGACTCGGTCGCCACGGAGAAGCGGGCCTCCACCGGCTGGCTCGGGTCCTCGCTGGTGAGCACCTGCTCGACCAGGTCGCCGGGGATCTCCGCGGTCACCTCGCGCACCACCTCGCCGTCGACCCGGCGCTCCTCCCCCAGCTCGGCGGCGTCGGCCTGGGCGAGCAGCTGCGAGATGCCGGTGTCGGGGTCCAGCAGCGCGCCGGGGTCGCCGAAGCCGAACTGCGCGGGGTCGACGACGCTGTAGCCGCTGGTGAAGGGCAGCTGCGCGTAGACGGTGCCGTCGACCGAGACGACGGCGAGGTCGAGCGCCGAGCCGACGGCCAGCACCTGCAGCGTGCCCTCGAACGAGGCCGGGCGGAGGACGTCGCCCTCGCCGCCGACCAGCGCGGTGCCGGTGGTGGGGGCGCCCTCGCTGGTCAGCACGAAGTGCAGCGACTCGGTCTCGTCGAGCGTGGCCTTCGCGCGGGCGAGCAGGTCGCCGGCGGACTCCTCCGGCTCGCTCCCGCCGCAGCCGGCCAGCGCGGACACCGCGACCACCAGCCCGGCCACCGTCGCGGCAGCACGGCGCAGCACCATCGTCGTCCTCCCCGCTCCCGCCGGTCGGCTCCCGGCGCGGGCACGGTAGCGCGTCGCGGTGGCCGGCAGACGCAGGCGGCGGGGGTCCCGGGGACGGGGCGGCCGGTTGACGCCGGCGCCGCGTCAGGCCGGGGCGGCGGCCCTCGCGGCGATCCGCGCGGCGAGCTTTGGTTGGTCCTTGACCGGGAACGACGCCAGCGCGGGCTCCAGCTGGGCGATCCGGTACCGCTGGGTGGTGAGCGCGCGGAAGGCCAGGCCGGCGGTGACCCCGTGCTCCGGCCGGTCGACGACGGCGATCTCGTCCCCCGTGCCGACGTCGCCGGTCTCGAGCACCCGCAGGTAGGCGCCGGTGGCGCCGTGCGCGGTGAACCGCTTGACCAGGTCCGGGACGTCCCAGAAGCGGGCGAAGTTGGCGCACGGGATGCGCGGCGCGGTCACCTCGAGCAGCGCCGTCCCCACCCGCCAGCGCTCGCCGATGACCGCCTCGGTGAGGTCCAGGCCCGCCGTCCGGAGGTTCTCGCCGAAGCGGCCCGGCGGCAGGTCGCGGCCGAGGTCGGCGGCCCACCAGTCGGCGTCCTCCTGGGCGTAGGCGTAGACCGCCTGCCCCTCCCCGCCGTGGTGCTTCCGGTTGACCTGGACGTCGCCGTCCAGGCCCAGCTCGCCGACGGCGACGCGGCCGGGCCTCGGCCGCTTGTCGATGCCGCTGCGGTCGGGCCGGCGCCCGGGCAGGGGCAGCAGGTCGGAGCCGGAGACGCAGACGGCGAGCAGCCGGCCGCTCACTTCTTGGCGGCGGAGGGCTCGTTGGTCGACAGCGCGGCGACAAAGGCCTCCTGCGGGACCTCCACGCGGCCGACCATCTTCATCCGCTTCTTGCCCTCCTTCTGCTTCTCCAGCAGCTTCCGCTTGCGGGTGATGTCACCGCCGTAGCACTTGGCGAGGACGTCCTTGCGGATGGCGCGCACGGTCTCGCGGGCGATCACCCGGGAGCCGACGGCGGCCTGGATGGGCACCTCGAACTGCTGCCGCGGGATGAGCTCGCGCAGCTTGCCGGCCATCATCACGCCGTAGCTGTACGCCTTGTCCTTGTGGACGATGGCGCTGAACGCGTCGACGGCCTCGCCCTGCAGCAGGATGTCCACCTTGACCAGCGAGGACTCCTGCTCGCCGGCCTCGGCGTAGTCGAGGCTCGCGTAGCCGCGGGTGCGCGACTTCAGGGCGTCGAAGAAGTCGAAGATGATCTCGCCGAGCGGCAGGGTGTAGCGCAGCTCGACGCGGGACTCGCTCAGGTAGTCCATGCCGCCGAGCTGGCCGCGCCGGCTCTGGCAGAGCTCCATGATCGCGCCGGTGTAGTCGCTGGGCGCGATGATCGTGGCGTTGACGATCGGCTCGTAGACCTTGTCGATCTTGCCCTCGGGCCAGTCGCTGGGGTTGGTGACGGTGTGCTCGGTGCCGTCCTCCATCACCACCCGGTAGACGACGTTGGGCGCCGTGGAGATGAGGCTGATGCCGGCCTCGCGCTCGAGCCGCTCGCGGACGATCTCCAGGTGCAGCAGGCCGAGGAAGCCGACGCGGAAGCCGAAGCCGAGCGCCGCGGAGGTCTCCGGCTCGTAGGTCAGCGCCGCGTCGTTGAGCAGCAGCTTGTCCAGCGCCTCGCGCAGCAGCGGGTACTCGCTGCCGTCGATCGGGTAGAGGCCGGAGTAGACCATCGGCTTGGGGTCGCTGTAGCCGCCGATCGGCTCGGCGGCCGGGCGGTGCTGCAGCGTGACGGTGTCGCCGACGCGGGACTGGCGGACGTCCTTCACCCCGGTGATGAAGTAGCCGACCTCGCCGACGCCGAGGCCGTCGACCGGCTTGGGCTCGGGCGAGATGACGCCGATCTCGAGCAGCTCGTGGGTGGCGCCGGTCGACATCATCCGGATGCGCTCGCGGCTGGAGATCCGCCCGTCGACGACGCGGACGTAGGTGATGACGCCGCGGTAGATGTCGTAGACCGAGTCGAAGATCATCGCGCGGGCCGGGGCCTCGGCGTCGCCCTCCGGCGCGGGGATCTGCGCGACGATCGCGTCCAGCAGCTCCGGCACGCCCTCGCCGGTCTTGCCGCTGACCTTGAGGACGTCCTCGGGCTCGCAGCCGATGATGTGCGCGATCTCGGCGGCGTACCTCTCGGGTTGCGCGGCCGGCAGGTCGATCTTGTTGAGGACGGGGATGATCGTGAGGTCGTTCTCCAGGGCCAGGTAGAGGTTGGCCAGGGTCTGCGCCTCGATGCCCTGCGCGGCGTCGACCAGCAGGACCGCGCCCTCGCAGGCGGCCAGCGACCGGGACACCTCGTAGGTGAAGTCGACGTGGCCGGGGGTGTCGATCATGTCGAGGACGTACTCGGTGTCCCCGACCTTCCAGGGCAGGCGCACGTTCTGCGCCTTGATGGTGATGCCGCGCTCGCGCTCGATGTCCATCCGGTCGAGGTACTGCGCGCGCATCTGCCGCGCCTCGATGATCCCGGTCACCTCGAGCATCCGGTCGGCCAGCGTCGACTTGCCGTGGTCGATGTGGGCGATGATGCAGAAGTTCCGGATCCGGGCGGGATCGGTGGCAGCGGGAGTCGTCACAGTGCCGCCATCGTCCCACGCCGGGGCACGGCGGTGGAGCACCGTGCCGGGGAGGTCCCCCCGCGGCCGGGTTGGGACGGCGCGCCGCACGCTGGTAACCTGGCAGGCCGGTCCGCTGACGCATGCCGTCCGGACGCACCGACAGACCCTTTCCCTCCTGCGAGACACCGAGGCTCACGCGTGGCGAACATCAAGTCCCAGATCAAGCGGAACAAGACGAACGAGAAGGCGCGCCAGCGCAACGTCGCCGTCAAGTCCGCCCTGAAGACGGCCGTCCGCCGCTTCCGCGAGGCCGCCGCCGCCGGCGACACCGAGGCCGCGACCACGGCGCTGCAGAAGGCCAGCAAGGCCCTCGACAAGGCCGCCAGCAAGGGCATCATCCACAAGAACCAGGCCGCCAACCGCAAGTCGGGCATGGCCAAGCAGCTGACCAGCCTCTGAGCTGCGTCCCAGCGCTCCCGGGCCCTCGTCCTCCCCACCGGAGGACGGGGGCCCGTCGCTGTGCGGGGCGGGCCGGCCCGGCCGCTCAGTAGCCGGCGCGGACCCGGCCGCGGCCGGTGGTGGCGCGGATGTCGACGATCCGGCGGATGGCCCGCTCGAGCGCGTAGTCGGCACTCGCGGCGACGCCCTTGACGTCGGCGTTGAGCTCGGCGGCCACCCCGATCGCCTGCTGCAGGCCCTCGATGCTCCAGCCGCGCGCCTGCGTCTGGGCCTTCTTCACCTTCCACGGCGGCAGCTTGAGCGCCCGCGCGAGGTCACCGGTGTTGGTGGTGTTCAGCGAGGTGACCCGGGCCGCGGTCCGGATGCCGTCGGCGATCGCGTCGGCGATGAGCACGTGCGCGACGCCGCGGTCCAGCGCCCAGCGCAGCGTCTCCAGCGAGCCCTGACGGTCCCCCACCAGCACCTTCTCGGCGACGGTGAAGCCGGTGACCTCGGCCTGCCCGCGGTGGAAGCGGGCGACGGCGTCGGCGTCGATGGTCCCGCCGAAGTCGGCGACCAGCTGGGTGGCCGCCGACGACAGCGCCCGCAGGTCCGCGCCGACGGCGTCGACCAGGGCGGCCACCGCGTCGGGGGTGATCCGGCCGCCGGCCGCGCGCACCTCGTTGCGGACGAACGACGCCCGGTCGCCGGGCGAGGAGATCTTGGCGCACTCGTCGAGCGCCGCACCGGCCGCGGTGAACGCCTTGACCAGCGCCTCGTTGCGCTTGCCGCCGTGGTGGACGACGACCAGCGTGAGCTCCGGGTCGGGGTCCTTGCAGTAGCCGGTCAGGGCGTCGACCAGGGCGCCCGCGGCCTCGTGCACCCCGCTGACGACGACCAGGCGGTGCTCGCCGAACAGCGACGGCGCCAGCACGTCGGCGAGCTGCCCGACCGGCAGGCCCGCGGCGACCAGCTCGTGCACCTCCGCGGCGGGGTGGCGCTCGAGGACGGCGGCGCGCACGGCGGCGACGGCGCGGGAGCGCAGCAGCTCCTCCTCGCCGACGACGGCCCGCAGGCGGGAGGTCGGTGCCGGGGGTGCCGCTGCCACGCCCCGATGGTGTCACGGCCCGCCGACGGTCCGGCCGCACCGCGGGTCCTCCCGGCACGCCGTCGTCGCCGGGGTGCACCGGTCCGGCCTGCGCCCCCGGAGCGCCGCGGGCGGCGACGCCCCACTCCCCCACCGAGCCGACGACGGCCAGGTCGCCCTCCCGGTCGGTGCGGTGCACCCGCACCCCGTCCCGGGCCAGCAGCGACAGCAGCCGCGGCGCCGGGTGCCCGTAGGTGTTCTCCGCGCCGACGCTGACCAGCGCCACCCGGGCGCCGGTCGCGGCGAGGAAGGCCGGGTCGACGTCGGCACTGCCGTGGTGCGGGACCTTCAGCACGTCGGCGCGCAGGTCCACGCCCCGGTCGAGGACCCGCGCCTCGGCCGCCGCGCTCAGGTCGCCGGTGAGCAGCACCCGCACGCCGCGCACGGTGACCCGCACGACCAGCGAGAGGTCGTTGGGCTCGGCCGCGGCGGTGGCGATCTCCGGCGGCGGCGCCAGCACCTCGAGCCGGGCGCCGCCGACGTCGCGGCGGTCGCCGGGGACGAGGACCTCGCGGCGAGCGCCCGCCCGGGCGGCGGCGCGGGCCAGGTCGCCGGCCCGGTCGTCGGCCGGGGACAGCGTGCCGGTGGCGACGGCGCCCACCTCCCGCCCGTCCAGCGCCCCGGCCAGCCCGCCGACGTGGTCGGCGTCGAGGTGCGACAGCAGCACCAGCGGCAGCCGGTCGACGCCCAGCCGGTCCAGGCAGCGGTCGACCGCGCCCACCTCCGGGCCGGCGTCGACGAGCACGGCCTCGCCCGGGCCGGTCGGCAGGACCAGCGCGTCGCCCTGGCCGACGTCGCAGGCCACCAGCACGGTCCCCGGCGGCGGCCAGCCGTCGGCCACCTGGCGCAGCGGCCAGCCGAGCAGCACCAGCCCGAGCAGCGCGGCCAGCCCCACCGGGCGCAGCCGCCGGTACCGCCACAGCGCCAGCCCGGCGGCGAGCAGCAGGACGGTCAGCAGCAGCGCACCGCCGGTGCCGGCCGGCCAGCCGGTCGCGCCGTCGGGCAGGGCGGCCGCGGTGCGCGCCACGGCGACCAGCCACCGCACCGGCCAGCCCGCCAGCCACACCAGACCGTCCCCGGCGACCGGCACGACCGGTCCCACGACGGCGGCCAGTAGGCCGAGCACCGTCGCCGGAGCCACCGCCGGCGCGGCGAGCAGGTTGGCCGGGAGCGACACCGGGCTGACCAGCCCGGACAGGCCCGCCACCAGCGGCGCGGTGGCCAGCCCGGCGGCCGCCGCGACCGCCACCGCGTCGGCGGGGGTACGCAGCCAGCCGCGGCGCCGCAGCCGGTGCGACCAGCGGGGCGCCAGCAGCACGATCGCCGCCGTCGCCGCGACCGACAGGGCGAAGCCGGCGTCGCGGGCCAGGCGCGGGTCGAGCAGCAGCAGCACCGCGACCGAGGCGGCCAGCGCGGGGACCGCGGCCCGCGCCCGGCCGGAGGCCAGCGCCAGGAGGGTGACCGCGCCCATGGCCGCCGCCCGGAGGACGCTGGCGTCGGGCCGGACCAGCACCACGAAGCCGGCGAGGACCGCGAGGGCCACGACCGCCTGCACCCGGCGGTCGACCGCCCGTCGGCGCAGCGGCGCGAGCACGCCGGTGAGGACGATCGCCACGTTGGCGCCGGAGACCGCGGTGAGGTGGGACAGGCCCGCGCGGCGGAAGTCCTCCTCCAGCACCGGGTCCAGGCCCCGGGTGTCGCCGACGACCAGGCCGGGCAGCAGCCCGTCCGCGGGTGCGGGCAGCACGCGCCGGGCGGTGGCGGCCAGCCCGTCGCGGACGGCACCGGCGGCGCGCTGCAGCCGGGACGGCTCCTCGACCGGCTCCGGCGGGCCGCGGGCCGACAGCCGCGCGACGACACCGTCGGTGGCGGGCGCGGTCGCCACCGCCACCCGGGTGCGCACCACCTGCCCGGGCAGCACGCCGGTCCAGTCCGGCGCCGGCGCGAACAGCACCGCCCCGGCGGTCAGCGACACGGTGGCCGCCCGGTCGGTCACCGCGGTGACCGTGACGTCGAGGACCAGCCGAGGCGGGCCGGTGCCGGCGACGCGCCGCGGGTCGCCGTCGACCTCCAGGACCGCGTCGACCGTGCGGCCGGCGGCGACGTCGGCGAGCGGGGAGGCGGCGCGGGCGGCGCCGCGGACGGCGGCGACGGTCGCGGTGGTGGCCACGGCGGCGAGCACGGCGAGCAGCACGAGGACGCCGGCCCGTCCCCGGCGCCGGACGAGCAGCAGCGCCGCGAGCGTGGCCGCGCCGGCCAGGACGAGCAGGGCCGGGGGCGACAGCAGGCCGGCGGCGAGGGTGACCGCCCACACCGCGGCGGCGACCGGGACCAGGCGCAGGTCCAGCCACGACCAGCGCCGGTCCGGGCGGGCGCTCACACCCGGACCAGGTCGGCGAGCTCGCCGTAGACGGCGGGGCCGATGCCCGGGACGTCGTCGAGCTGCTCGACGCTGGTGAACCGGCCGTGCTGCCCGCGGTGGTCGACGATGCGCTGGGCGAGCACCGGGCCGATGCCGGGCAGGGCGTCGAGGTCGGCGACCGTGGCGGCGTTGAGGTCCAGCGGGCCGGGCGGGGCGGCTCCCCCGCCGGCCGGCGCGGCGGCCGTGCCGGGGACGCCGACGGCGATCTGCTGCCCGTCGCTGACGACCGCGGCCAGGTTGACCGAGGCGGGATCGGCCTCGGGCAGGAGGCCGCCGGCCGCGGCCACCGCGTCGGCGACGCGGGCGCCCTCGGGCAGCGTCACCAGGCCGGGCGTGACGACGAGGCCGACGACCGAGACCACGACGGTCGTGCGGGCCCCGGCCGCCTCCGCGGGCGCGGGCTCCGTGTCGGCGGCCGGGGCGGGCTCGGGAGCCGGTTCCACCTCCGGCCGCTGCAGCCAGGTCCACCCGGCGAGCAGCAGCGCCGCCACCAGGCCGGTGAGCCACAGCGCCGCGCTGCCTCGGCGGCCGGGGTCCACCCGCACCGCGCGCCCGGGCGCCCGGTGCCGGCCGAGCCCGCCCGGCAGCCGCCCGTCCGCCGGGTCGTCGTCGCGGTCGCCGTCGAGGTCGTCGTCGAGGTCGTCGTCGAGGTCGTCGTCGAGGTCGTCGTCGACCCGGTCCCCACGGGGCTCCGGGCGGCGGAGGAGGGCGACGCCGGTGCGCGGCGGGAACTCGAGCGGGTCGTCGTCGGGCAGCCAGCCCGAGCGCCGGCCCTCGTCGAGCAGCACCCGGAGACGGGCACGGATGACGTCGGCGGCGGGGTCGCGGCGGGAGGTCAGGCGCACGCGGCGGACGCTAGGGAGACCGCCCGCCCGGGAGGACCGGTCCGCGGGGACTGTGGACGGCGGTGGGGGCTGTGGACGGGCGCGGGCCGTCCGGCGGGCGCCGGGTGCACGCTGCGCGCCGTGTCCGCCCTCCGCTCAGTCCCCCTCCGCCGGGGTCACCACGACGCCGACCGCGCCCGGCCCGACGTGCGCGCCGACCGCCGCCCCCAGCTCGCTGACGTGCAGCTCCCGGACGCCGGGCACGGCGCGCTGCAGCTCGGCGGCCAGGCGCTGCGCGCGCTCGGGCGCGGCCAGGTGGTGGACGGCGAGGGAGGCGCCCGGGCCGCCGGCGGCCTCCTCCGCGCGCTTCACCAGCCGGGCGAGGGCGCGCCCGGAGGTGCGCACCCGCTCCAGCGGGACGACCCGCCCCTCGGCCACGTGCAGCACCGGCTTGACCGCCAGCGCGGTGCCCAGCAGCGAGGCGGCCGAGCCGATGCGGCCGCCGCGGCGCAGGTGCTCGAGGGTGTCGACGACGAACAGCGTGCGGGTGCGCGCGGCGGTCCGCGCGGCCACGGCGGCGACCTCGGCCGCGGTGGCGCCGTCGGCCGCGGCGCGGGCGGCGGCGAGGACGGGGAAGCCGGTGCCCATCGCCGTCGACCGCGAGTCGACGACGGTCACGAGGTGCTCCCCCACCTGGGCGGCGGCCAGCCGGGCGGCGTCCCAGGTGCTCGACAGCTCGGCGGACAGGTGGATCGACACCACCCGGTCCGCGCCCTCGGCGAGCCGGCGGCGGTAGGCGGCGACGAAGTCGCCGGGGGTCGGCCGCGAGGTCGAGACGTGCTGCCCGCGGGAGGTCAGCGCCCGGGCGACGTCCTCCGGGGTGATCTCGGTGCCCTCCCGGCCGGAGTGCCCGGCGAGGACGACGTAGAGCGGGACCACCTCGATGCCGTACCGCGCGACGAGGTCGGGCGGCAGGTAGGCCGTGGAGTCGGTGACCACGGCGACGGACACCAGGGGAGGCTAGCCCGACGCCGACCGGCGGCTGACGCGCAGGCGGACGGCCGGTGGCCGGCGGGTGACCTCAGAGGACCGCGTCGGCGTCCTGGGTCGGCGGGGGCGCGGCGCCCTCCGGGGTGGCCGCGGCGTCGGCCGGGACCGGCGCCGGGGCGCCGACGGCCGGTCCCTCGACCCGGCCCGGCAGGGCGGCGACGACGGCGTTGTGCCGCATCAGCCGCCACCGGTCCCCCTGCCGGGCGAGCTCGCTCCAGCCGCAGTTGGCCAGCGGGCCGAACACCCGACGGTGCTGCGGGCCGAGCTCGAGCAGGGCCTCGACGAGCCGGCCGGCGGTCCCGCCGTGGGTGACGACGACGGCCACCTCGGCCGGCGGCAGGTCGCGCAGGGCGGCCAGCGCGCGGCGGGCGACGTCGGTGGCCTCCTCGCCGCCGCGGCCCTGCACCGGCCGGCCCGCGAGCCAGTCGGCGTACTGCTCGGGGTGGCGCTCGGCGACCTCGGCGCGGGTGAGCCCCTCCCAGCAGCCCAGCCCGTGCTCGCGCAGCCGCTCGTCCAGCCGCAGCGGCACGCCGAGCAGGCCGGTCAGGGCGGCGGCGGTGTCGGCGGCGCGGACCAGGTCGCTGGCGACCACGACGGTCGCCTCCGGCGCCAGCCCGGCCGCCACCAGGTGGGGCGCGGTGCGGGCGGCCTGGGCGCGGCCCTCCGCGTCCAGCGGCGGGTCCATCTGGCCCTGGAAGCGCCCGGTGGCGTTCCACTCGGTCCGTCCGTGCCGCCAGACGACCAGCCGGGGCACCGGCAGGTCGAGGGCGGCGGGAGCCGTCACCGGCCGGTCGTCCCCGCGTCCCCGTCGGCGGCGCCGCCGAGGGGCTCCTCCTGGAGCGGGTCGCCCTCGAGGGCGTCCTCGTCGGCCAGTTCGTCGTCGGTGAGGTCGTCCTCGGTGAGGTCCTCGGTCGGGTCGGGTGCCAGCGGGACGGGGTCGGAGCTGCCCGGGTCGACGTCGTCGGTGGACAGCGTGCCGGTCGCGGCGGGCGCCCCGTCGGCGGCGGGCGGGGCGGCGCGGTCGACGAACGGGATGGTCGGGCAGTCCTTCCACAGCCGCTCGAGGGCGTAGTAGGCGCGCTCCTCGGCGTGCTGGACGTGCACCACGACGTCGACGAAGTCCAGCAGCACCCAGCGGGCCTCGGCGACGCCCTCGCGGCGGACCGGCTTCACGCCGTGCCGGCGCAGCCGCTCCTCGACCTCGTCGACGATCGCCTGCACCTGGCGCTCGTTGGGCGCCGCGGCGAGCACGAACGCGTCGGTGATGGCCAGGCGGTCGCTGACGTCGACGATCGAGACGTCGGTGGCGAGCTTGTCCGCGGCGGCCTGGGCGGCGAGCAGCGCGGTCTCCCGGGCCTCGGCGGAGGCGGTCATCGGGGCACCTCCCGGAGGTGGGCAGACGGTGGGTCGGTGGGGTCGGGGTCGGCCGGGTCCGCCTGCGCGGCGGGCGGGAGGCGGTCGTGGGTGGGCCGGTCGCCGCGCGGGCCCGGCGAGCGCCGGCCGCCGGCGCGGTACAGGCCCCGCTTCTCGATGTACTGCACCACGCCGTCGGGCACCAGGTACCAGACCGGCATGCCGCGGGCCACGCGGTCGCGGCAGTCGGTGGAGCTGATCGCCAGGGCCGGGACCTCGACCAGGCTGACCGCGCCCTCGGGCAGGTGCCCGTCGGCGAGGGCGAAACCGGGGCGGGTGACCCCGATGAAGTGGGCCAGCCGGAGGAACCGGTCGCTGTCGCGCCAGCTGAGGATCTGCGCCAGCGCGTCGGCGCCGGTGATGAAGAACAGCTCGGCGTCGGGACGCTGGGCGTGCAGGTCGGTGAGCGTGTCGATCGTGTAGGTCGGGCCCTCGCGGTCGACGTCGACCCGGCTGACGGAGAACCGCGGGTTGGAGGCGGTGGCGATGACGGTCATGAGGTACCGGTCCTCGGCGGGGCTGACCTCGCGCTCGGTCTTCTGCCAGGGCTGGCCGGTGGGGACGAAGACCACCTCGTCGAGACCGAACAGCCCGGCCACCTCGCTGGCGGCGACCAGGTGACCGTGGTGGACGGGGTCGAACGTCCCACCCATCACGCCGATCCGGGTACCAGCCACCGATCGAGCCTAGCCGGGCACCGCACCGGCGGCCCGGGTGCACCCGGCGGATCCGGTCCCGGACGGCCGGGCGCGGGGCGCCGCCGCACCCGGCCGTCGGGACGGGACCGTCCCGGTCGCGACCGGCACCCCCGTGCCGTCGGTCGCGCCGTCCGCGCTCCCGACCGCGACGACGGGAGCACGGGCCGGGCACCGTGTCGCGTCTCGGTGCCCGCGCTGACCAACGGCGCTGCCGGCCACCGGTTACGCGCGGTCTCGCAGAGGGTCCCCCGGGCGTGTCGCTGGAACCGGGTGGTGTCAGAGCGTGGTGACGAACTCCGCCAGCTGGGTGGCGTTGCGGCACTCGACCATGTCGACGACCTCGCCGTAGCGGTCGGCGGCGGAGTCGCCGCTGCCCCACAGCCGCCGCGGCTCGGGGTTGAGCCAGTGCGCCGAGCGGGCGCGGCGGACCAGGTCGGCGAGCACCGGCAGGCCGGGCTGGCGGTAGTTGGTCCGCCCGTCGCCGAGCACCAGCAGCGAGGTCTTCGGCCCCACGGCGGTGGGCCAGCGGTCGGCGAACACCTCCAGGGCGTTGCCGTAGTCGCTGTGCCCGTCGAAGGCGACGACGTCGGCCTCGCGGCCGATCCGCGCGACGGCGCCGGCGACGTCGGCGCCGGGCCGGAAGAACCGGGTCACCTCGTCGGTGGAGTCGACGAAGGCGAACGCCCGGACGCCGGAGAAGTGCTCGCGCAGCGCCTGGGTGAGCATCAGCGTGAAGTGGCTGAACCCGGCCACCGAGCCGCTGACGTCGCAGAGCACGACCAGCTCGGGCTTGTGCACCTTGCGCGGCCGGTGGTGGGTGACCACCGGCACCCCGCCGGTGCCGAGGGAGGCGCGCACGGTCCTGCGGAAGTCCAGCCGGCCCTGGCGGCCCATCCGCCGCCGCGCCGACAGCCGCACCGCGAGCCGGCGGGCCAGCGGCGCCACCGCCCGCCGCAGCTCGGCGAGGTCGGACTGCTGGGCGCGCAGGAAGTCGACCTGCTCGGCCAGCGGCCGCACCGCGCTCTTCGCCACCCGGTCGCGCCCGCGGTCGGCCGCGGCCCGGCGGCGCACCTCGGCGTCGACGGCGGTGCGGAAGGCGGCCAGCCGCTCGCGGACGGTCTGCCGGGCCACCTGCTCGGCCAGCCCGCCGCGGCCCCCGTCGCCGAGCAGCCCGGCCAGGAGCTGCGTGACCAGGGTGTCCGGCGACAGCGCCCGCATCACCCGGTAGCCGAAGTAGGACTGCCCCGACGGCGACGCCGGCGCCCGCCCGAGCTGCTCGACCGCCTGGCGGGCGAAGCGGCGCAGCGCCTCGTCGTCGCCCTCGAGCAGCAGCCGGGCCAGCTGCTCGCGCATCCGCTGCGCGAGGTCGCGCTCGTCGCCGTCGCCGTGCCCGTCGGGCAGGTCCAGGGTCGAGCCGTCGGCCTGCGGCTCGCCGTCGGCGGGGTCCGCGTCGTCGCCGGCGGGGCCGGGAGCGGGCCGGTCCGACAGCGGCCACCACAGGTCGAACAGCACGTCGTAGGCCGGGCGCTGCGAGGCGCGCTGCAGCAGCACCGCCGCCAGCCCGTGCCGCAGCTGTTCGCGGTCGAGCAGGTCGACGACGGTGAGGATCTCCGCGGCGTCGACGGCCTGGCTGATCCCGACCGGGATGCCGGCCTCCCGCACCGCCCGCACGAAGCCGTCGAGGTGACCGGCCAGCCCCCCGGCGGGCGCCGACGGCGCGGACATCAGTTGAGCCGCAGCTCGGCGGCGGCGCGGTCCTGGTCGCTGGCGTGCTTGAGCACCACGCCGAGCGTCGAGCGCACCGCGGTCTCGTCGAGGGTGTCCAGGCCGAGCTCGAGCAGGGTCTGCGCCCAGTCGAGGGTCTCGGAGATCGACGGCGACTTCTTCAGCTCCATCGCGCGCAGCGCCCGGATGGTGCGCACCAGCTGCTCGGCCAGCCCCGGCGCGAGGTCGGGCACCCGGGAGAGCACGATCTCCCGCTCCCGCTCGGCCGAGGGGTAGTCCAGCGACAGGTACAGGCAGCGCCGCTTGAGCGCCTCGGACAGCTCGCGGGTGGCGTTGGAGGTGAGGACGACGGTCGGCCGGCGGGTGGCGGTCACCGTGCCGAGCTCGGGGATCGTCACCTGGAAGTCGCTGAGCACCTCCAGCAGCAGGCCCTCGACCTCGACGTCGGCCTTGTCGGTCTCGTCGATGAGCAGGACGGTCGGCTCGGTGCGCCGGATCGCGGTCAGCAGCGGCCGGGAGAGCAGGAACTCCTCGCCGAAGATGTCGTCGTGGACGGTGTCCCAGTCCGCGCCGTCCCCACCCTGCGCCGCCTGGATCCGCAGCAGCTGCTTCTTGTAGTTCCACTCGTACAGCGCCCGCGCCTCGTCCAGGCCCTCGTAGCACTGCAGCCGGATCAGCTCCGAGCCCGTGGCCGCCGCCAGCGCCTTGGCCAGCTCGGTCTTGCCGGTGCCCGCCGGGCCCTCGACCAGCAGCGGCTTGCCCAGCCGGTCGGCGAGGAAGACTGTCGTCGCGATCTGCGCGTCGGGCAGGTACCCGGCGGTCGACAGCCGCTTGCTCACGTCGGCCACCGAGGAGAACTGGGGCGACTGCGTCGGCGGGCGGGGCATGCGACTCCTCGGATCGGGGGCCGGGATCAGCGGGTGTGGCCGTTCCCGGTGACGACGTAGGTGGTGCTGGTCAGCTCGGGCAGGCCCAGCGGCCCGCGCGCGTGCAGCTTCTGGGTGGAGATGCCGATCTCGGCGCCGAAGCCGAACTCGCCGCCGTCGGTGAACCGGGTGGAGGCGTTGACCAGGACGGCGGCGGCGTCGACCCCGGCGGTGAACGCCGCGATGGCCGACGCGGAGTCGGCGACGATCGCCTCGCTGTGCCCGCTCCCCCACGTCGCGATGTGCCCGAGCGCGGCCGGCAGGTCGTCGACGACGCGCACCGCCATGTCCATCGACAGGTACTCGGTGGCCCAGTCCTCGTCGGTGGCCGGGACGACGGCCTGGAGACCGGACTGCGCAGCGGCGTCGATCGTCGCCTGGTCGCCGTGCAGGGTGACGCCGGCGTCGACCAGCGCCGACAGCAGGCGCGGGAGGAACGGCACGTCGCGGTGCACGAGCAGCGTCTCCGCGGAGTTGCAGACGCTCACCCGGTGGGTCTTGGAGTTGAGCACGATCGCCTCGGCCATCGCCGGGTCGGCGGAGGCGTCGACGTAGACGTGGCAGTTGCCGACGCCGGTCTCGATCACCGGGACCTGCGCCTCGCGGACCACCCGCTGGATGAGCGAGGCGCCGCCGCGCGGGATGACCAGGTCGACGTGCCCGCGCGCGGACAGCAGCTCGCCCACCGAGGCGCGGTCGGCCGGCAGCAGCTCGACCGAGCCCTCGGGCAGCCCGGCCTTCTGCCCGGCCTCCATGAGCACGGTGACCAGCGCGAGGTTGGTCCGGTACGCCGAGGCCGACCCGCGCAGGAGCGCCGCGTTGCCGCTCTTGAGGCACAGGCCGGCGGCGTCGACGGTCACGTTCGGGCGGGCCTCGTAGACGATCCCGACCACGCCGAAGGGCACCCGGACCTGCCGCAGCTCCAGCCCGTTGGGCAGCCGCGAGCCGCGGACGACGTCACCGACCGGGTCGGGCAGGGCGACCAGCTCGCGCAGCGCGGCGGCCACCCCGGCCACCCGCCCGGCGTCCAGCCGCAGCCGGTCGAGCACCGACGCCGGCGTGCCGTCGGCCTCGGCGGCCGCGACGTCCTGGGCGTTGGCGGCCAGCACCTCGTCGGTCCGCTCGACCAGCGCCTCGGCCATCGCGGTGAGCGCGGCGTCCTTGACGTCGGTCGGGAGGGTGCGCAGGACGCGGGACGCGGCGCGGGCACGCAGCGCGGCGGCCCCGATCAGCGGCAGGTCGGCGGCGTCGGACACGCCCCGCAGGGTACGCGCCGCCCCCTCCGGCCGGGCACCTCCGCCGCTGTGTGAGAATGGTTCTCATGAGCACGACGACGCGCGCCCTCGCCGCGACCACCGCCGCCGCCACCGTCCTGCTGCTGGCCGCGTGCGGCTCCTCCGGGGAGGACGAGGCCGCGGCCGCGGACGGCGTCTCGGTCCAGGCCGCCTTCTACCCCCTGCAGTGGGCGGCCGAGCGGGTCGGCGGTGACCGCGTCGACGTCGAGTCGCTGACCCCGCCGGGCGCCGAGCCGCACGACCTGGAGCTCACCCCGCAGGACGTCGCGTCACTGACGGAGGCCGACCTCGTCGTCTACCTCGCCGGCTTCCAGCCCGGCCTCGACGACGCCGTCGCCGAGGCCGGGGACGCCGCCTGGGACGCCGGCGAGGCCGCCGACCTGTCGCTGACCGCCGAGGAGCACGGCCACGAGGGCGAGAGCGAGGAGGAGCACGCCGAGCACGCCGGCGAGGAGGGCGAGGCCGTCGACCCGCACTTCTGGCTCGACCCCACCCGGCTGGCCGACGTCGGCGACGCCCTGGCCGACCGGCTGGCCGAGGTCGACCCCGACGGCGCGGACACCTACCGGGAGAACGCCGCGGCGCTGCGCACCGACCTCGAGGCGCTCGACGCCGAGATGGAGCAGGGGCTGGCGGACTGGGGGGGGTCCACGCTGGTCACCCCGCCCCACGCCTTCGGCTACCACCGCGAGCGGTTAGGCCTAGCCCTGGTGGGGGGCAGGGGGGTGTTCCCGTCCCCCCCCCCCCCCCGCCCCCCCCCCCCCCCCCCCCCCCCCCCCCCCCCCCCCCCCCCCCCCCCCCCCCCCCCCCCCCCCCCCCCCCCCCCCCCCCCCCCCCCCCCCCCCACGACGCGTTCGGCTACCTCGGCGAGCGGTACGGCCTCGACGTGGTGGGCGTCAGCGGGCTGAGCCCGTCGACCGAGCCCAGCCCGGCGCAGCTGGCCGAGATCTCTACGCTGGTCCGGGAGCGCGGGGTGACGACCGTCTACACCGAGACCCTCGTCGACCCCGCCGTGGCCGAGACCGTCGCCGAGGAGGCCGGTGTGCGAACCGCCGTCCTCGACCCGATTGAGGGCCTGACCGACGAGTCGGCCGGCGAGGACTACCTCGCGGTCATGCGCGCGGACCTCGCCACGCTGCAGGAGGGACAGGGCTGCGCATGAACGACGCCGCGCTCCGGCTGGCCGGCGCCACGATCGGCTATGGCGACGTGGCCATCGTCCGCGACGCCGGCCTGACCGTCCGGCGCGGCGAGGCCGTCGCGGTCCTCGGCTCCAACGGCTCGGGCAAGACCACCCTCATGCGGGGCGTGCTGGGCCTGGCCACCGTCCTGGGCGGCACGGTCGAGGTGCTCGGCGCCCCGGTCGGCCGGCTGCGCGAGCGCGGCCGCGTGGGCTACGTCCCGCAGCGGCACACCGTCAGCGGCGCGATGCCGGCCACCGTGCGCGAGGTGGTCGGCGTCGGGCGGCTGCCGCGGCTGGGACTGTTCCGCCGGCCCGGCCCGCGCGACCGGGCGGCCGTCGCCGAGGCGGTCGACGCCGTGGGCCTCGCCGACCGGCTCGAGGACCCGGTCGCCTCCCTCTCGGGGGGCCAGCAGCGCCGGGTGCTGGTGGCGCGGGCGCTGGCCGCCGAGCCGGAGCTGCTGGTCATGGACGAGCCGACCGCCGGCGTCGACGCCGCCAGCCAGGCCGCGCTGGCCGCGGTGCTGACCCGCGTCGCGGCCGCCGGGACGACACTCGTCGTCGTGACCCACGAGACCGGCCCCCTCGCTGGCGTCCTGGCGCGCGCGGTCGTCGTCGACTCCGGCCGGCTCACCTACGACGGGCCGCTGGCCGGCGCCGGCCCCGCCGGCCCCGACTGCCACCACCCCGGGGAGAGCACCGAGCCGGCGGCGCGCGGCTACCGCCTGGACCAGCCGCGGCCGGCGCCGGACGCCGTGCGCGTGCGCGACGGGAGCCGCTGACGTGGAGCTGCTCGAGTACGGGTTCATGCAGCGGGCGCTGCTGGCCTCGCTGATGGTCGGGCTGGTCGCGCCCGCCGTCGGCGTCTTCCTAGTGCAGCGCCGGCTGTCGCTGCTCGGTGACGGCCTCGGGCACGTGGCGCTGACCGGCGTCGGCATCGGGGTGCTCACCTCCACCGCGCCGGTGGGGACGGCGCTGGTCGCCGCCGTGCTGGGCGCGGTGCTCATCGAGCTGGTCCGCGCGCGCGGGCGGACCAGTGGCGACGTCGCCCTCGCGGTGCTGTTCTACGGCGGCATCGCCGGCGGCGTGGTGCTGCTGTCGCTGGCGCCGCGCGGGCAGGCCACCAACCTCGACGCCTACCTGTTCGGCGCGATCACCACGACGACCGGCGCCGACGTCGCCGTCTTCGGCGTCATCACCGTCGTCGTCCTCGCGGTCGTGTGGCTGCTCGGCCGGCGGCTGTACGCGGTCAGCGACGACGAGGAGTACGCCCGGGCGGTCGGCCTGCCGGTGCTGCCGCTCAACGTGGTGCTGGCCGCGCTGGTCGCCTCGACCGTCGTCCTGTCGATGCGCGTGGTCGGCCTGCTGCTGATCAGCGCGCTGATGATCCTGCCGAGCGCGGTCGCCCAGCTGGTCGGGCGCAGCTTCCGCGCCACGCTGCACCTGGCCTGCGCGATCGGCCTGGTGGTCAGCGTCGGGGGGACGGCGGCGTCGTACTACACCGGAACCCCCTCCGGCGGCACGATCGTGCTGCTGGCCATCGCCCTGTTCCTGCTGGTCACGGTGGTCGTGACGCTGCGCGAGGCGACGGCGCGGCGCCGGCACGGGCGGCGGGTGCAGGTGCACGCCGCGCACCCGCACGAGCACGGCGACGGCTGCGGGCACCGCCCGGTGCCGCACGGCGACCACGTCGACTACGACCACGACGGGCACCTGCACGCGCCGCACCGCACCGGCACGGGCGTGCACTACGACGAGCACGACGGGCCTGCCCACCCGCCCGCCGCCGCCGTCCCGCCGACGGTGGGGACGGAGCGGCCGTGAGCGCACCCGAGGTCCCGGTCCGCCGCCAGACCCGCCAGCGGACCGCGGTCATGGCCCTGCTCGAGGAGCTCGACGGGTTCCGCACCGCCCAGGACCTGCACGCCCTGCTGCGCGAGCGCGGCGACGCGGTCGGCCTGGCCACCGTCTACCGGGCCCTGCAGGCGCTGGTGGACGACGGCCTGGTCGACGTGCTGCGCGGCGAGGACGGCGAGGCCGCCTACCGGCGCTGCTCGCCGGTGCACCACCACCACCTGGTCTGCCGCTCCTGCGGGACCACCGTGGAGGTCGCCGACCCGCCCGTGGAGCGCTGGGCCGCGAGGGTGGCCGCCGAGCACGGCTTCGCCGACGTGCAGCACCAGCTGGAGGTCTTCGGCACCTGCGGCAGCTGCACCGCCGCTCAGCGGTAGGGGTCGGTCACCTCGCGCAGCCGGGTGAGCGCCGCACGGAGCTGGGCCGTGGCCTCCTCGCCGAGGTGGGCCGTCCACTCGGCCTCGACCTCGGCCTCCACCCGGCGGGCGATCGCCACCAGCTCCCGCCCGCGCTCGGCGATCTGCACCAGCCGGGCGCGGGCGTCGGTGGGGTCGGGGACGCGGCGGACGTAGCCGGCACGCTGGAGCTGGTCGACCAGGTGACCGGCGGTCTGCTTGGTGACCAGCGCCTGCGCGGCCAGGTCGGTCAGCCGGGTGCCGGACGGGCCGATCCGGGCGGCGACGCGCGCCTGGGCGAGGGTGAGGTCGTCGTGGCCCTCGGCCGCCAGCGTCGCGAGGAGCCGGGCCTCCATCGCCCGGTGCGGGTAGAAGCACAGCAGGGCCAGGTTCTGGTACCCCTGCTCCCCGTCGTCCCGGCCCGGGCGGTCCCCGTCCTGCCGGACCTCGTCGCGAACGCTCACGCCGCCCCTTGACGTTGGTCAGATGATCTGACTGAATGGTCAGACCATCTTACCAACACCGGGGAGGTCGTCGTGGACCTCGACGACGTGTGGCGCACCATCGACGCCCAGCGCCTGAGCCTGGCCGACCTGCTCGACGACCTGTCGCCGGCCGAGTGGGAGACCCCGTCCCTGTGCGACGCCTGGCGGGTGCGCGACGTCGCCGCGCACCTGACGCTGGCGCAGATGGGCCCGTGGCCCCTGACGGTCGCCGCGATCCGGGCGGGCGGCAGCTTCAACCGGATCATCCGGGACACGGCCCTGCGCGTCGGCCCGCTGCCCGACGACGAGTACGGCCGGCGGATCCGGGCGATGGTCGGCTCCCGGCGGCGGGCGCCGTTCGTCTCCCCCATCGAGCCGCTCACCGACGTCCTCGTGCACGGGCAGGACATCGCCCTGCCGCTGGGCCGCGAGCGGCCGATCCCGCCGGTCCCCGCGGCCGTGTCGGCGAGGCGGGCCTGGGCGATGAGCTTCCCGTTCGGGGTGCGGAAGCGGCTGGCCGGCCTGCAGCTGCGGGCCACCGACAGCGACCTCGTGCTGGGCGAGGGTGCTCCGGTCGAGGGCACGACCGGCGACCTGCTCCTGCTGATCACGGGGCGCACCGCCACGGTGCACCGGCTCTCCGGCGAGGGCCGGCAACGGCTGCCGGCGGCGGACGGCCGCCGGGAGGAGTCGAGGAGGACGACATGACCCTGGGCGTGATCACGGACGTGTCCGCACCCGTGGAGCTCTACGACGCCGTGCACGCGGCGATGCTCGAGCGGATCGAGCAGATCGGCCCGGCCCTCGACGGGCTGCTGCTGCACCTGGCCCGCCCCACCGCGGACGGCTTCCAGGTGATCGGGGTGTGGGAGTCGCGCGAGGACTACGAGCGCGGGAACCGGGAGGTGGTCGGACCGGTGTTCGCCGAGGTCCTGCGGGGGCAGGCACCCCCCGCTTCCGTGGACACCGAGTTCGAGGTCCGCGGCCTCGTGCTGCCGCGGGCCGGCGTCGCGGTCTGACGTCGCGCTCTCGTCGGAGAGGGGGACGAGGTCATGTGGGCGGTGATCGAGGACGCGTCCGCACCGGCGGAGCAGCCGTACGACGTGGTGGAGCTGTACGACACCGTGCACCGGCTGCACCTCGAGCGCACCGGTGGGGAGGTCGACGGGCGGCTGGTCCAGCTGGCCTGGGCGACCGCCGACGGGTTGCGGGAGGTGGCGGTGTGGGAGTCCCGCGAGCAGTACGACCGCTACGGCCGCGAGGGCATCGGGCCGCTGGTCGCGGAGGTCCTCGCGGGGCGGCCGTGGCCGACCGTGGTGGTCACCCCGTTCGACGTCCGCGGCCTGGTCGTCCCGGCCGGCGGGGTGGCACTCCCCGCCGGCCGGTGACCCGCCGGTTCAGTTGAGGGCGCGGGTGCCGGGCGGCAGGACGCCGCCGCCGACCATCTCGACGACGGCGTCCTGCAGCGCGGTGAGCGCGACCCGCTGGGTGAACGGGCCGGTGGAGACGCGGGCCACGCCGAGCTCCTGCATCTCGCGGGCCGGCAGCGACGCGCCGGGCACGCTGATCAGCGTCAGCCTGTTCCGCCCCAGGCCCTCGACCACCGCGGCGATCTCGTCGCGGTCGACCAGGCGGGGCACGAACACGACCGGCGCGCCGGCCTCCAGGTAGGCCTTCCCCCGGCGGATCGCCTCGGCGACCAGCTCGCCGCGGTCGGCGCCCTGGGGAGCGCGGACGAAGGCGTCGGTGCGGGCGTTGAGCACGAAGTCGATGCCGGCGTCGCGCCCGGCGCGCACCACCGCCTCGACGGCGGCCACGGCCTCGTCCAGCGGCTTCATCTGGTCCTCGAGGTTGCCGCCGACGACGCCCTTCCCGATGGCCCGCCGGGCGGTCTCGCCGGCGTCGCCGTAGCCGGCCTCCATGTCCATGCTGACCGGCAGGTCCACGGCGGCGGTGATCCGGCCGACCATGTCCAGGTGCAGGTCCAGCGGGATGTTCTCGCCGTCCTCGTAGCCGAAGGTGGCGGCGATGCCGTGGCTGGCGGTGGCCAGGGCCCGCACCCCGTCGGTGGCCGCCACCACCTGCGCGGAGACGACGTCCCACACGTTGGTGAGGACGAGGATCTCCGGGGCGGTGTGCAGGTCGAGCAGGGTCCGGGCGCGGGTGGCGAGGTCGGTCACGGGACCCGACCGTACGGCCTCGTCCAGAGGCTCGCACCGGGCTCGCGAGGGGTGAGGAGGACGAGGTCCTTCACCGGTCGCGCAGCGCGCGCAGGGCGGCCTTGCGGGCCTCGCCGGCGAGCCGGTCGAGGAACACCTTCCCGTCGAGGTGGTCCACCTCGTGCTGCAGGCAGCGGGCCATGAGCCCGGTGCCCGCCAGCCGCAGCGGCTCCCCGTGCACGTCGAAGCCCTCGACGACGGCGGACATCGCGCGCACCGTGGGCGCCCAGAGCCCCGGGATGGACAGGCAGCCCTCGTCGCCGTCCTGGGTCTCCTCCGACAGCTCCACGACCCGCGGGTTGACCAGGTGGCCGATCTCGCCGTCGACGTTGTAGCTGAACACCCGGGCGCTCACCCCGATCTGCGGGGCGGCCAGCCCGGCGCGGCCGGGGTGGTCGACGGTCTCCTCGAGGTCGCGGACCAGGGCGGCCAGTTCCTTGTCGAAGGCCCGCACCTCGTCGGCGGGCGTGCGGAGCACGGGGTCACCGAGCTCGCGGATGGGGCGGATCGTCACCCGGGCAGTCTCGCAGCCGTCCGCAGCCGCCCGACCAGCACCATCTCGTCGCGGTGCACCACCTCGCGCCGGTACTCCGGGTCGAGGTCGGTCGTGCGGCGGCCGAGCAGCGCCGGCAGCTCCCGGGCGTCGTAGGCGACTAGTCCGCGGGCGACGACGGTGCCGTCGGGCCCCACGAGCTCGACCGGGTCGTCGGCCAGGAAGTCGCCGTCGACGCCGGTGACCCCGGCGGCCAGCAGCGAGGCGTGCCGCTCGCGGACCGCGCGCACCGCGCCGTCGTCGAGCACCAGCCGCCCGCGCGGCCGGCTGGCGTAGCGCAGCCAGAACTGCCGGCCCGAGGGACGGCGGCCCGAGGGCTCGAACAGCGTGCCGACCCGCTCGCCGGCCAGCGCGGCCGCGGCCTGCGGCGTCGAGGTGACCACGACCGGCACGCCCGCGCCCGAGGCGATCAGCGCCGCCTCGACCTTGGTGGCCATGCCGCCGGTGCCGACGCCGTTGCGCCGGGCGGTGCCGAGGGTGACCGCGGCGAGGTCACCCGGGCCGCGGACGGTGTCGAGCAGCTGCGCCGGGCCGGTGCGCGGGTCGCCGTCGTAGACGCCGTCGACGTCGGACAGCAGCACGAGCGCGCCGGCGGCGGCCACGTGCGCCACCAGGGCGGCGAGCCGGTCGTTGTCGCCGAAGCGGATCTCGTCGGTGGCGACCGTGTCGTTCTCGTTGACGATCGGGATCACGCCGAGGGTGAGCAGCCGCTCCAGCGTCTGCCGGGCGTTGCGGTAGTGCCCGCGGCGGGTGAGGTCGTCGGCGGTCAGCAGCACCTGCCCGACGGTGACGCCGTGCCGGTCGAAGGCGTCGGCGTAGGTCTGCACCAGCCGCAGCTGGCCGACGCTGGCCGCCGCCTGCGCCGTCGCCAGGTCCCGCGGCCGGCCCTCGACGCCGAGCGGCGCCAGGCCCGCCGCGATCGCGCCGGAGGACACCAGCACCACCTCGCGGCCCTGCGCCCGCACCGCCGCGAGGACGTCGACCAGCGCGGCGAGCCGGTCGGCGTCCAGGCCGCCGGGCAGCGTGGTCAGCGACGAGGACCCGACCTTGACGACGACCCGGGGCGCGCCGGCGACCTGCGGACGGGCGGTCACTCGGTCTCCCCGGGCAGGTCGTCGTCGGTCCACGTCTCGGTGAGCTCGTAGGGCACCCGGCGGGCCTTCTTCGCCGCCAGCCGCTCGGCCGCGCGCACGCGGTGCGGCGCGTCGATGCGGTTGTCGGTGCCCCGGCCGCCCAGGCCCGCGGTCTCCTCGGCCAGCGGCGTGCCGGCGGGCAGGCTGGGCGCGAAGTCGAAGGCCACGTCGCCGATGACGACGGTGTCGCCCTCCTGCGCGCCGAGCTCCGTCAGCTCGTCCTCGACGCCGAGCCGGTTGAGCCGGTCGGCCAGGTAGCCGACCGCCTCGTCGTTGGTGAAGTCGGTCTGCCGCACCCAGCGCTCGGGCTTCACGCCGCGGACGACGTAGGCCTCGTCCTCGGCGTCGAAGGCGACGGTGAACCCGGAGTCGTCGACGGCGCGCGGGGTGAGCGTGACGCGGGCGGGCTCGGGCGCCGGCAGCGCGGCGCGGTGCTCCTCGACGGCGGCGGCCAGCGCGTAGCCGAGCTCGGGCAGCCCCTCCCCGGTCGCGGCGCTGACCGGGAACACCCGCAGCCCGCGCTCCTCCAGCGCCGGGCGGACGAGGTCGACCAGCTCGCGGCCGTCCGGCACGTCGATCTTGTTGAGGACGGCGAAGCGCAACCGGCCCACCAGGTCCAGCTCGTCGCCGCCGGCCGCGCCCTCGGAGTACAGGGCGAGCTCGCGCTCCAGCGCCTCGATGTCGCTCTCCGGGTCCCGGCCGGGCTCGAGCGTCGCCGTGTCGACCACGTGCACGAGCACCGCGCAGCGCTCGACGTGGCGGAGGAACTGCAGGCCCAGGCCCTTGCCGGTGGCCGCGCCCGGGATCAGCCCGGGCACGTCGGCCATCGTGAACACGGTGTCGCCGGCGCGGACGACGCCGAGGTTGGGCACCAGCGTGGTGAACGGGTAGTCGGCGATCTTGGGCCGGGCCGCGGACATCGCCGCGATCAGCGAGGACTTGCCCGCCGAGGGGAACCCGACCAGGCCGACGTCGGCGACGCTCTTGAGCTCGAGGACGGCGTCGAAGCCCTCCCCCGGCTCCCCGAGCAGCGCGAAGCCCGGGGCCTTGCGCCGGGGGTTGGCCAGCGCGGCGTTGCCCAGCCCGCCCTTGCCGCCGTGCGCGAGCACGACGCGGGTGCCGGCACCCATGAGGTCGGCGACCACCTCGCCACCGACGCTGACGACGGTGCCCTCGGGGACGCGCAGCACGCGGTCCTCGCCGCGGGCGCCGTGCCGGTGGCTGCCGGCGCCGGGCCGGCCGTTGCCCGCCCGCTGGTGCGGGCGGTGGTGGAAGTCGAGGAGCGTGTGGACCGAGGGGTCCACCTCGAGGACGACGTCGCCGCCGTCCCCTCCGTTGCCGCCGTCGGGTCCGCCGAGGGGCTTGTACTTCTCGCGGTGCACGGACGCGACGCCGTGACCGCCGTTGCCCGCGGCGACGTGCACGACGACGCGGTCGACGAACGCGGCCATGTCTGCTCTACCTGCTCACTGCTCGCTCAACGACGACGAGCGCACGGGCCCGAAGCCCGTGCGCTCGTCCTCGTGCTGTCCGTGGTGACCTCACGGTCGGCCCCGCCGCAGGGCCCCGCCCCGAGCGGAGCGAGGGGTGGGGGCGGTGGGGTCCTTCCTCAGGCCTCGACCGTGGTGATCGAGACGGTCTTGCGGCCCCGGCTGGTGCCGAAGGTGACCGCACCGGGGGTCAGCGCGAACAGCGTGTCGTCGCCGCCGCGGCCGACGCCCAGGCCCGGGTGGAAGTGGGTGCCGCGCTGGCGCACGATGATCTCGCCGGCCTTGACGACCTGGCCGCCGAAGCGCTTGACGCCGAGGCGCTGGGCGTTCGAGTCGCGGCCGTTGCGGGAGGACGAGGCGCCCTTCTTGTGTGCCATGTCGTCGTCAGCCCTTCGTGATGTCGCGGACGACCACGTCGGTCAGCGGCTGACGGTGGCCCTGACGCTTGTGGTAGCCCGTCTTGTTCTTGAACTTGTGGATGCGGATCTTCGGGCCCTTGCCGTGGCCGACGATCTCGCCGGTCACGGTCACGCCGGCCAGCGCCTGCGCGTCACTGGTGACGGTCTCGCCGTCGACCAGGAGCAGGGCCGGGAGGGTGACGGTGTCGCCCGCCTCACCCGCGAGACGGTTGACCGTGAACCGGTCGCCCACGGCCACCTTGTGCTGCCGGCCCCCGGCCTTCACGACTGCGTACACCACTGAACTCCTCGATCGCTGCTGTCTGTCCCCGCGCTGCGTCCTGCGCGCACCCCGGCGCGGGCGCCGGGTGCTGGACGGGCCGCTCCGCCTGCGCGGGACCGGGAGACCCGGTCCGGGGCGGTGCAACCCGACCAGCGTACCCGAGCAGCCGGGACCGGGTCGAACGCGGCCCCGGCTGCCCGGAGGGTCTAGCTGGCCGGCGGCCCGGCCGGGCGGCTGGCGGCCCGGCGGCGGCGCGGGCGCGCCCCGCCCACCGCGGCACCGGTGCCGTCGTCGGCCACCGGCGGCTGCGCCTCGGCGGCCGGGGTCTCCTCGGCCGGGGCCTCCTCGGTCGGGACCTCCTCGGCCGGGACTTGGCCGCCGGGGGCCTGCGGGTCCGCCGCCGGGGCCGGGTCGTCGGGGCCGGCGCCCGCGGGGACCGCCTCCTCCTCCTCGCCCGGGCCCTGCGGCTCCGCGGAGGCGGCGTCCACCGGGACGGGGGCGTCGGTGACCAGCAGGCCGGGGTCGGCCTGCGGGGCCTCCCCCGCGTCCTCCGGCTCCGCGACCGCGGGCTCCGCGACCTCGGGCTCCGCGACCTCGGGCTCCGCGGTCAGGGGCCGCGCCGGCCCGGGCTGCGGCGCCTCCTCCGGCTCGGTCACCTCGGCGCCCGGCACCTCGGCGCCGACCGCAGCCGTGACCTCGACCTCGGGGGCCTCGTCGGCGGCCGCGGCCGGACCGGCGACGGCCTGCTCCGCGACGGCCTCCTCGGACGTCCCGGCGTCGGCGGGCTCCTCGCCGGAGGCGGCGGCGAGCACCGCGGCGTCCTCGGCGGCGCGCTCCTCACCGGACTGGCCGCGGTTGCGCCGTCCCCGGTTGCGCCGCCCGCCGCCGGACCGCTGGCCCTCGCCGTTCTCGGCGGCGTCGGGCCCGGCGCCGGGCGCGGTGACCTCGGCCTCGGTCCGGTCGGCGTCCTTGCGGTCGGCGTCCTTGCGGTCGGCGTCCTTGCGCTCGGTGTCCTTGCGCTCGGTGTCCTTGCGCTCGGTGTCCTTGCGCTCGGTGTCCTTGCGCTCGGCGCGCTCGGCGTCCTTGCGGCCCCCCTGGTCGCGCCGGCCGCCGTTGCCGGAGCCCGGGCCGTGCCCGCCCGAGCCGTTGCCGCCGCGGCGACGGTCGTCGACCGGGTCGGTGTGCACGATGACGCCGCGGCCGCGGCAGTGCTCGCACGGCTCGGAGAACACCTCGAGCAGGCCCTGGCCCACCCGCTTGCGGGTCATCTGCACCAGGCCCAGCGACGTCACCTCGGCGACCTGGTGCTTGGTGCGGTCGCGGCCCAGGCACTCGGTCAGCCGCCGCAGCACCAGGTCGCGGTTGCTCTCGAGCACCATGTCGATGAAGTCGATGACGATGATGCCGCCGACGTCGCGCAGCCGGAGCTGGCGGACGATCTCCTCGGCCGCCTCCATGTTGTTGCGCGTGACGGTCTGCTCGAGGTTGCCGCCGGACCCGGTGAACTTGCCGGTGTTGACGTCGATGACCGTCATCGCCTCGGTGCGGTCGATGACCAGGGAGCCGCCCGAGGGCAGCCAGACCTTGCGGTCCAGCGCCTTGGCCAGCTGCTCGTCGATGCGCAGGTCGCGGAAGACGTCGCCCTCGCCGGTGTGCCGGGTCAGCCGCCCGGTGAGCTCCGGGGAGACATGCGCGACGTAGGCCTCGACGGTGTCCCACGCGTCGTCGCCCTGGACGACGAGCTCGCTGAAGTCCTCGTTGAAGACGTCGCGGATGACCCGGATGGCGAGGTCGGGCTCGCCGTAGAGCAGCGCCGGGGCGTTGTTCGACGACTCCGACTTCTGCCGGATGACCTCCCACTGCGCCTGCAGCCGGGCGACGTCGCGGGTGAGCTCCTCCTCCGAGGCGCCCTCCGCGGCGGTGCGGATGATCACGCCGGCGTCGTCGGGGACGATCTTCTTCAGGATGTCCTTGAGTCGCTGGCGCTCGGTGTCGGGCAGCTTGCGGCTGATGCCGGTCATCGACCCGCCGGGCACGTAGACCAGGAACCGGCCGGGCAGGTTGACCTGCTGGGTCAGCCGGGCGCCCTTGTGGCCGATCGGGTCCTTGGTGACCTGCACCAGCACCTTGTCGCCGGACTTGAGCGCCTGCTCGATCGAGCGCTGCTTGCCGCTGAGCCCGGCGACGTCCCAGTTGACCTCGCCGGCGTACAGGACGGCGTTGCGGCCCTTGCCGATGTCGACGAACGCCGCCTCCATGCTGGGCAGCACGTTCTGCACCCGGCCGAGGTAGACGTTCCCGGCGAACGACGTCGCCTGGGCCTGGGTGACGTAGTGCTCGACCAGCACGCCGTCCTCGAGGACGGCGATCTGGGTGCGCTCGCCGCGCTGGCGGATCACCATCCGGCGCTCCACCGCCTCGCGGCGGGCGAGGAACTCGGCCTCGGTGAGGATCGGCGCGCGACGGCGGCCGCTGTCCCGGCCCTCGCGGCGGCGCTGGCGCTTGGCCTCCAGCCGGGTGGAACCGGTGACGCCGCGGACGTCGTCGTCGCTGGTGCTGCGGCCGTTGCGGCCGGCGCGCTCGGGGCGGTCGTCGTCGTCCTCGGCCGCGGCCGCCTCGCCGTCCCCGCCGCGGCGGCGGCGCCGGCGGCGGCGCCGCGTGGTCGACGTGCCCTCGGCGCCCTCGCCGTCGTCGCCCTCGGCGTCCTCGCCGGCCTCCGCGTCGGTGTCCTCGTCCTCGGCGTCCTCGTCGTCGGAGGCGCGCTCGGCGGTGTCCTCGTCGGCGTCGGTGTCCGCGGCGTCGTCCCCGTTGCGGCCGCGGCCGCGGCCGCGGCGGCCCCGGCGGCGGCGCCGGCTGCCGCCGGCGGTCTCGTCGCGGTCGGCCTCGTCGCGGTCGGCCTCGTCGCGGTCGGCGTCGTCGCGGTCGGCCTCGTCGCGGTCGGCGTCGGCGCGGTCGGCCTCGTCAGCGGTGTCCTCGTCGGCGTCCTCGGCGGTCCCGACGACGGCCCGCTCGTCGGCGGGCGGCTCCTCGGCGGCCCCGCCGCGGCGGCGCGACCGACTGCGGCGCGAGCGCGGCGCCGGGGTCTCCTCGTCGTCCTCCGCCGGCGCCGCGACGTCCTCGACGTCGGGCGACTCGGGCAGCGGCCGGCGGCTGCGCCGGCGCGGCGCCGGCGTCACCTCCGCCTCGGGGGCCACGAAGCTCACGAAGGCCGGCACCACCGGGGCGGCGACCGGCGGGGGCGGCGTCCAGGCGGCGGGCTCGGGGGCGGCCGCCGGGCGGGTGGCGCGGCGGCGGGGCCGGGCGATGACCGCGGTCGGCTCCGGTGAGCTGAACTGGGCGCCGAACGGCGACCGGTCCGGCTCGTCCTCCGGCTCCTCCTCGGGCTCCGGGGCGGGCGGGGGCTCCGGGTCTGGGTGGGACTCCGGGTCGGCCTCCGCCGGCGGCTCGGCCGCGGCGGTCTCCGCCGGCTCCTCGTCCGGGGTCCCCCCGGTCGCCGCCTCGCCGCTCAGCACCTCCGCGACCGGCGCGTCGCCGGGCGGGAGGGCGGGCGCGCTGCCGGCGTCGGTGGTCGGGGTGTCGGTGGTCGGGGTGTCGCTGTCCTGGTCGGCCACGAGGGCTCGCCTCCTGTGTGGTGCTCCCGGGCGCCGGTCCCCACCGGGGACGGGCGGCCGCGCAGGAGCACGGGTTGGGCGGGCCGGGCGGCCGCACGGGGTGCGGCGGCGAGCCCGGCTCGCGAAGTCTGTGGTCGGTCCCGCGCGGCGGTCGCCGCGGCCGGGGCCGGACTGCTGGTGGAGCGGTGGTGCCGATGGTCTCGGGTGGTGCCGGTCCTGGGCGGCACGTCTGGCAGCCGTGTCGCTCGACGTCGCGGTGGCTCCCGGGTCGCCCGGTCAGACGGCGGCGTGCTCCCCCTGGCAGCGGGTGCGCGCCGCACGGTCGGGACCGAGCGGATCGGCCACGGTCCCGCTGCCGTCGAGCCGGCCCTGCGCCTCACGCACGGCCCGGGGGGGCGACGGCGGGCGCAGGTCGGCGACGGCGGCGAGAGCGGCCACCACGTCGTCGGGTCGAACGGCGGGCGTCACCTGCCGGACGACCACGTGCAGTATGGCACATCCTGCCTCCCCGCCCGCGGACGCGGACGCGACGGGGCCGCGCGCATCGACGTCGCGGAGGCCGTTCTTGGTGCGCTTGGCGACCAGCACCTCCTCCCGGGCCAGGAAGGCGTCGACCGCCGCGGCGAGGGTCGCGGGCTCGACGCCGGACAGCTCGATCCGCCACCGCGCGGCGTCGATCCGGTCGGCCAGCGAGCCGCCGCCCTCGGCGGCCTCCACGCACTCGAGGACGTCGATGCCCGGGGGCAGCGACGCGTCCAGCGCGGCCCGGACCTCCTCGGGGTCGCGCCGCTCGGCCAGGCCGATCTCCAGGTACTCCGCCTCGCTGGCCGCCCCGGTCGGCGCCGCGCCCACGTAGCTGATCTTCGGGTGCGGGGTGAAGCCGGCGGAGTAGGCCATCGGCACCCGCGCGCGGCGCAGCGCCCGCTCCAGCGCGCGGGCGAGGTCGCGGTGGGAGGCGAAGCGCAGCGGGCCGCGCTTGGCGTAGCGCAGCCGCAGGCGCTGGACGGTCGGCGGCGGGGGCGGGCCCTCCGGGGTGCGGGCCACGGTCAGCGGCCGACGACGGTGAGCGGCAGCAGGCTGCGCCCGGTGGGGCCGATCTGGATCTCGGTGCCGTTGGTCGGGCAGACGCCGCAGTCGTAGCAGGGGGTCCAGCGGCAGTCGGCGACCTCCTCCTCCGACAGCGCGTCCTGCCAGTCGTCCCAGAGCCACTCCTTGTCCAGCCCGGAGTCCAGGTGGTCCCAGGGCAGGACCTCGTCCTGGGTGCGCTCGCGGGTGGTGAACCAGTCGAGGTCCACGCCGAGCGGGGTGAGCTCCGCGGCGGCCGCGGCGGTCCAGCGCTCGTAGGAGAAGTGCTCGCTCCAGCCGTCGAACCGGCCGCCCTCGCGCCACACCCGCTCGACGACCCGGCCCACCCGGCGGTCGCCGCGGGACAGCAGGCCCTCGATGACGCCGGGCTTGCCGTCGTGGTAGCGCAGGCCGATGGAGCGGCCGATCCGGCGGTCGGCGTTGATCGCCTGCCGCAGGACCCTCAGGCGGTGGTCGATGGTCTCCGCGCTCGCCTGCCCGGCCCACTGAAACGGCGTGTGCGGCTTGGGCACGAACCCGCCGATGGACACGGTGCAGCGGATGTCCTTGCGGCCGCTGGCCTCGCGGCCCGCCCGGATGACCTCCACGGCGAGCTCGGCGATCTCCAGGACGTCCTCGTCGGTCTCCGTGGGGAGCCCGCACATGAAGTAGAGCTTCACCTGCTGCCAGCCGTTGGCGTAGGCGGTGGTGACCGTGGCGACCAGGTCCTCCTTGGACACGGTCTTGTTGATCACCCGGCGGATCCGCTCGCTGCCGCCCTCGGGCGCGAAGGTCAGCCCCGAGCGGCGGCCGTTGCGGGACAGCTCGTTGGCGAGGGTGACGTTGAAGGCGTCGACGCGGGTGCTCGGCAGCGACAGCCCGGTGTTGGTGCCCTCGTAGCGGTCGGCGAGCTCCTTGGCGACCTGGCCGATCTCGGAGTGGTCGGCGCTGGACAGCGACAGCAGCCCGACCTCCTCGTAGCCGGTCGCGCGCAGGCCCTGGTCGACCATCGAGCCGATGCCGGTGATCGTCCGCTCGCGCACCGGGCGGGTGATCATCCCGGCCTGGCAGAACCGGCAGCCGCGGGTGCAGCCGCGGAAGATCTCGACGCTCATCCGCTCGTGCACGCTCTCGGCCAGCGGCACCAGCGGCGTCTTCGGGTAGGGCCACTCGTCGAGGTCCATGACGGTGCGCTTGCCGACCCGGGCCGGGACGTCGTCGCGGGTGCGGGTCACCGCGGCGATCGCGCCGTCGGGACCGTAGGAGACGGCGTAGAAGCGCGGCACGTACACGCCGTCGACGCGGGACAGCCGGGCCAGCAGCTCCTCGCGGCCGCCGGGGCGGCCCTGCTCCTTCCACGCCTTGACGACATCGGTGACGTCCCCGACGACCTGCTCGCCGTCGCCGAGGACGGCGCAGTCGACGAAGTCGGCGATCGGCTCCGGGTTGAACGCCGCGTGCCCGCCGGCGACGACGACCGGGTGCGTCTCGTCGCGGTCGGCCGCGTGCAGCGGGATCCCGGCGAGGTCGAGGGCCTCGAGCAGGTTCGTGTAGCCCAGCTCGGTGGCGAAGCTGACCCCGAGGACGTCGAAGTCGCGCACCGGGCGGTGGGCGTCGACGGTGAACTGGCCGACGTCGTGCTCGCGCATGAGCGCGGCGAGGTCGGGCCAGACGGCGTAGGTGCGCTCGGCGAGGGCGTCGGGGCGCTCGTTGAGCACCTCGTACAGGATCATGAGGCCCTGGTTGGGCAGCCCCACCTCGTAGGCGTCCGGGTACATCAGCGCCCAGCGCACGGCGACGTCGTCCCAGGCCTTGACCTGCGCGTTCAGCTCACCGCCCACGTACTGGATGGGCTTCTGCACCTGGGCCAGCAGGGGCTCGAGACGGGGGTACAGGCTCTCTCCGCTCATGACCCGTCCAGGGTAGACGGCTCCCCCGCCGTCCCCGGCCCGGTTCTCGACCGGCGGCTCACCGTGATCGCGCCTAAACTGTCGGTGACCAGCAGGACGGCCTCCGAGGAGGAGCATGGTCCCGCCGGCCGGGAGCACCGGTGCACTGCGCGACGCCGACGGCGTCTCCCCGACCCGACCCTCCGGCCGGCTCCCGCACCCGCTGCCCCGGGGCCGGGCGATGTCGCCGCTGCCCCGGGGCCGGGCGATGTCCCTGCTGCCCCGGGGCCGGGCGATGTCGCCGCTGCCCCGGGGCCGGGCGATGTCGCCGCTGCCCCGGGGCCGGGCGATGTCCCTGCTGCCCCGGGGCCGGGCGATGCCGGCGGAGCAGTGGGCCGCCCACCACCTCCTCGTCCTCCGGACGCTGCTGGTGCTGGTCGCCGCGGTCCCGGTCTACGCGCTGGTCCGCGGGAGCGGCGTCGTCCCAGCGGTGCTGCACACCGCACCCCTGGCCCTGCTGACCGCGCTGGCCTGGGCCCCGGGGCTGGGCCGCAACACCCGCGCCGCGGCCGCCGCCCTCGGGCTGATGGCCGCCGCCGCCCTGGGCGTGTGGCTGTCCGACGGCGCCACCGAGGCGCACTTCCTGTTCTTCGCCCTGCTCCCGCTCGCCGCCCTCTACGCCGCGCGGGCGCCGTTCCTGCTCGCGGTCGGTTTCGTGGCCCTCCACCACCTGGTGCTGGGCACGCTGTGGCCGCACGCGGTGTTCGCGCACTCCGTCCCGGCGCTGCCGATGGCCGCCCTGCACGCGGCGTTCGTGCTGCTGGAGAGCTGGGCGTGCCTGGCGGCCTGGCGGCGCTTCGACGACCGGCGCGAGCGCGTCGAGCAGCTGGTCGCCGAGCGCACCGCCGAGCTGCGCGCCCAGCGCGACGAGCTGGCCCGGCTGGCCGCCGTCGTCCAGACCACCGACGACGCCGTCGTGACGACGACCCCCGACGGCCGGATCACCAGCTGGAACCCGGGCGCGGAGCGGCTCTACGGCTGGACCGCCGCGGAGGCCCTCGGCCGGCACGTGTCGATGCTGTCCGCGGGCGCCCCGCTGCCCGCGGACCTGACCCGGCTGCCGCCCGGCAGCCACGAGCGGCGGCACCGCCGGGAGGACGGCTCGGTCTTCGACGCCCTGGTCACCTCCTCCCTCATCCGCGACGAGGACGGCACCCCGACCGGCGTCGCCGGGATCACCCGGGACATCACCGGCCGCAAGCGCGAGGAGGCCGAGGCCCGCGCCGCCGCCCGCCAGCTCGAGCAGCAGGCCGGCGAGCTGGCCCGGATGGCGCTGCACGACCCGCTCACGGGCCTGGCGAACCGGGCGCTCCTGCAGGACCGGCTCGAGCACGCCCTCGCCGACCGCCGCGCCCGCCGGCACGCGGTCCTGCTGCTCGACCTCGACGACTTCAAGGCGGTCAACGACGACTGCGGGCACGAGGCGGGCGACGCCGTCCTGACCGCCGTCGCCCGGCGGCTGGAGTCGCACGTGCGGCCGGCCGACACCGTCGCCCGCCTCGGCGGCGACGAGTTCGTCGTGCTCATGGAGGACGTCGAGGGCCGCTGCGACGTCCTGGCCGTGGCCGATCGGCTGCTGCGAGCGCTGCGCGAGCCCGTGGCCTGGGGCGACGAGCGGTTCACCGTGGGCGGCAGCGTCGGGGTCACGCTCACCGACGCCGGCGACCGGCGCGGCATGGACGACCTGCTCCGCGACGCCGACCTCGCGATGTACGTGGCCAAGTCCGGCGGCAAGGACCGGGTGCGGGTGTTCGAGCACGGCATGCGCGAGGAGGTCGCCGCGCAGGACGAGCTGGTCCGCGACCTGCGCGCCGCCGTCGACTCCGGCGAGCTGCGGGTGCTCTACCAGCCGCAGGTGGACCTGCGCAGCGGCGCGGTCACCGGCGTGGAGGCGCTGGCCCGCTGGCAGTCGCGCACCCGCGGGCTGGTGGAGCCGGCCGGCTTCATCCCGGTCGCCGAGGCCACCGGCGTCATCGACGCGATCGACGACTGGGTGATCGGCCGGGCCTGTGCCCAGCTGCGCGCGTGGGACGACGCCGGCCTGCCCCCGCTGCGGGTGGCGGTCAACGTCTCCCCGCGCCGGCTGGCCACCGGCGGCCTCGCCGTCAGCATCGCCGCGGCCGCCCGGGACGCGGGCGTGGACCCCGGGCGGCTGGAGATCGAGGTCCCCGAGGCCGTCGCCGCCGGCCCCGACGCCGCGGCCGGGATCCGCGAGGTGCGGGCGCTGGGCGTGCACGTGGCCATCGACGACTTCGGGACCGGCGCGTCGTCGCTGTCCCGGCTGCAGGACCTGCCGCTGGACCGGCTGAAGATCGACCCCTCGTCGGTGGCGCCGCTGGCCGCCGGCGCCGCCGCCGGCTCGGTCGCCGACGCCGTCATCGCGCTGGGCAACAGCCTGGGCCTGCAGGTGGTGGCCGAGGGGGTCGAGCAGCCCGCCCAGCTGGCGGCACTCCGGTCGCTGGGCTGCGACACCGCCCAGGGCCACCTGTTCGGCTCCCCGGTGCCGGCCGACACCGTCGAGCGGCTGGTCCGCGCCGGCCGCCCCCTGCCGGGTGCCGCCTAACGGAGCAGCAGCCGCCCCAGGCGGCGGGCGCCCACCGCGAGGCCCGCCACGCCCAGCACCGCGAGGTAGGCGACCGAGACCAGCAGCCCCCACCGGACGTCGCCGGTCACCAGCCCGCGGACGAGCTCGATGCCGTGGTAGAGCGGCGTGCACTCGACGACGACCTGCAGCGGCCGCGGGTAGGTCGACAGCGGGTAGAAGGTCGTGGAGAACAGGAACAGCGGCAGGATCACCACCTGCACGAACTCGAAGTCCTGCCAGCCGCGGAGGAAGGTGCTCGCGGCCAGCCCGACGGCGGCGAAGGCGAAGCCGATGAGCACCGCCGCGGGCAGGGCGAGCAGCGCCCACCACGAGCCGACCAGCCCCATCGCGAGCATGACCAGCAGGAACGCCGCGGAGTAGACGGCCCCGCGCAGCAGCGCCCACACCGTCTCCCCCACCGCGGCGTCGGCGGCCGAGACCGGCGTGGCGAGGACGGCGTCGTAGAGCTTGGCGTAGCGCAGCTTGAAGAACAGGTTGAAGACGGCGTCGTAGATGGCGCCGTTCATCGCGGCCGACGCGAGCAGCGCCGGGGCGACGAACTCCTGGTAGGTCAGCGCGGTGCCGGTGTCGGTGACGACGTCGCCGACCAGCCCGCCGATGCCGACGCCGATGGAGAACAGGTAGAAGAACGGCTCGGCGAACCCGGAGACGAACACCAGCCAGCTGCGCCGGGCCACCAGCAGGTTCCGGTACACCAGCTGCCCGGCCCGCCGCGCGGACAGCGGGTACAGCGGCACGATCCGCAGCAGCAGCGACGCCGGGCGCACCGGCGCGGGGACGCCGGTCACCGGACCAGCCGCCGCTGCAGCGCCCGGGCGGCCAGCCACGTGCCGGCGGCGACCCACAGCGCCAGGTAGCCGACGTGCAGCAGCGCGGACCCCGCCCCCGCCGTCCCGAGGGCGAGGTCGCGGGCCAGCGCGACGCCGTGCCACAGCGGGGTGGCGTAGGCGAACCACTCCAGCGCCGCCGGCAGCTGCGTCACCGGGAAGAACGTCCCGCTGAACAGGAACATCGGCACGATGAGGAACCGCTGCAGCGCGGCGAAGGCGGCGTCCTCCTCCAGCCGGGCGGCCATGGCCGTCACCGGCGCGGCGAAGGCCAGGCCGGTGAGCAGCGCGACCGGCAGCGCGAGCACCACCAGCGGGCTCTCCGCGGCGCCGAACAGCACGAGGACGACGAGGAACGCCGCGGCCGACGTCGTGACGCGGAAGGCGACGTAGAGCAGGTGGCCGGTGAGGACGTCGGCCGGGCGGGCGGGGGTGGCGAGCACCGCCTCGTAGAGCCGGTCCCACTTGAGCGCCCCGAGCACCGGGTAGGTCGACTCGCCCGTCGCCGTCTGCATCGCCGCGGCCACCAGCAGGCCCGGGGCGAGGAAGGCCAGGTAGCCCACCCCGCCCGGGACGCCGGGCCCGCGGTCGACGAGGGTGCCGAGCGTCAGGCCCATCGCGGCGAGGAACAGCACCGGCTCCAGCACGCTGCCGATCGCGCTGCTGCGCCAGAAGTGCCGGTGCGCGGTCAGCCGCTGGGCCAGGAAGGAGCGGGCGGCCGGGGACGGGACCACGTCAGTCGACCAGCGTCCGGCCGGTCAGCCGCAGGAAGACGTCCTCCAGCGAGCTGCGCCGGACCAGCGACGACAGCGGCCGCAGCCCGAGCGCGAGCACCTCGCTCAGCGCGGCGTCGCCGTCGGCGGTGTAGAGCAGCAGCCGGTCGGGCAGCACCTCGACCCGCTCGACGGCGCCGCGGGAGAGCAGCGGCGTCAGCGCGTCGGCGTGCGCGGCCGGCCCGCCGCCGCCCTCGGTCAGCGGGAAGCGCAGCTCGCACACCTCGCGGGTGGACCAGGTGGCGATCAGCTGCGCCGGCGAGCCCTCGGCGGCGATCCGCCCGCGGTCCATGACCACCAGCCGGTCGCACAGCTGCTCGGCCTCGTCCATGTAGTGGGTGGTGAGGACGAGGGTGACCCCGCGCTGCTTGAGCCGGTACAGCCGCTCCCAGAGCACGTGCCGGGCCTGCGGGTCCAGCCCGGTGGTGGGCTCGTCGAGCAGCACGACGTCGGGGTCGTTGACCAGTGCGCGGGCGATGGTGACCCGCCGCTTCATCCCGCCCGACAGCGGCTCGACCCGGTCCCGCGCCCGGTCGCTGAGCTGCACGAAGTCCAGCAGCTCCGCCGTGCGCTCCCGCACGACGGCCCGCGGCAGCCCGAAGTACCGGCCGTAGACCAGCAGGTTCTCCTCGACGGTGAGCTCGAGGTCGAGGTTGTCGGTCTGGGGGACGACGCCGAGGCGGGCGCGGATCGCCGGGCCGTCGACGGCGGGGTCCATGCCGAGGATCCGCAGCTCCCCCGCCGTCGGCGGCGACACCGCCCCGACCATGCGCATGGTCGTGCTCTTGCCGGCGCCGTTGGGCCCGAGGAAGCCGAAGGCCTCCCCGGGCGCGATGTCGACGTCGATGCCGTCGACGGCGGTGTGACCGCCGAAGCGCTTCACCAGGCCCCGGGCCCGGACCAGCGACTCCACCATGTCCCCCATGCTGACCCCGGCCCCGGGGGCCGGGTCGAGCCGACTACGCCGCGAGGTCCGGGAAGAACAGGCCGATCTCGCGGGCGGCGGACTCGGCGGAGTCCGAGCCGTGCACGATGTTCGACTGCACCTCGAGGGCGAAGTCGCCGCGGATGGTGCCGGGGGCGGCCTTGACCGGGTCCGTGGCGCCGGCCAGCGCGCGGAACGCCTCGACCGCGCGCGGCCCCTCGACGACGAGGGCGAGCAGCGGGCCGCCGGTGATGAACTCGACGAGCGAGCCGAAGAAGGGCTTCTCGCGGTGTTCGCCGTAGTGCTCCTCGGCGACCTCACGGGTCAGGGTGCGCAGCTCGGCGGCGACCAGGCGCAGGCCCTTGGCCTCCAGCCGCGAGACGACCTCTCCGACCAGGCCGCGGGCGACGCCGTCGGGCTTGACGAGGACCAGGGTGCGATCAGTCACGGGACGGCAGCCTACGGGTCGCCGTCCGTCAACTGTGGTTGACATCCCCGCGGGTGTCAACCACAGTTGACACCGTGACCGGCCGGACCGCGGACGAGACGCTCACCGCCGCCACCAGCGACGACCCCGCCGTCGGCCTGCGCGGGGTCCGCGCCCTGCGGGAGCTGGCCGACCGGCTCGAGGGGTTGCAGGTCGCCGCCGCCCGCCGGCGGGGCTGGTCCTGGCAGCAGGTCGCCGACGCGCTCGGCGTCACGCGCCAGGCGGTGCACAAGAAGCACGCCCGGTCGTCCGGGGCGACGTGGAGGGAGTCCTGAGGTGTTCGAACGGTTCGCCGCCGAGGCACGCACGGTCGTGGTCCTGGCGCAGGAGGAGGCCCGCTCCGCCGGGTCGGACGGCGTCGACCCGGTGCACCTGCTGGTCGCCCTCGCCGCCGCGCCCGGCCCGGCCGGCCCGCTGCTGGCCGCCGCGGGCGTGCACGTGACCGACCTCCGCGCCGGCCTGCCCTCCTCCGGGGGCGGTGCGCTCGACGCGGAGGCGCTGGCCGCGCTCGGCATCGACCTGGACCGGGTGCGGGCGGCCGCCGAGGCGGCGTTCGGCCCCGGCGCGCTGGACCGCGGGTCCCCCGGCCGCCGGAGGGGGCACCTGCGCTTCGCCTCCGGCAGCAGGGAGGCGCTCAAGGAGGCGCTGCGCGCGGCGATCGCGCGCGGCGACCGGGTCATCGACGGCCGGCACCTGCTCGCCGGGGTGCTCGAGGTCGGCGACCCCGCGGTGTCCGCGGCGCTGGCCCGCGCCGGCGCCGACGTCGCCGGCCTGCGCCGCCGCCTGGCGGGCGAGGCCGACGCGGCCTGACTCAGGCGGGCGGCGCGTCGTCCCCGGAGGGAGCGGCCGGCTCGCGGAACGGCGCGCCGAGCAGCTCCTTGCGGATCTGCAGCAGGTACAGCCAGATCAGCAGGAACACGCCGCCGACGAACCACATCGACGAGTCGATGAGCCCGGTGAGCAGCAGCGGGACCTGCAGCGCGGTGCCGATCTCCAGGCCGCGCGGCCGCCGCTGGACGCCGCTGGCCAGCACGAGGACGACGGCGAGCACGAGCAGGACCGTCAGCCGGGTGGCGCCGAGGCCGGCCTCGGTCTGCGCGATCGCCCGCGGGACGAACAGCACCGCGATGCCCTCGAGCAGCAGCACGGCGGCGGCCGCCCCGCGCAGCGCCCTCGCGGCCCGGACCGGGTCCGGCGCCGTCACGGCCGGCCGCCCAGGACCGTGCGGGCCTCGCCGGCGGTGACCACGCTGCCGGTGACCAGCACGCCGGAGCCGCCGAGGGCGTCGTCGGGACCGGCCTCGGCCAGCTCGATCGCCTCGGTGAGCGCCTCGGGCAGCCGCGGGGAGACGCTCACCCGGTCGGCGCCGAACACGTCGACGGCGAGCGCGCCGAGCTCGTCGGCCGGCACCGCCCGCGGCGAGCTGTTCTGCGTCACCACCAGCTCCGCGCAGACGGTCTCCAGCTCGCGCAGCATGCCCTCGACGTCCTTGCCGCGCACCGCGCCGACCACCCCGACCAGCCGGGTGAAGTCGAAGGACTCCCGGATCGCCTCGACGGTCGCGGCCATCCCGGCGGGGTTGTGCGCGGCGTCGACCAGCACCGTCGGGCTGGTGCGCACCCGCTCGAGGCGGCCGGGCGAGCGGACGGCGGCGAAGGCCGCGCGCACCGTCTCGACGTCGACGGTCCCGGTGGCCGCGCCGGCGCCGAGGAACGCCTCGACCGCGGCCAGCGCGGTGGCCGCGTTCTGCGCCTGGTGCGCGCCGAACAGCGGGAGGTAGACGTCGTCGTACTCCCCGCCCAGGCCCTGCAACCGCAGCTGCTGCCCGCCGACGGCGACCCGCCGGTCCAGCACGCCGAACTCGGTGCCCTCGCGCGCCACCACGGCCTCGACCTCGACCGCGCGACGGACCAGCGCGTCCAGCGCCCCGGGCTGCTGGTGGGCGAGGACGGCGATCGCGTCGGCCTTGATGATCCCGGCCTTCTCGCCGGCGATGGTGGCGACGTCGGGACCGAGGTACTCGGCGTGGTCCAGCGCCACCGGCGTGACGACGGCGACCCGCGCGTCGACGACGTTCGTGGCGTCCCACGTGCCGCCCATGCCGACCTCGACGACCGCGACGTCGACCGGCGCCTCGGCGAACAGCGCGTACGCCATGCCGACCACGACCTCGAAGAAGCTCATCGGGTGCTCGCCGGCGGCGTCGACCATCTGCACGTAGGGCGCGATGTCGTCGTACGTCTCCACGAACCGCTCGGCGCTCACCGGCTCGCCGTCGAGCACGATCCGCTCGCGCACCGACTGCAGGTGCGGGCTGGTGAACCGGCCCACGCGCAGGCCGAAGCCGCGCAGCAGCTCGTCGACCATCCGCGACGTCGTCGTCTTGCCGTTGGTGCCGGCGACGTGCACGACCGGGTAGGCCCGGTGCGGGCTGCCCAGCAGGTCCACCAGGGCGGCGATGCGGCCCAGCGAGGGCTCCAGCCGGGTCTCCGGCCAGCGGGCCAGCAGCTCCTTCTCGACGCGGGCCAGCTCGGCCTCGGGACTGCTGCTCATCCTCCCCAGGATGCCAGTCGCGCACTTCCTAGGATGGGGGCATGGTCGCCGATCCCCTCACCCCGGTCAGCACCACCCCGGGAGCCGGGGCCGGGGTACCCGAGAAGCCGAGCCTCGACGGACTCGAGGACACCTGGGTCGCCCGCTGGGCCGAGCAGGACACCTACGCCTTCGACCGCGCCGCCGCCCTCGCCGCGCCGCGCGAGCAGGTGTACTCGATCGACACCCCGCCGCCGACCGCCAGCGGGTCGCTGCACGTGGGGCACGTGTTCAGCTACACCCACACCGACATCGTCGCCCGCTACCAGCGCATGCGCGGCAAGCACGTCTTCTACCCGATGGGCTGGGACGACAACGGGCTGCCGACCGAGCGGCGGGTGCAGAACTACTACGGCGTCCGCTGCGACCCCTCGCTCCCCTACGACCCGGGCTTCGAGCCGCCGGCCAAGCCGGGCAAGGACCAGGTGCCGATCAGCCGGCGCAACTTCGTCGAGCTGTGCATGCAGCTGACGGAGGAGGACGAGCGCGCCTACGAGCAGCTGTGGCGCCGGGTCGGGCTGTCGGTGGACTGGTCGAACGTCTACCGGACCATCTCGGAGACCTCGCGGGCCACCGCGCAGCGGATGTTCCTGCACAACCTGGCCCGCGGTGAGGCCTACGCCCAGGAGGCGCCGACCCTCTGGGACGTCAGCTTCCGCACCGCCGTGGCGCAGGCCGAGCTCGAGGACCGCGAGCGCCCCGGCGCCTACCACCGGATCTCGTTCCACTCCGCCGACGGCCCGGTGTTCATCGAGACCACCCGGCCGGAGCTGCTGCCCGCCTGCGTCGCGCTGGTCGCCCACCCCGACGACGAGCGCTACCGGCAGCTGTTCGGCACGACGGTGCGCACGCCGCTGTTCGACGTCGAGGTGCCGGTGGTCGCCCACCGCCTGGCCGAGCCGGACAAGGGCTCGGGCATCGCGATGATCTGCACCTTCGGCGACCTCAACGACGTCACCTGGTGGCGCGAGCTGCAGCTGCCCACCCGCGCGGTGGTCGGCTGGGACGGCCGCTTCGTCGCCGACGCCCCGGACGGCGTCCCCGCCGGCGTCTACGCCGAGCTCGCCGGGAAGACGCCGTTCAGCGCCCAGCAGCGGATCGTGGAGATGCTGCGCGAGTCCGGCGACCTGCAGGGGGAGCCGAAGGCGATCACCCACCCGGTCAAGTTCTTCGAGAAGGGCGACCGGCCGCTGGAGATCGTCACCACGCGGCAGTGGTACATCCGCAACGGCGGGCGGGACGCCTCGCTCCGGGACGCCCTCGTCGCCCGCGGGCGGGAGATCCAGTGGGTGCCCGAGCACATGCGGCACCGCTACGAGAACTGGGTCGAGGGCCTCAACGGCGACTGGCTGATCAGCCGGCAACGGTTCTTCGGCGTCCCGTTCCCGGTCTGGTACCGGCTCGACCCCTCCGGCGACCCCGTCTACGACGAGCCGATCCTGGCCGACGAGGCGTCGCTGCCGGTCGACCCCTCCTCGGACGTGCCGCCGGGCTTCGACGAGTCGCAGCGCGGCGTCCCCGGCGGCTTCATGGCCGACCCCGACGTCATGGACACCTGGGCGACGTCGTCGCTGTCGCCGCAGGTGGCCTCGGGCTGGGACACCGACCCGGAGCTGTTCGCGCACGTCTTCCCGATGGACCAGCGGCCCCAGGCGCACGACATCATCCGCACCTGGCTGTTCTCCACCGTCGTCCGCTCGCACTTCGAGTTCGGCGCGGTGCCGTGGACGCACGCCACCATCTCCGGGTTCGTCGTCGACCCCGACCGCAAGAAGATGTCCAAGTCGAAGGGCAACGTCGTCACGCCGATCGACGTGCTCGAGCGCTACGGCACCGACGCCGTCCGCTGGCGCGCCGCCGGCGCCCGGCCGGGCGCGGACTCGCCGTTCGACGAGGCGCAGATGAAGGTCGGTCGCCGGCTGGCCATGAAGATCCTCAACGTCGGCAAGTTCGTGCTGGGTCTCGGTGTCACCGCCGACCTCTCCGCCGGGCAGGTCACCGAGCCGATCGACCTCGGGCTGCTGCGCCGGCTGGCCGACGTCGTCGACGAGGCGACCGCGGCGATGGAGGCCTACAACTACACCCGGGCGCTGGAGGTGGCCGAGGCGTTCTTCTGGTCGTTCTGCGACGACTACGTGGAGCTGGTGAAGTCCCGCGCCTACGGCTCGGACGACGCCGCCCGCTCCGCCCAGGCCACGCTGGCCCTCGCGCTGTCGGTGCAGCTGCGGCTGTTCGCGCCGGTGCTGCCGTTCGTCACCGAGGAGGTCTGGTCCTGGTGGCAGGCCGGCTCGGTGCACCGGGCGGCGTGGCCGGCCGCCGACGAGCTGCCCGGCGGCGGCGACCCGGCGGTCGTCGAGGTGGCCGCCGAGGCGCTGGCCGCGGTGCGCAAGGCCAAGTCGGAGGCCAAGCAGTCGATGCGGGCCGACGTCGAGTCCGCGACGGTGACCGCGCCGGAGGCGCAGGTGCCGCAGGTGGAGGCCGCGCGGGACGACCTGGTGTCGGCCGGGCGGATCGCCTCGCTGACCGTCGTCGCCGGCGAGGGCCCGCTGACCGTCGACGTCGTCCTCGCCGCCCCCGCGGAGGGGTGACCTCCAACCCTGTACCGCGGTGGCCCAGGATCGCGCCGGTCCTGGGCCACCGCGGTTCAGAGGTCGGGATGTCCACAGGGCTCCGGCGGCGGAGCACCCGCCTGGGCCAGGCTCCCGGCCCGTGCACGAACTCGCCGCCCTCCTCCCCCACGGCGCCGCCCGCCGCGACCGTGTCACCCTCGCCACGAGCTCCAGCAGCGTCAGCCGGTGGCTGACCCGCGGTGACGTCGTCCTGCTGCACCCCGGCGTTCTGGCCCTCGCCGACCGGGTGGACGAGTGGCCGGTCCGGGCTCTCGCCGCGGTGCTGTGGACCCGTGGGCCGCTGAGCCACCTGTCGGCCTTGGGCCTCCACGGTCTGGCGCCGGCGCGTACCGGGCCGGTGCACGTCACGGTGCCGGCCGACCGCTGGCCCCGCGGATCCGCAGGCGTCGTCGCCCACCGGACGACGCTGCCGATGCGCCCCGTCCGGGTGTCCGGCCTGCCCGTGCTCGGCGCCGCCCGCAGCCTCGTCGACGCCTGGAGCTGGGCCGCCAGCCCGCGCCGCAACCCGCTGGCCGCCGTCGACGCCCCGCTCGTGCGGCAGGCAGTGATCGAGGCGGTCCGCACCCGGGCGGTCGACGTCGAGGACCTGCGGGAGGAGTCCGCCGGCCAGCAGGTGCATGCCGGCCGGGTGGAGCTGACCGACCTGCTCGGACTCGTCGCGGGCGGGTGTCAGAGCGAGCTCGAGGTCTTCGGCGTCCTGCGCGTCCTCCGCGCACCGGGCATCCCGCCGTTCGTACAGCAGCACCGGATCACGCTCACCGGGGGCCGCACCGTCCACCTCGACGCGGCCTGGCCCGGGCTCCGGGTGGCCGTCGAGCTCGACGGCGCCGCCTTCCACGGCAGCCGCACGCAACGGGAGCGCGACCTGCGCCGCGACACGGCCCTGGCAGCGCTCGGCTGGGTCGTGCTCCGCTTCAGCTACCGGCGGCTGACCACGGACCCGGACGGCTGCCGGCGCGAGATCGAGGCCGTCCTGCGACGGCGCCGCACGGAGCTCTGAACGCCGGTGGCCCAGGACCACGCGGGTCCTGGGCCACCGGGGTACAGCGGTGTCAGCGCAGCGTTACGCGCTCTTCTCGCGGCGCTCGCGGGTGGGCTTGCGCGGCACGATCGTCGGGTTGACGTGCTCCAGCACGACCTCCTTGGTGATCACCACGGAGGCGACGTCCTCGCGGCTGGGCACCTCGTACATCACCGACTGCAGCACCTCCTCCATGATCGCCCGGAGCCCGCGGGCGCCGGTGCCGCGGAGGATGGCCTGGTCGGCGATCGCCTCGAGGGCGTCGTCGGTGAACTCCAGCTCCACGCCGTCGAGCTCGAACAGCCGCCGGTACTGGCGCACCAGCGCGTTCTTCGGCTCGGTGAGGATCTGGATCAGCGCATCCCGGTCGAGGGCCTGCACGCTGGTGATCACCGGGAGCCGGCCGATGAACTCGGGGATCATGCCGAACTTCAGCAGGTCCTCGGGCATGACCTCGGCGAAGGCGTTGGCCTCCTCGATCTCCTTCTTGCCGCGGATCTCCGCGCCGAAGCCGATGCCCTGCTTGCCGACCCGCTGCTCGATGACCTTCTCCAGGCCGGCGAAGGCACCGCCCACGATGAACAGCACGTTCGTCGTGTCGATCTGGATGAACTCCTGGTGCGGGTGCTTGCGGCCGCCCTGCGGGGGCACCGACGCCGTCGTCCCCTCGAGGATCTTCAGCAGCGCCTGCTGCACGCCCTCGCCGGAGACGTCGCGGGTGATCGACGGGTTCTCGCTCTTGCGGGCGATCTTGTCGACCTCGTCGATGTAGATGATCCCGGTCTCGGCGCGCTTGACGTCGTAGTCCGCGGCCTGGATCAGCTTGAGCAGGATGTTCTCGACGTCCTCGCCGACGTAGCCGGCCTCGGTCAGCGCCGTGGCGTCGGCGATCGCGAACGGGACGTTGAGCATCCGGGCCAGCGTCTGCGCCAGGTGCGTCTTGCCGCACCCGGTCGGGCCCATCAGCAGGATGTTGGACTTGGCGAGCTCGACCGAGTCGTCCCGGGAGCGCTCACCACCGGCCTGCACCCGCTTGTAGTGGTTGTAGACGGCGACGGCGAGGGTGCGCTTGGCCTTCTCCTGGCCGATGACGTACTGCTCGAGGAAGTCGTGGATCTCGCGGGGCTTCGGCAGCTCGTCGAACTTCAGGTCCGACGACTCCGAGAGCTCCTCCTCGATGATCTCGTTGCAGAGGTCGATGCACTCGTCGCAGATGTAGACGCCGGGGCCCGCGATGAGCTTCTTGACCTGCTTCTGGCTCTTCCCGCAGAACGAGCACTTGAGCAGGTCACCGCTCTCACCGATTCGTGCCACCTGCTGACCTCCACCTCAGGGGGTTTGCAGGTCCCGGGGATGCGGACCTGCGGATCGTGTGTCGCTTGCTGCCCGTGCTCGGCCCCGCGGGAGCGGGTGCCGCGAGAGTGACCTCCCGGCGCTGCCGGCCGGGGATCGGACGCTCGCCGACGGTACCTGCCGCCGCCGACGCCGCGGGGGTTCGACGCCCCGGTGCGCCGGGGGCGTCCGACTCGCGCGTCACTCCCGGCACTGCACCTCGAACGGTACGGGTCGAGTGCGCGACACGCGATGACTCGACCCGTACCGATCGGGCGATCACGGCGATCAGACCGGCAGCGCGTTGAGCTTGCGGCTCTGGATGACCTGGTCGACGATCCCGTACTCCTTGGCCTCGGGGGCCGTCAGGATCTTGTCGCGGTCGATGTCGGCGCGGACCTGCTCCACCGAGCGGCCGGTGTGGCGGGCCAGGATCTCCTCCATCTGGGCCCGCACCCGCGCGATCTCGGCGGCGTGGATCTCGAGGTCCGAGACCTGGCCGCCGGCCTCGCCGGAGGGCTGGTGGATCAGCACGCGCGAGTACGGCAGCGCCAGCCGCTTGCCCGGGGTGCCGGCCGCGAGCAGGACGGCGGCGGCCGAGGCGGCCTGGCCCATGCACACGGTCTGGATGTCCGGGCGGACGAACATCATCGTGTCGTAGATGGCCATCAGCGACGTGAACGAGCCACCGGGCGAGTTGATGTAGATCGTGATGTCGCGGTCGGGGTCGGCCGACTCCAGCGTGATCAGCTGGGCCATCACGTCGTTGGCCGACGCGTCGTCGATCTGCACCCCGAGGAAGATGATCCGCTCCTCGAAGAGCTTGTTGTACGGGTTGCTCTCCTTCATGCCGTAGCTGGTCCGCTCCACGAAGGAGGGCAGCACGTACCGGCTGGAGGGCAGCTGGAAGTCGCTCATCGTCTGTCAGTCCTCGCTGCTCAGTTGTCGGAGACCGGGTTGGCGCTGTCGGTCATCGCGGCGCGGCTGACGACGTGGTCGACGAAGCCGTACTCGAGGGCCTCCTGCGCGGTGAACCAGCGGTCGCGGTCGGAGTCCCGCTCGATCTGCTCGATGGACTGGCCGGTGTGGAACGCCTGCAGCTCGTTGAGCTCGCGCTTGGTGCGGCGGAACAGGTCGGCCTGGATGGCGATGTCCGCGGCGGTGCCACCGACGCCCGCCGAGGGCTGGTGCATCATGATCCGCGCGTGCGGCAGGGCGTAGCGCTTGCCCTTGGTGCCCGCGGTCAGCAGGAACTGGCCCATCGAGGCGGCCAGGCCCATGCCGTAGGTGGCGACGTCGCAGTCGATGAACTGCATCGTGTCGTAGATGGCCATGCCGGCGCTGACCGAGCCGCCCGGCGAGTTGATGTACAGGTGGATGTCCTGCTTGGGGTCCTCGGCGGACAGCAGCAGCATCTGCGCGGCCAGCTGGTTGGCGATGACGTCGTCGACCTGGGTGCCCAGGAAGATGATGCGCTCGCGCAGCAGGCGCTCGTAGACCGAGTCGTTGAGGTTCATCCCCCCGGCGGCACCCCGCATCAGCGGGCTGTACGCCGGGTTCGGGTCGGTGCTCACGGGTGGTGTGACCTCCGTTGGCGGTGGATCGAGTCGGTCTCGGTGGGCGGGAGGCGGGGCCGGCGGCCCTGGCGGGCCGTACCCCCGGCGTCCGCCCCGAGTCACGTCGACCCTAACGCGCACCCCCGGGCCCGGAGTCCCGGCGCGGGGGCCTGTTCGCCGACGGCGCAGCGCGCCCCCGGGAAGACGACGGACGCCGCCCTCCCCCGCGTGCGCGGGGGAGGACGGCGTCCGTGGTGGGCATCCGGGTGGCCCCGTGCCGAGGCTCACCCCGAGCTCGCTCGGGGTGAGGAGGACGGGTCCTCCGTCAGCCCTTGGCGACGTCCCCGCTGTCCTCGGTGGCATCCTCGGTCGCCTCGACGGCGGCCGCGTCGGCGACCTCGGCGTCGGGAGCCTCCTCGGCGGCGGTGTCGTCGGCGGCGGTGTCGTCAGCCGCGGGGGCGGCCTCGGCGGCACGCACCGTCTGCGGGCGGGCGGCCTCCAGGTCGACGACGTTGCCCGAGGCGTCGGTGATCGTCGTCTGCTCGAGCAGCTGGGCCAGCGCCTTGGTGCGGCGCACGTCGGCGACGAACTCGGCGATGTTGCCGCTCTGCTGCAGCTGCTGGGCGTACTGCTCCGGGCTCATCCGGTTGCGCGAGGCCTGCGCCATGATCTGCGCCGACAGGTCGTCGTTGTCGACGGTGATCTCACGCGCGTCGGCGATCGCGTCGAGGACGAACTGGGTGCGGACCGCCTCCTCGATGTTCTTCCGCTGCTCGGCGTCGTAGGCCTCGCGGCTCTCGCTGCCCGACATGGACAGGAAGGTGTCCCAGTCCATGCCGGCGCCGTTGAGCTCGGTGGTCAGCGCGTTGTTGCGGAACTCGAGCTCGCGGTCGACCAGGCCCTCGGGGATCGGGACCTCGGTGACCTCGAGCAGGTGCTCGACCAGCTTGTCGCGGGCCTGCGCGCCCTGCTGCATGACCTTCACCCGCGACAGCCGGGTGCGGACGTCGTCGCGCAGCTCCTCGAGGGTGTCGAACTCGCTGGCGGTGGAGGCGAACTCGTCGTCGAGCTCGGGCAGCTCCTTGGCCTTCACCGAGCGGACGGTGACGGTGACCTGCGCCTGCTCACCGGCGTGCGGGCCCTGCTGCAGCGGGGTCTCGAAGGTGGCCGACTCGTCGGCGGACAGCCCGCGGACGGCGTCGTCGAGGCCCTCCATGAGCGAGCCGGAGCCGACCTCGTAGGACATGCCGCTGGTGGTGCCGTCCTCGAGCACCTCGTCACCGACGCGGGCCTCGAGGTCGATGGAGACGTAGTCGCCGTCCTGGGCGGCGCGCTCGACGCCGGTCAGCATGGCGAAGCGCTCGCGCATGACCGAGACCTGCTGGTCGATCTCCTCGTCGGTGACCTCGACGTCGTCGACGGTGACGTTCAGGTCGTCGAGGGCCGGCAGCTCGATCTTCGGCGCGACGTCGACCTCGGCGGTGAACGCCAGGGTGTCGTTGTCGTCGAGGCGGGTCACCTCGATGTCGGGCTGGCCGATGACGCGGACCTGGTTGTCGCGGACGACCTCGGAGTAGACCTCCGGGATGGCGTGCTGGACGACCTGCTCGAGGACGACCGGACGACCGATGCGCTGGTCGAGGATGCGGTTGGGCACCTTGCCCGGGCGGAACCCGGGGACGCGCACCTGCCGCTTGAGCTCCTTGTAGACCTCACCGAAGGCGTGGTCCAGGTCTCCCCACGGCACCTCGATCGCCATCCGGACCCGCGTGGGGCCCAGTTCCTCGATGGTGCTCTTCACAGCGGCAGTGCTCCTCGGTACGACGGAAGGGGGACGCCGGGACCGGCGCCGGGTCGACCCCCGAGTCTAGAGACGCCGGGGGCGGGGTCGGGGTGGCGGGATTCGAACCCACGGCCCCCCGCTCCCAAAGCGGGTGCGCTACCAAGCTGCGCCACACCCCGTGGCGGCTGCGAGTCTAGGCGGGCACCGGCGGGCGGCGTGCCGCCCACGGGGCGGCCTCCTCCAGCGCGGCGGCGACCCGCACGAGCAGGTCCTCCCGCCCGGCGCCCGCGACCAGCTGCACGCCGACCGGCAGCCCGGCGTCGGTGGTGTGCAGCGGCAGGCTGACCGCCGGCTGGCCGGTGACGTTGGCCTGGGCGGTGTACGGGATGAACGCCCCGATGCGGCGGCCCTCCTCGCGCGGGCCTGCGGCGGTGAACCAGCCGAGCTCCGGCGGGGGCGCGCCCACGGTCGGGGTGACCAGCAGGTCGAAGCCCTGCCCGCCGTCTGCGGCCGGCGTCCAGAAGCGGGCCATCCGGCGGCACCAGGAGCCCAGCCAGGCGCGGGCGCCGAGGTACTCGGCCGAGGTCATCCGGTGGCCGGCGGCCCGGTAGTGGGCGTTGCGCGGCTCGAGCTCGTCGTCGGTGATCTCCCGGCCGAGGACCCGCTCGAGATCGGTGAGCATGCGGGCGGTGTCGGCGGCGATGGTGGCGTTGAAGTGCCGGGAGAAGCCGTCGTCGAAGAAGACGGCGGGCGCGGCGGGCTCGACGTCGCAGCCGAGGTCCTCCAGCAGCCGGCCGGCGCGGGCGACGGCGGCCCGGCACTCGGGGCTGTCGAGCCAGCGCTCCTGCGGCGGGGCGTCGACCAGGCCGACGCGCAGCCGGCCGACCGGGGCGCCGACCTCCTCGACCAGCGGGCGCGGCAGCGGCGGCGCGGCGTAGGGGTCGCCGGGCATCGGACCGGCGATCGCGTCGAGGACGGCGGCGGTGTCGCGGACGCTGCGGGTGACGACGCCGTCGATGGTGGCGCCGGCCCAGCCCTCGCCGACGTCGGGGCCCTGGCTGACCCGCGCGCGGCTGGGCTTGAGCCCGACCAGCCCGCACTCGCTCGCCGGGACGCGGATGGAGCCGCCGCCGTCGCTGGCGTGCGCGACCGGCACGTACCCCGCCGCGACGGCCGCGGCCGACCCGCCGCTGGAGCCGCCGGTGGAGCGGGTGGGGTCCCACGGGTTGCGCGCCGGGGGGTTGGCGGCGGGCTCGGTGGTGACCGTCGTCCCGAGTTCGGGGACGTTGGTGCGTCCGAGGACGACGAACCCGGCGGCGCGGAAGGCCTCGGCCAGGTGGCTGTCGCGCCGCCAACGGATCTGCGCGTCGCGCAGCGGGGCCAGGCCGTAGCAGGTCTCCTCCCCCGCCATGTGCGCCCCCATGTCCTTGAGCAGCAGCGGCACGCCGCGGAACGGTCCGTCGGGCAGCGTGCCGGCGGCCTCGGCGCGGGCGGCGTCGAACCGCTCCCGGATCACGGCGGCGAACTGCGCGTTCGTCGCCTCGATCCGGGCGATCGCGGCGTCGACGAGCTCGGCGGGGCTCACCTCGCCGCGGCGCACGAGGTCGGCCTGCGCGGTGGCGTCCAGCTCTGTGGGCTCGGTCACGCCCGGACGCTATCGGTCCGGCCCGCTACGCTGGTGCGGCACCTCGCGGGTGTAGCTCAATGGCAGAGCCCCAGCCTTCCAAGCTGGCCATGCCGGTTCGATCCCGGTCACCCGCTCCACGTACTGACCAGCTCATATGCTCGTCTGCACAGCTCAGTGGGCCGTTCGAGCTGTACTCGTGCCTCAGCGGCGTGGACCACTGACGGCCCCTGATCACCCGCTTTGACCGCTGCTTGAGGCACGCTTGAGGCACGACCTCGTCTGGTGCAGATGCCGACGGGGCAGTCCGCGGGCGAGCAGCTACGGCCGCTGCATCAGTAGCGTCGGCCCCCACTACACCTCGGGCCTCCGCCGAAATAACAAGTACCGACCGCAGCCACCCGAGTCACCACCACAGCTCCCGCGGGCTGCCTTGGCCCACCCGCTTCCGGAGCCGGCCGAGCAGCTTCTTGGTCTGGTCACCCCCGGTCCTCTTCGCCGCCACCTCGGCGTCGAGCGCCGCGGGCACTTCGGAGACGAGACTTCCTTGGCTTCTTCGTGGGGTGGTGACAACGAGATGCGTCTGGATGCGCAGCACCTTCGCCTCAGCCGTCGCCCGCAAGGAGAACTCCTGAGCGATCAAGCCAAGGGCGGAGGTGTTGCCGCTCACCCAGCTCTCGTCTCGTGCGGTGCCGCCCCGACCTGGGCGGTCGCCTCCGCGTCGATCAGCGCCTGCAGGATCGTGAGCAGCAGCCGGCGCATCACCTCGCCGCCATCAGCGCTGCGCAGTGCGGCGGTCAACCCGAGCAAGGCAGCCTGATCCAGCGCCATCGTGTGAGTCCTCTTCTGCGAGATCCTTGGCGGGTTCTCACACAGCCTCAGGCGGTGGCCCCTCGACGTCGGTGACCGACACCGTCACCGAGACGAGGGGCCCGATCTACACCACTCCAGGGGACTCACTCCGGCCGCCGAACGGGCGTGAGACAGGGCCGCCCGATCTTCCTCCGTCCGGGACTGCTCAGAAGGACACGTTCAGGTCAATCAGCACTTCCTGCTCGTGAACGCGCAGCGAGCGGAAGGACGACGACACCGTCAGCGTCGCCGGGATCTTCAGGCCGGCAGCCGCCTTCACCTCACGACTCGCCTCGCTGGTCACCGCCAGCGTCAACTGCTGCGAGGTGACCCGACCGCCCCGCCGGAAGAGGTCGACCAGCCCCCGCATGGTGCTGTCGTCGGTCAGGTGGTGCTCCTCCAGCAGCGACTGAGCCTGCTCGACGTCCGGTTCATGCGGCCTGAGCTTCGTCGTGACGCTCAGCCGCTGCTCCACCCGCTGTCGCAAGTCGCGAGAGGCGCTGGCGTTGACACCTAGGCCGCCCCTGTCGACCTTGACGCCGCCTTCCTGCAGGTCGCGGGACTGGTCCGTATCGTTGCGCTGGGCGACGACCTGCTTCGCGCCGAGGATGGAGCACAGGCTCGTGAACAACTCGAACTTGCGGAGGGAGAACTTCTCCTCTGCGTCGTCGGCGATCACATAGGCGTCGTCGTACGGGCTCAGCAGGAACATCCGGTCGGGGCCCAGTTGTCGCGATGCCACCAGCCGTTCGAGCACCCGGCTCTCGTAGCGACCGGTCGCGACCGCATCCCAGTTGACGATCCACGTCTCGGCGTCCGCCACCAGGTCGGGCGCCTCGTACGAGGCCTTGTCGCACTCGGCCTCGCGCAGCACGAGGATGCGCCGGCGCATCATCGGTGCGGGTTCGGTCATGGGAGCTCGCGCTGCGACCGCTCCAGCGGGGGAAGGCCCAGCGTGGTGCGCAGCCGGCGATGGGCCCGCTCCAGGAACTGCCGGAAGCGCTCGAGCAGCTCGGTAAAATCCGGCGACCGCCGACGGTGCGCGGCGACCGCTGCGTCATAGGCACTCCACGCCAAGCCGACGTCCACCGTGCGCCCCCCTTCCAGAGCGAATTCGGCGGCGCTGTCGATCTCGGCCGCGGCGTCGCCAGCGAACGGCAGCCACATCACGACCCGGACGAGGCGACCCTCCTCATCCCGTTCCTGCGCAGGCACCTCGAGCAGCGCGGCGTCGCGCGTGATCGAGACCCGGACCTGGGGGTGGGGCACCGGCCGCGCCCGACTGTTCCGCTCACCGAGGAAGACCCGGGCCGCCATGGCCTCCTCGTGGGTGGCCACCCGTCCGTCGACCCGGATGGCGACGTCCGCGGCTCCGACCGGTCTGGTCAGCACTAGGGAACGGCGGGGCTGCAGCATCAGAGAGCCTCCGTGATCGCTTCCATCAGATTCTTGGTCGCCTGTTCGCTGCTCATCGAGCCGCTGACGTACCGGACACCGGTGATCCGGCGCAGATCATCGACCTGCTTCTGCAGGCCTGCCTCGCCCATCAGACCAGCCCCATAGGCGGCATGGCGGGGCTCGGCGTCCCAGGCCTGGGCGTCCTGGTCGCGGAAGTTGAAGACGAGGAGCACGGAGGCGCGGGAGTCCTTCTCCTGACCCTCGAGCCACAGCTTCAGTTGCTGCAGGTCGCGGCGGTAGCGATCCACGGCGATCTCCCGCCTCCAGCGGAGATACGGGGCCCGCATCAGGTACAGGACGTAGTGAGACTTCTGGACTCGTTGTTTCCACTCGAGCCAGGCGGTCGTCTCCCCGGGCACGTCCTTGAGGTCAGCCAGGTGTAGGACGGTCCCGTCGTCCAGGGTGATCGTCCGACCCTTCAGGTCGTACGAGATGTTCGTCGCTTCGTACGTGCCGTCGCCCATGATGCCCTGCGACAGAAAGCGGGCGAGCGTCGTCTTCCCCGTCTGCGATGCACCGATGATCGCCAGCACCTTGCCGGACGCCTTCGCCTTGAGCGCTCCGCTGAAGTAGGCGATGGCTGCCGCGGTGAGGACCGCCCCGAGCCACGGCAGGAGAGGCACCAGGAAGACCACGCGTCACCTCGTCTCTCGACCCTCGACAGCCCGCCTGAACGAAACGGGCCGGCCGAGTCTTTCACGTTCCGAACCGAGCCGAGGGGAGGCTCGAGCAAGCCGGGAAGCGGTGTCGTCGCGCACGCGACCTGGCGACCGAGCCCGAGCACGGCGAAGGGCCGCCGACCTGGCAGAGACGACGCCGCCACCGCTCCAGACCCGACTCTGGTGGGAGCGCTCGATGAGCCCCGCGGTCTCCAAGGCGTCCAGGATGGACGCTCGGACCTCCTCGTCCTCCACCTCGCAGGAGAGCGGCGGTTGGTCCCCCGGCCGGAGTGACCTGAGTGGTGTACGCGCAGGAGCGGGCGTGCCGGTGCAGGTGGGCCGGCACACGGTCGAGCCAGTTTGAACCGGCGCGAGGCTCCCAGGACAGGACCTCAGGGTGGAGCGACCCCAGCGGCCAGCGCCTCAAGGCCGGGCAGCGGAGACGCGGCCGCCGTCGTCTTGCGGGCTGCCCAGTCGGGCGACCCGTGGCACGGCGACCTTCGCGACCGGCACGTAAGCCGCGGCAGCCCTGTCGCCGTGCACGTCGATGGTCTTCGCCGCCAGCCGGCACAGCAGCCGGACCTGCTCGATCGCGCTCCAGGACTCCGCGACCTGCTGCTGTTCGACGCCCGGGTCGGCGGCCGAGCCGCTACCCGTTGGTGCAGTGCCGCTCGGTCAGCGGCAATCCGCCACACCTGAGCCGGGTCGCCTCAAGCCACGCGTTCGGCAGGGACGATGTCGACGGCAGACCAATCCGCACGCGCAATAGGTCGCTCACTCACCCACCAATGGCGAGCCGCATCCATTCCTCCGGCCGCCTCGATCATGCGCGCCCGCCAGGCGGGGTGCATTCGCTTGGCGGGATGCCAGTCCAGCCAACGTATCGCTCGACACCGCACGGTGAAGCGCACTTCGCGCTTGTTACCCGAGGAGCGAGGCAGTCCGTGCTCAAACTCCAGTTCCGGTACGTCGAGTAGCCAAACGACGTCTGGCCCGACGTGCTCGCCGAAAGGCGGCATGTCCGCTCGCGAAGATCCGACGTTGGACTCGGTTGTCGTGATGACTCCGGCCTGCTGGATCAAGGAAAGGTTGTTCTGGGAGGTGAAATGGTAGAAGGTGCCAATCTTTCCCGGCTTGGGCATGTGCGTCTCCCCGCTCGCATGGACGTGAGACCTGTCGTGCCCGCACGGACAAGGCCCTCAAACTGCGACTCCGCGCGGGATATCATGGCACGCGCATCGCCCAGGGCGGCGGCGCGGTGCCGACTTCCCTCACGGTCAACAACGTTCGCGAACCGCGACGCAAGCTTGTAGGCCGCCCACTCAAGTCGTGCGCCGATGCTCAGCCCTGCATTCCCCCGGTCCGCCGGAGGCGGGTACCCTCGCCCGCCGCCGCTTCGGTGGCGGGCGCGAATCCGCCTTTGCCCCTGACGGTCGCCCAACGATGTCCATCCGATCCCTGACCATGCACCTCAGGCGGAGCACGGGACCGTGGAGCGGCCGGCGCCGAGACCGCAGGCGGTCCGTTGACCTCGTCCACACCCGCTCGGAAGCGGATACATCGTGCTCATCGTTGGCGAACTCCGGTCGCCTGAACGATGGTCGTCACCTGTCAGTGCAGACCCACCGCTCCGGCGGAGCCTGCCGCCGTCGAGCGGAGGCGATGAAGCCACCGCGCGACCAGTCAGAACTCCATGCCCCTGATCTCATATGTCGCATCGTCGGTGATCGACTCGCAAAACCGGTGCAGGCCCTCGTCGTCTTCCGGCCTCCGGTGGTGCGGCGGAAGCCGCTTCACTTGGGCCAGGATCTTGCGGAGTTCTCGGCCGGACAAGGTCACCTCCAGCCTCCCGACGGAGTTCCACCCACCGACGGCATCGCCACTGCGACTGGCGTCATAGGCGGCGTGATAGACGGTCGTCGCCGGACCGAACAGACCGTTGTGCAGGGACAGACTGTCCCCGCCCCCCTGGATGTACACGTCCACGGTCGTCATACCCGCACCACTCCCTTGCGTCTTGGACGCGTCCACTGCGCCTACCCCTGATGCCCCCAGCCCACAGCCGCCTTTTGGCGGCGTTTCATCGAGCTTGAGACCTTTCCGTTTGCAGCCGGTACAGGCTGGCCCACACCTCGGCGTAGACCGCCGCTCGGGCCGAGCCCTGGCGTTCGGCGACGGCCTGCTTGAAGTTGCCGTAGTCGATGTGGGCGGCCTCGTCGGCGACGAAGTCGGTCCACTGCTCCCCTGTAAGCAGCACGCGGTGCCGGTAGTCGGCGTGCGGGCGGGTGATGACGCGGGAGTAGTCGCCGTCGGCGAACACCCGGTCGACGAGCTGACGGGCATCGCCCAGGGTGCGCGTCCGCACAGCGAGCACGTCGCCGTCACCGGTGGCGACGGCGCTGTAGAAGCCGGTGGGGGTCAGCAGCCACATGACATCCTCCTGATCGCCTGAGTGGCGGCGGGGCCGGCCCGACGCCGGGTCGGGAGAGGTGAAACGAGTGCCGGAAATCGAGCGGGGGCACGTCTGCGAGGACCGCGCGGACTTCGTCGAGCTGCTGCGCTGGTGGCTGGAGACGACGGAGGAGGAGACGGTCGGGGACGTGGAAACCTTCGGCGGCAAGCCGTGGGTCCTCGTGGAGACGGGCGTTCTGCGGTGTCACCTGAACGCGGACACCACGCGGGCCGGGGTGCGGCGATTCCTCGACCTGCACCGGCCGCACGAGCCACAGCCGACCTGGCAGGTGATCGCGAACGCCCGGGGCACCGTGAACCGGGTGGCGATCGGTCCCGGCGCGGAGAAGATCAAGGGCCTCTACCTCTACACCGCCGAGGAGTTGCCGGCTCCGGCGACGCTGTGACCGGCGGACGTCAGCACCGGCCCGGCGCCCGCGACGTCTCGGGCACCACCGGCGGCGTCAGCCGCTGCGGCGTCGGCAGGTGCGTGGCCAGGACGAGTCCGGCGGCGGTCACCTGCTCGACGACCCGCTGCCAGATGTCCTGCGCCTGAGCGAGGCCCATGGGGGTGCAGCGGGCCGCCATCGCCAGATTCGGATGGATCACCGGGTCGAGACGGAGGCGCGGGCGTGCGAAGCCGGGGGTTCCGGGTTGGTGGGGCCGTGCGGGCGTGAAGCTGAACATGCCCGCCACCGGCTGCGCCGGTGTGGCGCCGCCGTACCAGGTGAACCGGAAGTCGGCGTGCGCGGGATCCTGCGCGAGCCCGTCGGTCACCAGCTCCTCGGCCGCGCCGTGGACGCCCTCCGGCGGGCCGTCGCTCGGGCGGTAGCCGGCGGCCTGTCCGACGACGAAGACGGTGTCGAGGACGAAGCCGCCGTGCAGTTTGCTGCCGAAGAGCACCACCGACCCGGCCGGCAGGGCCCGGAGCTTCGCGTTGGTGGGCTGCCGGCAGTTGGTGTAGGAGAAGCGGTCACCGAAGACGAGCGGGTCGGTGTTCTGCCGCCAGCCGCCGTGCTCGACGCGGTAGAAGGGGCGCTGCAGCGCCCGCGGCAGCGCAGGGCCGCCCGCCAGCAGCTCGACCACCTCGGACTGCGCCTCCCACTCCCCCCAGAACGTCACCTCCCCATGCCGGTCCGGGCCGTCGGGGCACTCCCGCCAGCTGCCCGGGGTGAGCAGGAACTTGCGGCCGTGGTCGCCGGTGTTCCACGGCAGCGACTCACCGACGGCCAGCGGCTGGGGCAGCCGCTCCCTGCCGGGATGGGGGAACTGGACGACGTAGACGTGGTCGGTCACGCGACCTCCTCGAGGATGCGGGCCCCCACCCGGCGCCGCGCCGGGTAGCTGAGGCTGCCGAACGGGGTGTTGGCGGCCCGGCCCCAGACGAAGAGGACCGGTCGGCCGCCGATCTGGTAGCGGCGCCGCAGAACGACGTAGGGCCTGGCCGGCTGGGGAATGGCGAACCACTCCGACCAGTCGGGATCGAGGGCGGGGAAGACGATGTGGGACAGGTGGCCGCGGGCGAGGGAGAGCAGGACGACGTCGGGCCGCAGCAGCTCGGTCAGCTCATGCCACAACTGGACCCCGCCGATCGAGAGCTGGGCACGGACGGCGGCCGGCAGACGGCTCCAAGTCGGGGACGTGGGCACCGGGCTGCACAAGTCGGTGTGCACCGCGGTGCTGGCCCCGAAGCCGCCGTCGAACGACGCCTGCAGCCCCTCCAGCAGGGGCCGGTAGGTGTTGAACCACCGCCAGTAGGGAGCGACGCGGAAGTAGTCGTTCAGCGAGGCGACGTAGGCGTCGCCGGCCTGCCGGACACCGCGTGCCGCGGGGAACCGCTGGTCGGGTTGTTCGGCGGGGAACTCGACCTGGGAGGGGTTGAGGCCGGCGGTGAGGATCCGCAGCGGCGAGGCGGCGTACGCGGCGGTGTCCCCGAACCAGGCGATCGGCCGGGACCCAGGGGTCACCACCGGGCCACAGACCTCCGTGGCCTCGCGGTGGGCGCGGAACGCGGCGTCGGCCGCGGCGAGCAGCTCGCTGCGCATGTCAGCTCGGCCTCCGTCCCCGGGTCCGGGACTTGAGGGCGGCGTCGGCCGACATCCGCTTGGAGGCCCGGGTCGCCAGCCCGCTGCCGGCCTCCAGCGCCAGCTCCTGCAGCTGGGCGGACTCCTCGCGCAGGTCGGTCGCCAGCTCGCCGGGAGCGGCGGCGAGGGCGCCCTCGACGGCCCGGCGAGCATCGGTCAGGACGCGCAGCGCCCCCGGGACGTCTCCCGCCTGCAGCAGGCGCGAGGCGGACCGCTTCGCCGCCTGGGCCCGCTGATAGAGCAGCTCGCTGCGGACGACGGGATCGGGCACCCGACCGGCCGCCGCGTCGCCGGGCACCACGTTGACCTGCACCGGCAGTGCGACGACCTGCTCGACCAGCGCGGGCACGGCCACGTACCGCAGCGTCAGGGTGGCGATCCGCGCCAGGCCGAGGGCCGGCATCCCGGGCACGGCGAAGCTGAGCACCACCTTGCGCACCTCACCGGACAGGAAGCCGCCGAGCTCGACCATGACCCCGCCCGGCACGGGCTGGGCGGGCAGGTCGTTGGCCACGGCCACCGCCGCGACCTGGGGCGTCATCTCGACCAGCAGCGAGGCGGCCTGCACCGACTGGGACAGCAGGCCGTCGACCTCCGCGGCGATCGCCCCGACGGCCGTGTCGGCGTCCTCGGCGAACAGCTCCGCGCCGCCACCACCGCGGGCGACCGCACCCAGCAGCGTCTCGTCAAAGCCCAGCCCGAACCCCAGGGTCGTGGTGGTCACCCCGGCCGCCAGCGCCGCGCCGGCGACACCGGCGAGCCGATCGGGGTCCACCACCCCGGCGTTGGCGTGACCGTCGCTGATCAGCAGCACCCGCGCCATCGCGCAGTCCCCGGCGCCGATGGCCCGGCGCGCCTCCTGCAGCCCGCGCAGGTAGCCGGCGGACAGATCGGTGGTCCCGCCCGCCTCGACGGCCCGGATGCGCCGCTTCAGCGACTCCTTGTCCGCGCACGGCTGCACCGGCACGACGACGTCCACCTTGTTGTCGAACACCACGAGGCCGAACCGGTCGTCCGGGTCCAGCCGGTCGACCAGGTCCGCCAGCGCCCGCCGGGCGCCGTGCAGCCGCTCGCCGGCCATGGAGCCGCTGCGGTCGAGGACGACCACCAGCGCGGCCGGCGGGCGCCGGTGGGTCGGCCCGGTGGCCGGAGCCGTCAGCTGCAGCAGGACGCTCACCTCGTCCCGCGCCTCGAGGGCCACCGCCTCGATGTCCAATGTCGCCGTTACGTGCATGGCATCTCCTCAGCTCGCGCACCCGCGGTGATACGATGCATACAGCATAATGCTCACAGCATAGCTACGCAAGGAGCATCGATGACCGGCCGGCAGGACAAGAGCGGGGACGAGGGCCTGGCGCGCCTCATCCGGGGCCGGCGTGAGGCCCTGGGGCTGAGCAGGCGCGACCTGGCGGACCGGACCGGCCTGTCCTATCCCTACATCTCGCAGCTGGAGACCGGCTACCGCCTGCCCTCCCCCAAGGTCATGCATCTCCTGGCGCGCACCCTGGGGATGCCGGCGAGCGATCTCTTCCAGGCCCTGCCCGGCGACACCGGGCAGGACGCGGCGGTGGATGCTCCCGCCGCGGCGCCTGGGGCCCCGGAGTCGCGGTGGATCGGGAATCCCGACTACCGGGAGCCGGCCCCGCAGCCGCGCCCCGGCACTCCGGAGGAGGCTGCCCGCGCGGCGATCAGTGCGCTGGAGGTCCTACCGCCGGACCGTCGCCTGGAGGCGCTGGCCACGGTCCAGGCCGCGGTGCTCGCCGGCGTCGTGCGGGACCAGGCCATTGGCACCCCGCCGGCCTGACGGACGCCAGCGGCCTCCCCCTTCCCGGCACGCGCTCCTCCATCGTCGACCCGGCCAGGACCGGCGCCGGTTCGGGCCAGCAGTCCTCCTGGCGGGTGAAGAAGTGCCCGGCGGCTGGCCGCACCCTGGTCGTCGCCCGCACGATGCGCGTCGGCGCCGGGGAGACCTGTGTGCCGCGTACTGGCGGGCCGGGTCCGTTCGAAAGAGCGACGCATGCCCCGATATCGATTCGCGTGGACGAACTTCCCCGGTGAACTGCTGCAGGCGCTCGCCGACGCGGGAGGACTCCAGGGGGACCCCGCGGAGGCGCTGCGCCGACGTTACGGGGCACGCCCCCGGCCCTCCTTCATCCAGGAGATGTGGCCCACGCTGCTAGAGGCCTGGCTGCCCACCGACCACGCCAGCCGCGGCGCGCTCACCGAGGCGTTGCGAGAGCTCGGGCTGGGTCGGTCGGACATCGGCATCCGCGGGACGCAGGAACAGCTCGACTACCTGCGGACCTGCCGGAACGCGCCACGACTGCGCGAGGTCACGCTCTCCGCCTTCCTGGCAGCGGGCGAACAACCACAGGCGGCCACTGGCACCGAGAAGGTCCGCGTGCCGGCCGTGCGACAGGTCGCCGAGGTGAGCACCGCGGACCCCGCGCAGGACCCCGCCTCCCCTCCGCGGCGCAGCACGTCGGGCGAGCAGCGCACGCCCGCGAGCCGCGACAGCAACCTGAACGCATGGGTGGAAGCGGTGCTGTGCGACGCCCTGGGCTGGAATGAAGCCAAACGGGACGCCGACGGTGACCTACCGATCCCCCGGGGCAGCGCCGTGCTGTTCGTCCGCCAGCACGACGGCAAGTCACCCTTCCTCGAGCTCTTCTCTCCGCTCTTGAGCGGATTTCCACCTGTCGCCGGAGGTCTACGAGGCGGTCAACACCATCAACTCGAGCGTGGCGATGGCCAAGGCCATGGTGACCGGCGACGGCCGAACCATCCTCCTCAGCGCGGAACTACTCGTCGACACGCTGTCGCCGTCGGAGTTCATGTTCGCCGTAGACATGGTCAGCAACGCCGCGGACCACTTCGACACCCTGCTGCAGAAGCGCTTCGGCGGGCACACGCTGCTCAAGGACGACTACTCCGACTCGACCGATGTCTAGGACCCGGGGCGGCGCGCTCAGCGCTCTGAGCGAGGAGATCGCCGCACTCGCCCTGGCCGTCGTGCCGTCCACAGCGATCGTGACCGGCCAGACCCGGGACTTCGGCGGCGGCAGCGGGTCGGCGTGGCTGTACGACGACCGGCACCTGGTCACCAACCACCACGTCGTGGAGGACCTCGTCGCGCCGGTGTGGGTCCGGTTCCCAGATTGCCAGGAGACCCGCGCGGAGGTCGTCGGGCGCGACGCGCTCACCGATCTGGCCGTGCTGCAGGTGCCGCGCCAGGCGGCCGGCCCTCTGGCGCTGCGCCCACTGCCGGCGCGCCTGGGCGAGTTGTGCTTCGCCCTGGGGAGCCCGTTGGGGAGCTATCCCGAGAGCATGTCCTTCGGCATCGTCAGCGGTCTCAAGCGGAGCCTGCCGACCAACAGCGGACGCCAGATCTACGACATCATCCAGACGGACTGCGCGATCAACCCCGGCAACTCGGGCGGCCCGCTCATCGATGCTCACGGCGACGTCCTGGGCGTCAACACGGCCGGCATCCGGGGCGCCGAGGGCATCGGGTTCGCGGTGCCGGCCGACACGGTCGCCGGGATCATCCCCGAACTCCTGGCGTACGGCTCCATCGCGCGGGCGTGGCTCGGGGTGAGTGTCGCCCCGCAACGGCCGGACGAGCGGACAGACGGCGAGCGCCTGGTCGTGACCGCGGTACGTCACACGGCCGCCGGCCCCTTCCAGCACGGGGACGTCCTGCTGGCCGTCGGACCGCACGACGTGCGGACCCGCCAGGACCTGTTCCGCATTCTGCGCAGGGACATGATCAAGAGCCGGGTGCCCGTCATTGTGTGGCGTGCAGGTCGCCGGTTCTCCTTCGAATGCCTGCCCGCAGAGCTGCAACAGTCATAGCGCTCGGGTGGACTAGAGCCGGTGCCGCCCCAACGGAAGACTGTCGTCCTGGGCCGCATGTCCGCCCAACCCATGCCCGAAGGCGCCCACTCGTGTTGCCGACGGGCGTGAGTGACACGCCGAGCACGGCAGCGGCGTCGATACGCCTCGCTGTAAGGCAAGCTCGTCCGGGTTCGCGAGCGTCACCCCTTGTGGTGGGTCGCTGACCCACCACGATCGCACTTCGTCCATCATGCGGGGTCCACGGTGCGGTCTCTGGCATGAACTGCACCGGCCGAGATCCAACGGGTTGTCGGCCGCCGCGATGGATCGGACCCCGGAGGAGTGACACCCAGGTGATCGGAGACTTGGGATACGGCGACCTGCGCCCGCGCACCTGGGTCGACGCCTTCCCCTGGCTTAAGGGAGCCGCCGACGCCTCGGGTCACCCCTGGTGGGCCGAGCCGATCGACGAGCCCGGCGTCGCCGTCCGGCAGCAGCGGATCGCCAGCATCGCCGAACTGGCGATGGGCCGCCTCAGCCAGTGGACGATCGGCCAAATCTTCCCCGGCCTGTCGCCGGAGACGGAGCTGCTGCAGCTGCGGATGCCGGTGCGGGCGCTCAACGCGCTCGGGCGGCACGGCTGCCTCACCGGCGCTGACCTCATGGGCGTTCACTTGCACGCAGTCATGGCGTGGCAGCAGGTCGGCGTTGGCACCGTCGACTCCATCCTTCAGGCGGTGGCGGACGTCTCGACCTCGCTGCCGACGCCGCGGGTCAGCGCCCCCTGGTCCGCCGGCGACGTGACGCCGGCGTCGGAGGACCGCGCGGCGCATCAGCCGGACTGGCTGGCGGCGTTCGTCGAGGACCTCGACCGCGTCGCCACTTGGTACGCCACGATCGGGCAGCCCGAGCGGGCGCTGCTGGGGGCAGCGCTCGCCCCCGGGACGCCGGACGAGGTCGTCAAGGCCCGGGACCGCCTCGAGGCACGGACCGCGAGGGATGTTCTCCCCGACGGGGCAGCGGAAATGGACGTAGCGAGTCTTTTCGAGGTGGCACTGGCGACCCTCGACCCCCGGGCCGTTCAAGTCTTGGCCAAGCGTCTCTTCGCTGACAATCCACGGACGCTGGATGAAATCGGGCGCGAGTACGGCGTGACCCGAGAACGAATCCGGCAGATTGAGGGGAAGGCGCGCGGGGCACTGCTCGGCCTAGTCGGCGACGGTGGCCAGCTGGGCCTGGTCGGCGATAGTGGTCAGCTTTCGATGGTTGCCGAGACTGCCCGGACCCTCATTGGAACGATTCGGCCGCTGGACGATCTGCTGGCTCTCATGCCGGCTCTCGGAAAGACCGTTGCGTCAGTCGGCCAGCCGGCATGGCGGGTCCTCGATCGCCTCGACGACGCCTATGAAATCGAGGACGGCTGGTGTGTCGTGCCGACCACCACCGCAGCCCGGACCCTGACCCAGACTCAATTGCAGGAGCGGGCTGACCGCTACGGCGTCGCCCGGCTCGACACCCTCAGCCTCGTGGAGAGCAGCCACCCGGAACGAGTGACGGAACGAACCGCGGCCTGGCTGACGCACTGCGGCTACATCGTCGACGGCGACTTTGTCCTTACTCGGACGCAGTCGGTGCAGGACTACGGCGCGGCGGTGCTGTCGGTTGTCGGCTCGCCGCTCAGCGCTCAGGAGATCGTCGACCGCTTCGTCATCGAGCGCAGCGCCAACTCGCTGCGCAACGCCATGAGCAGCGACGACCGCTTCGAACGCGTCGACCGAGACCGCTGGGCGCTCCGGGAGTGGGGCATGGAGGCCTATGCCGGCGTCCGGTCCCTAATTCGAGAGCGGGTGGCCCGTAGCGGCGGGCGTGCCCAACTCGAAGACTTGGTCGAGTACATCACCGGCCGCTACACCGTCACCGCCAGTAGCGTCGTGGCGTACGCCAGCTCGCCGCCGTTCCAGTGCAAGGCGGGCGTGGTCACGCTCGCGAGCGACGACCGTGAGGTCCGTAAGACACCCGAGGAGACCCGCCGCCTCTTCCGCCGTCCGGATGCCTGGGCCTACCGCGTACGCATCACAGCCGACCATCTGCGGGGCAGCGGCTCAGCAGCACCGGTGGCCATCGCGGGGCTCCTCGGCTTGCAGTTCGGACAGACGCGCCAACTCGCGTCACCTCTCGGGCCGCAGGCCATCGCATGGACCGCCAACCAGCCGTCCTTCGGCACCATCCGCCGCTTCCTGCTGGCCGGCGATGTCGCGGCGGGCACCGAAGCGTTCCTCGTGATCCACGACGACGGCAAGTTCTCCTTCGAGCCTGTTCGAGACCTGACCGGCGACCCGCTGCCCGATGCACTGAGCTTGATCGGCGCGCCGGTGACCGCCGACCGCGACGAAACCCGCAGCCTGTTGGCCGCAGCCGTCGGGCTTTCAGCAGCCACGCCGGTCACCAGCGTGATCGGCAGCTACCGCGAACGCGGTGATATCGACGTCGCAGACCTTCTGACGAGCATCCGCGAGTCCCTGGAGACAGGCCACACGCCGCCGTCTCCCACGCACCGTGTTGCCGTCGACGACATCCTGGATCTGCTGTGAGCATGCCTCCCCGAGGCCTGCGGTCCCTGTCCCTGCATGACCGTTATCGCAGCGATCAGGAAGACGTCGTCGCCACCTTCTACGTGCCTGCGTTCACCGTCGCGTCCAGCTACAGCCGAGCGGTGGGCTACTTCACCTCCAGCAGTCTCGCCCTGTACGCCCGCGGGATCGAGATGTTCGCCGCGCGGGGCGGCACGATGCGGGTGGTCGCCTCTCCGCATCTCAGCGAAGACGACATCGTGGACATCGAACGCGGCTACGACGTCCGCGCGGTCATCGAACGGGCGACCATGCGCGAGCTGGAGCTCGAGGAGCGGGAACCGGTCCTCGACGGGCTCGGCATGCTGGGCCGCCTGATCGCCGAGGGCCGGCTCGACATCAAGCTGGCATTCGTCGAGCAGGCGGGGCGCGTTGGCATCTACCACGAGAAGATCGGCGTCTTCCGCGACGACTTCGGCGACCTCGTCGGCTTCACGGGCAGCAGCAACGAGACCTACGGCGGTCTCATGGCCAACTTCGAATCTGTCGAGGTGTACCGCGGCTGGGCGGCGGGGGACGGCGCGCGGGCCCTCCGGCTCGAAAGCGACTTCCAAGCGCTCTGGGCCAACCAGACGCCGAACCTCGCGGTTGAGCGCTTCCCGGACATTGCCCGCGAGCGGCTCATCAAGCTCGGCAGCGAGCGACCGCATCGCCCGGTGCCAGGCCGCGACGACGCGCTGACGCCCGCCCCGCCCACCGTCTCCGAGCCGATGCGGCTGCGCATCCCCGACTGGCTGGACGTCCGCGGCTACCAGCGGCAGGCGGTCGAGTCGTGGCTTCGCCAGCAAGGCCGCGGCATCCTCAAGATGGCCACCGGCACCGGGAAGACGAAGACGGCCATGATCGCCGCCACCCAGCTCGGCAACGTCCTGGGGCAGCGCGAGCAACCCCTCGTCGTGCTCATCCTGGCGCCGTTGCAGCACCTGGTCGACCAGTGGATCACCGAGGTCGAGGACTTCGGCGTGCGTCCGATCGCCATCTACGAGGCGAGCCAGAAGTGGATGCGCGCCGTCGAAGACCAACTGGCCGAAGCCCGTCTCGGGCAGCGCCCGGTGGTGGTCATGGTCGCCACCAACAAGTCGTTCGCCGGCGACAGGTTCCAGGCGGTGCTGTCCCGCATCACGCAGCCGCTGCTGGTCATCGCCGACGAGGCGCACAACCTCGGCTCGTCGACGTATCGCGCGGCACTTCCCCCGGGCGCCACCTACCGCCTGGCCCTCTCGGCGACACCGGAGCGCTGGTTCGACGATGCGGGCACCGACGCGCTCATCGACTACTTCGGCCCCATCGTCTTCGAGCTCGGTCTCGGCCGGGCGATCGAGATGGGAGCGCTGTGCCGCTACAGCTACCTCCCGCGGCTCGTGGAACTGAACGACCACGAGACCGCTCTGTACATCGATCTGACGACGCAGATCGCCAAGCGCATCGCCGCAGGCGACAGCGTGCAGGACACCGATCCTGACTCCCCCATCGGCTTCCTGCTGCGGCAGCGCGCCGGCGTCCTGGGGCATGCCGAGGGAAAGCTGACGGCGCTCCAACAGGACCTGACCGCACGCCGAGAGTCCTGGTTCCAGCTCGTCTACTGCGCCGAGGGCCGGCGACCGACGGAGCCGGGTGACCCGCCGGGGCCCAACCAGCTCGACGAGGTCATGCAGTTGGTGGGCCACCGGCTGCAGTTGCCGGCCCACTCCTACGTCTCCGACACGCCCCGGCCGCAGCGCAAGGTGCTGCTGCGCCGCTTCGGCACGGGCGACGATCTACGGGTACTGGTCGCCATGCGCTGCCTTGATGAGGGCGTCGACATCCCCGATGCCCGCATCGGCTACCTGTTGGCCAGCAGCAGCAACCCCCGCCAGTTCATCCAGCGGCGCGGACGCCTGCTGCGCCGTGCCCCCGGCAAGGAGCGGGCCGAGATCCTGGATTACCTGGCGGTGCCGCCGGCCGCGGCACCGGTCAACTTCGATGTCGAGCGAGCCCTCTTGGCGCGTGAGCTGCAGCGGGCCCACGAGTTCGGCGCGTTGTCGGAGAACTATGCGACCACGCTTCAGGTGCTGCGGCCACTGAAGGAGCGGTACCAGCTCCTGGACATGTAAGCGGCGGCACCCTCGCCCACGACCACGACCACGGCAAGGAGACATCGGTGACCGATGACGGTCGCACGGAGAAGCAGGTGCTCGAGGAGCTCAGCGACGAGGAGCGTGCCCTGCTCAGGCGCGTCCTGGAGATCGAGCGCGCCAAGCTCCACTTGAGCGCCTACGACGCCACGGACGACCTGCTCGCCGCGGTCAAGGAGAACATTCCGTGAAGCTGCAGTCCATCACGCTGACGAACTTCCGCCAGTTCCAAGGCGTGCAGACGTTCGACCTGACCTCCGACGCCATCCGCCCCGTGTCGCTGCTCTTCGGCGCGAACGGAGCCGGCAAGACCACCTTCCTGAACGCCTTCACGTGGGCGCTGCACGGTGCGATGTCAGAGGACGTGGAACAGCAGGAGCGCATGGTCAGCGACAGCGTGTGGCGCGCGCTGCCGATCGGCCAGTCCGTCGAGGTCGCCGTCGAACTCCGGTTCGACCACGAGGGCCGCGACTACCGACTGCTGCGCCAGGCGCGCGTGCACAAGCAGTCCGACCACCAGACCCGCCTGTCACCCGAACTGCAGCTGTGGATGACCGCTGCCGATGGGGCGTCGGAGGTCGTGGGGGCGCCGCAAGAGACCGTCTACAGCATCTTGCCCCGTGGAGTGAGCCGCTTCTTCTTCTTCAACGGCGAGCGGATCGAGAACCTGGTCAAGCGAGGTGCCTACGCCGAGGTCCAACAGGACATCAAGGTGCTGCTGGACCTCGAGCAGGTCGAGCGGGCGCTCGTGCACCTGCCGAAGGTGGATCGCAAGCTCACCGCGGAGCTCAAGAAGCACGGCGGGGACAAGGCCACCGAGATCCAGGAGGCCATCGACGCCCTGCGCGAGCGCGAAACCGCCGATCGCGACCAGGTGAAACTGCTGGAAGGCGACCTGGCGGTGCTCACCGAGGAACGTGACGCGGTGCTCGACGTGCTGCGGCAGCACAACGAGACGCGACCCATCCAGGAGCGGCGCGACGCGGTCGCCCGCGACCTGGAAGAGGCCAAGGCGGCGCTTGCAACCGCCCAAGCCGAGCGGCAGCACCTCATCGCCACGCGCGGCTTCTTGGCCTTCACCGAGTCACTCGGCGACACGACCCAGGCGATGGCCGAGAGCTTGTACGAGAAGGGAAAACTGCCGTCCCCGCTGAAGCGGGAGTTCGTCGACAAGCTGCTGGACAACGGAGCCTGCATCTGCGGCACGCCGCTGACCGAGCACTCCGAGCCCTGGCTGCACGTGAAGGACTGGCGCCAGAAGGCCGGCCTGCAAGCGGTCGAGACGGCGTGGCAGCAGCTGAGCGGCCAGATCGGCCCGCTGGCAGCCGCACGCGTCGACCTGCGGGAGAGCCTGTCCTCGCTCATGACGCGCATCAACGCGGAGCGCGACCGGGTCGACCGGCTCATCGAGGAGCAGTCGGAGCTCGACGGCAAGCTCCGCGACAGCCGGCGGGAGGACGTGCAGGCGCTCGAGAGCAAGCGGATCGACCTGGATACGCAGCTCGGCAGCAAGCAGCAGCTCATCGGCTCGGTGCGGTCCGAGTTGGACCGTCTGGGGAGGGACATCGAGCAGAAGACCAGGGAGCGCCGCACCGCGGAGGTGACGGACGAGCTGGCCGCCAAGGCCCGAGCCCGATCGGACCTGGTGCAGTCGGTGAAGAAGGCCCTGGAGGAGATCCTCGCCATCCGCGAGGAGGACATGCGTCGTCGGCTCGATGCCGAGCTCAAGACGGTGTTCCGGAGCATCACCCACCAGAACCACGTGCCGTCGCTCAACCGGGGCTTCGAGTTGACGCTCCACAAGGACGTCGACGGCGTGCAGCTCCAGGTGCCGAAGTCAACCGGTGAGAACCAGATCCTGAGCCTGAGCTTCGTGGCCGCGGTGTCCAAACTGGCGCGCGAGATCCGCAAGGAGCGCCGGGCCGAAGGCGAGGCGCCGCCCGACGCGGGCCTCTATCCGATCGTCATGGACGCCGCGTTCGGCTCGCTCGACCAGGACTACCAGCAGGCCGTCTCGCGCGCCCTGGCGCAGATGGCCCCGCAGTTGGTCGTGCTGGTCAGCAAGAGCCAGGGCCTCGGCCGGGTCGTCACCGAGCTGATGCCCTACGTCAGCCACCTGGGGGTCATCGAAACCCACACCACGGCCACCGGCGATGTCGCGGACGACATCGAGATCGAGGGCGTCGCCCACCCCTACATCAGGCCGGCGAGCACCGACCACTCCGAGCTGAAGGTGATCAAGTGACGACAGCCCCCGCCGACGTTCGGATCCGCCGTCCACAGCCGCACGAAGCCCTGTTGCTTGAGCTGCAGACCGAGTCCCGGTTTCCGTATTTCCGCGACGTACTGCTGTTCGCGGCGGCACTCGGCTTCCGCCACGAACGCCGTGTGCCGTTCGCGGCCGCGTCGGGTGACCCCATCCGTTACGACACCCTGACGGCGCCGATGTTCAGCGAGGCGCTCGTCAACATGATCGCGGCCAACGTGGTGACTGATGATCCCGAGATCATGGACGCCACCCGCATCGAGGAGCGGGTCAAGATCTTCGAGGAGTACGCCAACGGCGGGCTGGAGTACCTCCAGGAGCAGGTCAACGTCCGGCACCAGCCGGCAGCCCTCGTCGTCGACGCCCTCGTGACGGAGGCCCTGTCCGAGAGCGGAGGCGCCAAGCCGGTCTCGGTGGAGGAGCTGCTCAGTGGGGCGAGGTGGGGGTAGCGGGCCGGCGCACCAGCCGGTGGCCCTGCACGGTAACCCCGGCCTGCGCCAGCACCGCCTCCCAGCCGGCCCGTGTGCCGATGCGGCTGGGATCGGCGTAGAGACCCTTCCGGTGCTCCGCCTTGGTCAAGCGCGCGTACATCTCCCGCCGCGGATCATCCGGTCCGACGAACTCCTCCTTGCGATGCAGCAGCGGCGGGTTGTCGACCTGGCGGTAGTCGCGCCAGTCGACCGTTAGCTTTCGGAGATTGACCGTGACCGCGCTGGCCAGGGTCGGGTGTGCCTGGCGCTCGAACGTCGGATACGAGAGGTAGGACACCTGAGGCTGGGTGACCGAGAGCTTCACCAGGTTGGCGTTCTCGACGGTCCCCGCCAGGACGCGTGCACACCCTTCGTAGACCTGCAGCACCGGGGGCAGGTGGCCTATCGCGCTGCGGTGGACATAGACGGCGCTTGGCGTCTGCTTACCCACCGAGGCGCTGCGCGCTGACACGAGCACGATGGCCGGGTCGCCACAGGACAGCAGCAGCCGGTCCGCCTGCACGCAGGCCGCCTGGTAAGTCCCGAAGAGGCTCCGGATGTCCGTGGCCAGGCTGGTCGGCAGCTGGCTGTAACTGGGCCGTCGGCCGAAGCGCGACAGGGCGATGTAGATCAACAGCTCCGAGCGGCGCTGGACGGTGATCTGCTGCCAGAGGTCGGTGTCGGTCACCTGCTGCAGCAGCCGGACCGCCCGGCCGATGCTGCCGAAGACCGTCGTGAGATCCCCTTCAGCCGTCCGGCTTAGCTCGCCCGGACGCGGCGGACGAGCATGCGCGGTCATGAAGTCCAGCAGTGGCTCCAGCCGCTCGCGGTTGGACTCGTAGATGGCCTGCGGCTCGATGCGGACGCGCGGTCGGTAGGTGTGCACCCGGCGGGCCAGGAAGTCTTGGGCGGCGGATGGCTCCCGGAACAGATAGAAGATGCCGGGCGCCGCGGCAACCGGTGGAACGCCGAGGGTCTGTTCGATCCAGGTGGCCAGCTCCGCCTGTTCGTAGAACTTCTGGAAGGTGCCGGTCCGGGTGAGCAGACCATCGCCGAAGGGCCGGCCGACGAGGTCGCGGGCGTCCCAGGCGAGGCGCGCGCTGACAACGAGCAGCCGGTTGGCCAACTGCCAGGCCTGGCGCAGGCAGGCGGCGCGTTCGGCTTGGTCCTCGATGACGTTGACGACGTAGCCGAGGTTGACGACGTCGGCGGCGGCCCGGGGCCCATCGGGCTGGTGGACCGGATCCCAGCCCGCAGCCGGAATGCCGAGTGCCTTGGCGTGGCGCACGTCGTCGCCGCGGCCGCTGCCGTAGTCCAGCAGCGTCTGGGATGGGTCGAGCAGGTTGTCGGCCAGGGCGGTCGCGAGCGGCCGGGACAGGTGGGTTCGGACCAGCGCTGTCCGGTGGCGCGCGACCGCCGGGATCACGCGGCTGCCACCTCCTCCAGTGCCAAGCTGGCCAGGCCGGCCACGTCAGTTACCCGGGGATCGCCGAAGAGGTAGCCGATGCCTCGGTGCAGGTGCAGCCGGAACTGCTGCGCCAGCGTCTCCTCGTCCAGTGCCAGGCCATCCTGGTGGCAGCGGGAGCGCAACAGGGCCCAGAGCGCGTCGCCGTAGTCGCCGGCGAAGACGCGCCAGGTCATCTCGACGTTGCTGTCTAGGCTGAGCTTGGCGGCCGGCGGTGGCGCCGGTTCGGCCAACGAACGGCACAGGGCCCAGCGGCAGAGGACGTTCCAGTGCATGATGCCGGTCCGGCGCTTGAGCGTGATGAGCTGGTCGCGCGCCGCCTGCGACAGCTTGATGTGTTCAAGGGGCATGCAGACTCACTCCCAGAAGTAGCCGGGCACGACGGCGGTGGCATTGGTCGTCGGGTTGAAGGCCAGCTGGTAGCTGCGGCCCACGTGCCGGGCCAGCCGGCGGTGGGCGGCATCGCTGATCTCGGTGTCGGTGGACAGCAGGATCACCTGGTGGCTGGCGTGCGGGAAATAGCGCTCCAGCAGGTGGGCCCGGTGCTCGCCGTCAAGCCGGCCGAGCGGCGTATCGATCACCACCGGCAGCGGCTGGCCGGCGGCGCGAGCCAATCCCCAGAGCAGGGCAACGGCTAGCAGCTGGCGCTCTCCGGCTGACAAGGCGCCAGCCGGCAGGGGATGGCCATCCGGTCCGGTCAGCCGTACGGCGTAGGTCTCCGGATCGATGGCCACGGCCGTGACCAGCTTGGACTTGCGCAGCAACCGGCCGAGCGCTTCCAGGACGAGGGCGCTGATGCCGTCGAGGTGGCGCCGGATGGCCGCCGCCCGTAACCGCTCAAGGGTGGCCTGGACCCGGTCGACGTGCTCGATTACGCGGCGGCCGTCGTCGGCCACCAGGCCGGCCTCGGCATGCTTCGTCAGTGCCGCCTCATAGGCAGCGTCGGCGCGGGCCCGATCCTGGCGCAGAAGGGCCAGCTGTTCTTCAAGCTGGACCAGCTTGGCGTCCAGCCGCAGCGCCTCAGCCGCGGCGGCATCCCGCTCAGCGAGCAGCGGTGCCAGCGAGGCGGCGTCGGGGATGGCGACGACCACCCGCTCGGCCTGGTCGAGCTCGGCTCGCACCTCCGTCTGCCGATGGACGAGCTGGGCCAGCCGCCGCTGCGCCGTCGGCAGCGTGCTACTGGCCAGCTGCTCGATGGCAGCCGCCTCGGCTAGACCCGTGATGACGGGTGCCTCGGCGGCGCAGGCCCTCGCCGCACGGTCGGCGGCCAGCCGCTGCTCCACCGCCCGAAGCGCCTTGGCCGTCAGCTTGTCGGCGCTGAGCCGCGCCAGCAGCGCCGCATCGCGCTCTTCCAGAGCCGCGGCGACGATGCGCTCACGGGCGGCCGCCGTCTCGGCTTCGGCCTGCCTCACCACCTGGCGCAGCAGGGCGGTCACCTGCAGCAAGGGGGCTGCCTCGGCCAGTTCGGTGCGCAACTCGTTCTCATAGGCGGCCAGCTGGCTCTTCAGCACGCTCGCCCGGGCCGCGGCCGTCTCCCGCTGGTCGAGCAGCTCGCCGCCCGCCGCGCGGTAGCGCTCGGTGAGCTCGAAGGCGAGCTTGTCGGCCCGTTCCTTCTCGACCCGGGCGGCGGCCACGGCCGCCGACGCAGCCTCCTCGGCTTGCCGGGCCGCCGTCACGGCCAACCGGCGCTTATCGACGGCCTGACGCAGCTCAGCGGGCACCTGCTCGGCCCGCCGCCGGCGCTTCAGCACCGCCAGGTCGGTGTTCAGCCGGTCCACCAGATCGAGCCCGAGCAGCGCGGCCAAGGCCGAGGCCAGCACCTGGCGCGACCGGTCTAGGTCGGCCAGCGCCTCGATCTGCTCGCCGTCGAAGAAGAACAACCCGGCAATGCCCCGCGGCAGAAACGTCTCGACGTAGTCGCTCCAGGTTGCGGTCAGGGCGCCGTCGTGACGGCTGTCGACCGACACCAGCAGGATCTCGCGGAGCGACTTGCCGGTGCTCTTCCAGCTGCGACGGATGCGGTAATGGCGTTCCTGGCCCTGCTGGTGGGCGTGGAAAGCCAGCTCGATGGCGGCACCTTCGCTATGCGGCACGCCGCGGTGAATCAGGCCGCGCAGATAGTTCTCGTAGCTTCCTGAGCGCCGTCCAGAGACCGGGGCCAGCGGCCCGTACAGGGCGACGTGGATGGCTTCCAAGATGGTCGTCTTGCCGGCCCCATTCAGGCCGCCGATCAGCACGATCGGCTTGCTCGGCGACGGGGGTGTCAGCTCAATGACGTGGCGGCCGGCGAAGGTGCCGACGTTGTGCAGGACGAGTTCGTCGAGGATCACGGCGCAACCCGCTGTCCGACCTCACGCACGAGGCCGTCGGCCAGGTCCAGCGGATCCGGCTCGGCGCCAGCCGCCTCGTCCACAGGACGGGCAGCCACTTCCTGCCGCTGCAGCGCCCGGAGCACGGCATCAGCTTCGTCGTCGTAGAAGCCGCGGCGCAGCGCCTTTTCGATGGCATCGAAGAGGCCGGAGCGACGTGCCTGTGCCCGGTGGCGCTGCTCGATATCGAGCAGCTCGCGCACCAGCTCAAAGTGCAGGCGGTCCTCCCCCACTACGTCACCGAGCACTTCGACCATGGCGGGGCCCAGCGGAAGGTGCTCGTCGAGCGGTCGGCCGGGGTAGGGCGTGCTAGTGACCTGCTGGTAGATGCCAGGCAGGTGGTCCTCGAACTCGTGCTTCTCGACAACCCAGAGACGACGGATCTCCTCCAGTTCGGCGAGCGTGATGAGCTCCAGCTGCTGAACGTAGTCGGGGCCGTTGGCCCGGATCCAGGTCTGGGCCTCGAGCAGCCGCTGCAGCCAGCGCTCACGCGACGCCTGGGTGTAGGGCCCGGGGATCAGCCGGTTGTCCTTGCCGAAGACCTGCACCGAGCCGTTCATCCGCCGAAAGTCACGCAGGTGGCGGTCGTCGGCGACATCAAGCTCGTTTCGCAGCTCCAGGAGTGGCAGCATCCACTCCTTTTCTTCATCGTTCTGGATCATGGCGGCCATCGACTTGTCCCGGTCGACCAGCGTGCACGTCCAGCAACCGAAGCGGCTGTCGCCGCAGCTGGGCGTGCTGGCGTCGACCACCAGCGGGCACTCGCCGTCGGCCGACGCCCCCTGGTACATGGTCAGCAGTTCCTTGTTCGAGTAGCCCCAAGGGTTCTTGACCTGCATCAGGAAGGTCCAGACGTCGTCGTTCGACCAGTTCTCGACCGGCGAGTAGACGAGGCAGTTCGGCAGCGAGTCATTCGGGCTGAGCAGGTCGCGCACCCGGCGCTCCTCTAGGGCCGTCATACGGTGCGACCGCCCGGCCGACTCGGCCTTGCGGGTGCCGAGCACCAGGATGGCCTCACCGTGGGCCTGGACCATCTCGCGGATGAATGTGTTCGACGGCTTGATCTTCAGCCGCTCGGTGCACCAGCGGAACTTGGGCCGTGGCGCCGGGTAGCCGCGACCGATCAGGTTGACCCAGAAGGTGTCGGCCACCGCCGGTGTCAGGCGGTGCGGCGTCAGCGGCAGGCTGGCGCTCCGAGCCGCCTCCCCCATGACGTCGAGCGAGTGCGTCACCCAGGCGGCCACCACGGGGTTCTCGACCAAGGTGTCTGTCGAGATGACGTGGACCGACTTGTGGCGCTGCTCGGCCGGTAGCCGTTCCAGCGCCAGCCAGACCAGCTGCAGCACCGCCGTCGAGTCCTTACCGCCGGAGTAACCGACCACCCACGGCACGCTGTCCGCCAGGTAGAGCTGCTGCGTCTGCCCGACTAGAGCGTCGACCGTGGCGGCGAAGCCGGACCCGTCGAAGGCGGAGCGGGGCCGGATGGGCAGGCTGCGCGTCATGCGTCTCCTCGTCGAAAGGTGTCGTCGATCTGCTGCTCTTCGGGCGGCAGCGGTAGGCCAAGGGCGCTGCGGATGGCCGCCGTCGTCAGTAGCACGTTGGCGCGGCTCTTCGAGACCTTGCCGCCGAGGACAGCGCGCCCCTCCCAGGCGGCACTCCCCCGGTGCCAGTCCAGCTGCCGCAGGCCTCTCAGGGTCTTCTGCCAGCTCGTCCGGCTCGTGCTGGCCCGCAGCAGACTGTTGCCGATGATGCCGAGGGCGTGCAGAACGATGCCGTGGCTGTGGATGAAGTCGCGGCGGATCTCACCGGCGCTCAGCTCGCGCTGCCGCACCATCGCCCACTCCGGGAACTGCTCGGCGACCACCTCCCAGTAGGCAGTCGCCAGGTCGACCCGCCGCTCCAGCGAATCCGGCTCGATGTCCTCGAGCAGCGCCCGGTTGGCGTTGTAGAAGGCCGACAGGGTGAACAGCTTGCGGGACCGCGCCGACAGGTTGCTCGTCTCGGTCTCGGTCAGGTCGTTGAACAGGTCCGACCGGAACACGACCAGCCGCGAGATGGCCGACATCTCGTCCCGGTGGTCGTAGAGCACGCCGATCGACTTGGCCGGCCGGATGGCGTGGCGGTTGAGGTCGGCGAACATCTGCTGCGAGCGCTGCAGCCCGATGTCCAGGAACATGACGATGGCGATGCTCTCGTCCCCGAGCTCCGGGTTCTCGGCCAGCGCCTGTTGGATGCCGGCCCGGCGGTGCTGCCCGTCGTTGATGACGAACTTGGCTTCCATCGGGATGGTCAGGGTGCCGAGCCGCTCGCCGCCGCGGCCGTCGGCGTCGAAGGCCTCGAACCGAACGTCGGCGTTGACCGACGCGGTGAGGGCCGAGAACACGTAGCTGGTCGGGTTGTCCAGGATGTAGCGGGCGATCTCCGGGACGCGTGCCTTGTTCAGGGTGCGCTGCGCGCGCAGCTCCGGCGTCAGCTCCTCCTCGTCGAAGACGAACAGCCGGGGAATGAGGCGCAGCGGGCACATCGTGACGTAGTACTCGCGGCCGGCCTGGACGCCCCGGATCGCTGGAAAGACGTACTCGAAGGCGGACGCCCGCGACCCGGCGGGGGCCGCGGAACTGACACGCGGTGCGGCCATGCCCGTCTGTCTACCCTCCCGATGTACGGATCGCAAGTTCCGTACAGAGGTACCGGCGTGTCCGAACTTTCATCGCCATGTTGCCGTACCTTGCGACCCATGAGGACGGTAGAGGCGAGCACCGACAGGACTGAGCACCGGCTCGTGGCCGGCGACCCCGGTCGCCCCGTCTACCTCGACTGCAACGCCACCACGCCGGTCGAGCCGGCGGTCCTCGCCGAGGTGATGCACTACCTGAGCGAGGAGTACGGCAACGCCGGCAGCCGGACCCACGCCTACGGCCAGGCCGCGAAGGAGCGCGTCCAGCAGGCACGGGTGGAGCTAGCGGCCGTCGTCGGCGCTCAGCCGGAAGAGGTGATCCTCACGAGCGGCGCCACGGAGAGCAACAACCTGGCCATCCTCGGCCTGGCTGCACACGGAGAGCGCACCGGCCGCCGGCACATCATCAGCACGCAGATCGAGCACAAGGCCGTCCTGGAGCCGCTGGAGGCGCTCGGCGCTCGCGGCTTCGACATCACCCTGCTCCCCCCGGTCGCAGGCGGGTGGATCGAAGCCGAGGCGGTGACAGCCGTCCTGCGACCGGACACACTGCTGGTGTCGGTCATGGCGGCGAACAACGAGACCGGCGTCATCCAGCCGATCGACGAGATCGCCTCGGCTCTCGCGGGCCACGAGGCCTTCTTCCACGTCGATGCGGCGCAGGCGTTCGGCAAGGTGATCGCCCCCCTACGCAACCGCCGGATCGATCTCATCTCCGCATCCGGGCACAAGCTGTACGCCCCCAAGGGCGTCGGCGCCCTGATCGCCCGCCGGCGCGGGTTCACGCGACCACCGCTGACACCCTTGATGCACGGCGGCGGCCAAGAGCGAGGTCTGCGACCCGGCACGTTGCCGGTGGCGTTGATCGCCGGCTTGGGGACCGCCGCTCGGCTGGCCCTACAGCAACACGAGCAGCGCACGGCGCACAACGCGGCCCTCAAAATGGAGGCCGTGGATACGCTCACGTCACTCGGCGCGTCCTTCAACGGCAACCCCGACCACAGCCTGCCTAACGCCATCAATTTCTCGATGCCCGAGATCGACTCGGAAGCAGCCATCGTTGCCTTGAGGGACCTCGTGGCCCTATCGAATGGTTCGGCGTGCACCGCCCAGAGCTACAAGCCAAGCCATGTACTGACGGCCGCCGGGTACTCAGAGCAGCGTATCGCGGGCGCCATTCGCTTGTCCTGGTGTCACATGACCGGAGAAATTCCATGGGCGCAGATCGCCGAACGCCTTCGGGAACTCGGAGGGCGCGTTAGTGAGCCTCTTCGCGACCCATCGGGGCATTAGGCGCAATGCACAGTCTGCGGAGGCGCGCTGCAGGGCTCAGTCGGTGATGCAGACCCGCCTTGGTGGCACCACCGGGAGATGTTTGCCCATGCCACACTCGTGCTCGACGACGTACTCGACGTCCGCCATCCAGCCCAGCCGTCACAAAGCCGCCAGGCCGCTTGGAAGCCAGGCCACCCCCGTCCGTCGTGCTGGATGTCCACTGGGCGGAGCGGGTCAAATCAACGTGAAGTGGATCAGCGGTACGACGTCCACGGGTAACAGCTACCCGCGCCGTGGCCGGGCGTCGGGGCACTGCCCTAATCGTATGACGAGTCGTGATCGGGCCGTGTCCGCCTCGTCGCTGGTTGGTAGCTCTAGCGACGTCTCCACCTGTCCAGCGACCAGGGCCCTGCCATAGCCGCACCCCGAGCGGACGACAGTCAGTAATTGACAATAGGCACACTGGCCGAGGGCGTTAGGACCCCCTGCGGGGGCGAGCAACTTCGGCAGGTCGCCAGCGGCTACATTCGAGCGACCCAACTGCCTTGCTGGCAATCCGTAGACGGCGGATCTGGCGCCTCCAGCGGTCAGTCGAACGACACCCTGCTCTCCCCAGCCCCCGGTCGTTTCCGCACTCGGATGGCGAGCCACCGGAAAGCACCGTGGCTTCCCCCCAGCTCGCTGTAGTTGTTCCACCGGATTGGATACTTGCCGGTCAATTCGCGCGTGTTGCCGGGATACAGGTCTTTCGCCCAGCGGAGCACTCCCTTGAGTGTCACCCCTTCGTTGATGTGGAACTCATGATCGTTGCTAGTCGCCCGGCGCGACGGCAACCAGAGGTTGCGGTCGTTGGTGAGCATGAGCGCCAGGCCGTTGTCGGCAACGCCCGCGCCCGTGAACTGCTCCAGTCGTGCAATATCGAAGACGAGATTGCGGCGGGCTAGGTCCGTGGCCGCATGGTGGCGCAGTCTGAACTGCTCCTCGGTCGACCCGTCGGTCCCGGTCCAACTGCGCGTGAAGTACTTCAGCTCTATGGCGGTCCGTCCAGCTGGGCTGCTGCACATGAGGTCCAGGTACTGCGAGCCCTTGAGCCCGCGCACGCCCCTCAGCGGCACCTCGAGCCTAATGTGAGCGTCGGGCACGAGGCTCTGGATCACCTGAGCGAAGGCAAATTGGAAATCCGCCTCTGAGTGGAAGACGGGGCGTCGCCGAGCAAGTTCCTCCATGACCGCTGGGACGTCGATGCGACCGGCGACGAAGGTCATGGCCGGAACCGTCTCATGCGGTGGGGCCAGGTACGCCGCGGCGCTCGGCGGCGAGCACCGCAGCCCGAGCGATAGGACGGTGCGGCGCCGGCCTGCGGCGTCGAGCCGATCCCACCTTCACCCAAAAGACACAACACTGGTCAACCGTGGCGGCGTGCGGCCCCGGGGTGGGTACCCTCCGCTCCGCCTGCGGCACACCGTCGAGCTCGTCCTCCACAATGCCGCCTGAGGCGTGCCGCAGGATTCAACCGTGTACACCCTCCTGGGCGCCGACGGCCAGCCCTACTCCAGCGAGACCCGCGGCACGTTGGGCGGCAACTCAAAGCTCCGGATCTACGGCCAGTTGGACTGCTGGAGCGCTCGCAACGCTCTCGGCAGGGGCTATGAGGAGATCCGCGTCTTCTTCGCTGACGAGGAAACGGCCATTGCGTCCGGGTACCGGCCGTGCGGCAACTGCATGCGGGTGCAGTATCGCGAGTGGAGAGGCCGCCAGCCCCGCACGCCGTAGCACACGTCGCGGCAGCCGGGCCCGTGTCAACATCTGAGCCGCCGGTTCCGCGAGGGCGACAGCCGGGGCCGTGAAAGCCCCCAAGACTGTGGCGGCAGGATCAGGCTTGACACGTCTTCAGCCCCGATGTCGGGATGACTCCGACGGCGACATTTCGGCGTCGCCTCTGCCCACCCCGGCTTGGGCTCCGGCCAACACCCCGCGCCGCCAGCGAGCATCGGCAAGGTCTTCTCTTGCCTGCGGCGGGGCCGGTCCTCTGGGTGTCCCGCGCTGGAGCGGGTGCCGGCTGTGGCTCCTCGTGGCCATCCGGCTGCTCCGCCGCTGAGGGCGCCCGCTGGCCAAGACGGCAGCTCGCTACCTCTGCAAGCGCGCGACCGGGTCGAGCAGTGAGCGCTTGGCCAGCGGGCGCCCTCAGCGGCATAGCGCGAATCAAGCGAGGCGTCGACGCTGCGACGAGGCTCGCGTTACGCCCGGCTGTAAACCAAGTCCTCGCTCTTCTCGAGGATCTGGTCCATCAGGCCGATCTCCTGGTCGAGCTCCTCACCTCGAAGCACCAGGAGCCGCTCCACGTCGAGCGTCGCCACGGCGAGCTGCGCGGCGCAGAGCTGGACGAAGTCGTCGTACTGCTCCTGCTGCACGGGGGACAGGGCATCCCACTCCGTCGGCGCCTCCAGTCGTCGAGACCATCGCTCGCGGGCGTGGGCACCATGAACCGCGATGTACTCCAGGATCTGGGCGGCGCGTCGCACGAGGTCGATGAACGCCTGCACGCCCCGCGCCTGCGCATCGAGTTGCGCCTCGGCCTCGCCGAGCTTCGCTTTGAGCTCCTGCCGCTGCTGCCGGTTTCGGCGCGCAGCCCACACGACACCACCCAGGGCCAGGAGCACTGCCGGGCCGGCGACAAGCCCCGTGAGAAGCGCAGAACCGCCAGCTATGCCGGCTCCGCCCGCCGCGAGGGTGCCGCCGCCCAGCAGTGCGAGCGCGGCATTGGACGCGGCGACGCCCGATAGCCCGGAGATGGCGACACCGGTCGAGGCGGTTCCCCAGGTGACAGCGGCGGTGAAGGCCGCGTAGGCCGTAGCCGCGCCTGCCGCGCCGCCCACGGCGGCACCGGCTGCCGCCCCAGACAGCGCCTGGGCCACCCCGTAGCTCGCGAAGTGCAGCCTGAACGCGGCTGTGGCCTCGGCGTCGGCGCCTTCTTCCGGGACGGTCTCTTCCAGGCTCTCCCGTGGCGGTGCAGGGGCTCCCGAGATGGCCTCGGCGGCGCGCACGAAGGGGAGGAAGAACTCGTCGCGAGCCTTGTCGTGCGCCTCGTTGAAGGCATCGACCGTGCTCGACAGGCGTTGGGTCCGTTCTTCGACGGTGCGCTGCAAGCGGAGCAAGCGGTGGCGCAGGGACTCGTCCGACGCGACCGCCGATCCTCCAGTGGACGCGGCGAGCTCTTCGGTGCGCCGCGCGGCAAGCGTCTCGAGCTCGCCGGGGAAGAGATCGAGGGCAGCATTGAGGCCGGCGAGCCGCCCGGGACTGGGCCTGGAGAGCCCGCTCTCGATGCGGGAGATCGCGACCCCGGCGCCAGCTTCTCCGTATCCCGCGCGAACCCCGAGTTCTCGTTGCGTCAGCCGCGGTGACCGCGCCTCACGCAGCTCACGTACGACCAGGCCGAGCGCCTCCGGCGAGTAGTTCAAGCCGAACGATCCCAGGAAGCCTTGAGCTCACCGCCGAGCGTCGCGCACGAGCGGGCAGCCTGGGCGACGTCCTTGGCCGCCTGCTTCGCGGCCTTGATGACAGCCGGATCCTCGGCAACGAAGGAAATCCGCCGCCCGACGTTGGTCGCCTCGTGGACCACTGCTGCCTTGTTGATGCGCGCCATGTCCGCCTCCGGTCGAGATGTAGGGATTGCAGTGTGGGACTTAGACCCTAACTTGTCCAGCGCATCACTAAAAAGACGTGGCCTTGGTCGGCGGGGAGGCTTCGAGTGCAGATGAGGGTGACTGCCAGCCGAGCCAGCGCGGTGATCGTTGTGGCAGTGCGGTGGTAGCGCAGCGCGAGGCGTTTGTAGGTCAACACCCAGCCGAGGGTGCGTTCGACGACCCAGCGATGCCGGCCCAGGCGAGCGCTGGAGCAAGTCCCCGGTGGTAGGTCGTCGGCTTCTCGTGGCCTCGGACAGGCCTTGACGGGGCGTCGTGCTCGGTCGGGCAACTCCTCCGGCCGCGACGATCTTGTGATCGTTCCACTCTGCCGCGATCAGGACGGCGCGGCCAACGCATGGCCCCCTCGCCCGCGACGAGGATCGACGGTCGGTCTCGCCGATGCGCGTTGTCTTGGCCACGGCTCCGGATGGTGCTGCCGCCTGCGGCGACGACTGAACGGACGAGGCCGCACGGCCTCGTGCGCGCTCCGTCGAGGCAGCCGGAACGGATGTTCCCCCTGCGGTGTCAGGCTCCTCGGATCTCGGGAAGTCGTGTGCGACTCTCCGTGGGCACGGGGAGAGGGGATCACAGTGACACCTGGTTGCCGACTGGCGCAGGCGGTGGCCGATCTGTCGCAGGAGGACTGGCGGCAGGCGCTCCAGCAGGCCGGGCGAGACGGCCGCAAGCCCATCGGCTCCCTGCTGAGGGTGACCGTGGCCGGCCGGCCCGCCGAGGCGGGCCTTCTCAAGGTCAAGGCAGCATCCTTGGACGACGCACGCAGGCATCACCTGGCGCAGCTCCTGACCGAGCCCGCGAGGCGAGCGGCCGCCGAACTGCTGGGAGACGCGGAGGAAGCTCCCACCGTCGAGGACTTCCGACGCATCTGGGACGAGTGGACGGCCCAGTGCACGGTCGCCCTCGCCAGGCTGTGCCTCCTGGTCGTTGAGGACCGCGGAGGCCCTGCGGCTGATGGTGCCCGCGCCTTCCTCGAGACCCTCGACGAGAGGGCTGGCGACGCCTCCGAGAGCGGCGAGATCGAACCCGCCCAAGCCCCGCCGCTCCCGACAGCGGCGGCGGACGAGGAGCCGGAACGCGTCTCCGGTGAGCCGGTTCCCGCCTCACCCGCACCCCGGCAGGCCGCTCGGGAGCTGCGGTCCTTGGCCGCCGAACGTGTAAGCACTCAGAACGAACTGCGCACCGCCGCCCGCCGCGTCCTGGAGGTCGCCGACGGGGACTCGCTGGTGGGCGCCGAGCTGGTCGACTCGCTGCGGGCCGCTGCCGAGGAGGCCGCCCGCATCGTCGACCGGGCAAGCGACCTCGTCGCGGCGCTCGGCCTCGACATCCCCCTCCGGCCGCCGCTGGCGGCATCGCTGGAGCGCGCCGTGCGCGCAGCCGTCGAGCTGGCGGAGGCGCAGGAACGGGAGGTCGAGGAGTCCCGGCGGCGAGCCGACCTGTCGGCTCGCCGGGACTGTGCCGCCGCCGCCGTGGCGCCGCTCCGGACGGTGGACGGCCCCGAGGAATACCGCGCGGCGCTCGACGTCCTCAGGGAGGCCGCCACGCCACCCGACGACGACCAGTCGCTGGGCGCTTGGCTCGAGAACGTGCCGTTGCTGGAGATGCTGCTCAGGCAGCTTCGGGGCGAGCGCATGCTCGACGGGGCCTCCTTCGAAGCATTGTCCGACCTGACCTCCCCGCTGGTCCTGGGCTTGGCGCTGTCGCACAAGCTGCGGCTGGCGAACCCCCCGGCGGCGACGGACACCGCAACGCCCGAGGGGGAACCCAGCGCGGCCTCCGCGTCGTCGAACCACGATGCCCACGCGGTGGCTGGGGCCGGCGACGGGGGACCCGAGGTGGCGCTCGAGGTACCCGCGGTCGCCGCGGTGCCGTCGGCCTCGCCGGCCGAGATCGAATCCGATCCGACGCCGCCCATGGGACCGGAGCGTCCGGCCTCCGCCGACCAGGCCGCGAGCGACGTGCCCGAGTCGCCCTCCGGGCAGCGGCATCCCTCGCATGCAGACGTCGACGCCCCCGAGGTCGACGCGGGCCCACCCCCCGCCCCGGCGGGGACGCAGCAGCCAGGCGCGGCCGGAACCGAACCGTCGTCGCGCCCGGGCGAGGAGCGGCAGCCAGAAGCCGACCGTGCTGCTGGTCCGCGCCCGTCCGCGGCAGACCACGGGCGCGCAGTCCGCCCTGCGCCCCCGCACCCCGCGGCGGCCGACGTCGCGGCGCAGGACCGCGGCGCGCCCGCACCCGGTGCTGCCGGCGACCACACGACAGCGCCGGACGCTCCGCCCTCCCGGCCCGGCCCGACGGAGCACGAGTCCGCCGCGAGCGCCGCCATCTCTCCCGCCGGCGTGTGGAGCGGCCTCGCGCGACTGCTCGACGACCGACACCTCGGCGCAGCTGCCTGGGCCGCTCGGGCCTTCGACCCCGACTGGGGAACCTCCCTGGAGGTGCTCGCGATCGCGGCCGCCCTGCGCAGCGATGCCGGTCCCCTGTCCGAGGCGCTGTGGGCCCGCACGCAGGCGTGGACCGACCTCCCCGCCGGGCCGGCTGCGCACGCGCTGGCGGCCGCGCTGTGCCTCGCGGCGCCCGTCGCCCCGTTCACCGGGGCGTCGGACGTGCTCGAACTCCTCGAGCCGCAACTGGCCCAAGCTCCCGAACTCCACACCCTGGCCACCACCACGGTGGCGGCAACCCGCCAAGGGTTCACGCTGGGCCCGGAGACGCCCCTGGCCGCTCCCGGAGACGCGCTCGACCAGGCCACGGCGGCCCGCTCCGCCGCCCAGCGCCAGCTCGCCACCGCGAAGGCCCGCAAGCTGAAGTACCAGCGGGCCACCCGCGTCTACCAGGCCTGGATGACCGAGGACGGGCTGCTCGGAGAGCTGTTGGCGGTTGTGCGGGACGACCGACGCGAGCGGGCGGACGCCGTTCGACGGGTCGCGCTCGCGCTGAACGACGACCGGGCGCTGGAGCGCGCGATCGACGACACCGACGCCGGCCTGCGCGGACCGCAGACCACGGCCCGGATCGTCGCCGACCCCCGCGCCAAGCTCGTTGAGCTGGCCCGCGAGGCCCTGGAGATCGTCGACAACTGGGCCCGGGCAGTCGCTGCGGCACGGGGGACGGACCGGGTCCGGCACCTGGAGACCGTCGCCGTCGCCCTGCGGCGCGCCGCGGTCGCGGCCCGGGAGTCGGTCCGGCAGCACGTCGCCGAGGCCGCCGGGACCGAGGAAGCGGTGGCCCTCCGCGCGGCCGCGCTGGCCACCGATCTCCTCGTTCGACGGCTCGACGAGGGCGTCCCGCAGGGGTTGGAGCCCTCCCCCGAGGACGTGCTGGACGGCTGGCTGCCGTACGCGTTCGAAGCTTCCCTCGACCGGAACTCCTGGCCGCACGTGCCGGAGGCGGCCCTCGGCGGCCTGTTGGCGGCGCCCTACCGGTCGCCAGTGACCGCGTACGAGGGATACGCGGCACGGATGGACCACGCCGGCAGCCGGCGGCTGATCGACGTCGTCCGCTCCGCCGACCCGGAGCTGGCGGCCAGCCTGGCGGAACGGCGGAGCCACGACCTCCGCGCGGCCGGAGCGGCGCTGAGCCGGCGCCTGGGTCGCCTGCGGTCGGCCTTCGACGAGCTGGAGGCCTATCCGGCGGCGCTGGAGGAGGGCGAAGCGATCGTCGTCCGAGGACTGCTGCTGGACACGGAGCAACCGACCGACGATCCGCTCCGCGCCTCGGCGCGGCTGGACGAGGCCGAGGCCGTGCTCCGGCGCGCCCGCGACCGGGTCACCGGTGAACTGCTGCGGGCCCTCGACGACCAGCGGCTGCAGCACGAGGACCGAGGTGCGGTGCGGCGCCTCCTCGAGGAAGGCGCCCTGGCCGCCGCCCACGAGCGGTTGGACGCCGCCCGCAGGGGCGGCGCCGTCGGCGCCGACGCCGTCGAGGAATACCAGCAGCTGCAGCGACGACTCTGGTCGCTGGGCATCGACGCCGCCGCCGACGCCGGCGTCTTCGACCGCGCCGCCGATGCCCTCACCCGAGGCGTTCGGTTCGAACCCTTCGGAGCGGGTCCCCAGGAGGCGGCCATCCGCCGGGCGCACGCCGATGCCCTGGTCGCCTGGACGGCGTTGTTCCGCGACAAGCGTGCCGGTGACTTCTACGGCCGGCTGCGCGCCGTGCTCGCCGTTCTGGCCCTGCAGGGTCCGACCCCGCGCAGCGATCCGCGCGCCCGGCCCCAGGGCACGGATCTGACCGTCGAGGTGGTCGACGCGCGACCGGTGCTGCCCGTGGTCATGCACGAACTGGGGTCCGGCGCGGCCGGCCGCTATCGCGTCCACGTCGTGTGGGACCAGATGTCGGCGGACCGGCTCGTCAGCCTCGCACTGAACGATCCCAAGCCCGACCCGCATCTGGTGCTGTACCGGGGAGTGCTGACCCGGAACCAGCGCCAAGCCCTCGCCGCCGCGGCCCGCGCCGAGGCGGCGTCCTCCCGCCGGGTACTGGTGGTGGACGACGTCGTCGTCCTGACCATGGCCTTCCACCCGGCGCCCACCTTCGCGCTGCTCGAGCACCTCGTCCTGCCCTTCGCCCGGGTCTCCGCATTCGCCCCGGATGTCGCCGGCAACGTCCCGCCGGAGCTGTTCCGGGGACGCAGACGGGAACTGGAGACGGTCCTCGACCCCCGCGGCAGCAGCTTCGTCTACGGCGGTCGGCAGGTCGGCAAGAGCGCTCTCCTGCGGGCCGCCGCGCGCGAGGTGGAAGCAGCGAACGACCCCGACCGTCGCGCCGTCTACCTGGACGTGCGGGGTCTCGGGCTCGGCCTGTGGCGGGACTCCGACGAGCTGTGGATCGACCTGTTGGAGGAGCTGCAGCGGGTCGGCGTCGTCACCGATCGCTCGAGCAAGACGGCCCGCGGCGAGGCCACCGTGACCCACATCCGCAACTGGCTCGAGGCCGACCCCAGCCGGCGCCTCCTCGTCCTGCTCGACGAGTGCGACGACCTGCTGGACGCCGACGCGCGCAGGGACTTCCCGATCATCGAGCGGCTGCGGGCCCTCATGAACCTCACGGACCGCCGTTTCAAGGTCGTGCTCGCGGGCCTGCACCAGGTCCAGCGCTTCGAGCGGCAGCGCAACGTTCCTCTCGCCCACTTCGCGCAGCAGCCGGTCAACGTGGGCCCGCTGGACCCGCCCGACGCCGTGGAGTTGCTCCGGGTTCCTCTCTCGGCCCTCGGCTACGAGCTGAACGAGGCGGCCATGTGGCATCTGCTCTCGGAGACCAACTACCAGGCCGGCATGATCCAGGTCTTCGGGCAGGCGCTCCTCCGCGAGCTGCAGTCGGCCCCCCGGCGCGGGACCGCCCTGCCCACGGTGATCGACCGCGACGACGTCGAGCGCGTCTACGACAACGCGAACCTCGGCGAGCAGATGCGCAGGCGGTTCATGCTCACCATCAACCTCGACGACCGCTACCGCTGCATCGCCTTCGTCCTCGCCCTGCGCAACCTGCAGCACGGCATGGACGCCGACTACGACGAGACCGAGCTGCGGGAGGCCTGCTCGTACTGGTGGCCGGAGGGCTTCGAGTCCATGCGCCCGGCCATCTTCCGCGGCCTGGTCGACGAGATGGTCGGCCTGGGCATCGTGGTCCGTCTCGGCGAGAGCCTGCGCATCCGCAATCCGAACGTCGTTCGGCTGCTCGGCAGCCGTCCGCACATCGAGGCCGAACTGCTCGACTTCGAGGGGCAGCAGCCCTCACCCGGGTTCCAGGCGTCGCTGTACCGGCGGGCCCTGCCCAACGGAGGCCGCAGCCCGCTGACCGAGGAGGAACTCGCCGCGGTCGTGGAGGTCGACGCACCCGGCCTGGCGCTGGTCGGCGGCAGCCGAGCCCTCGGCATCGACCACGTCGGCGCAGCGATCTCGGCGAAGCTGCGGGGACGCCGATCCGAGGTCACCCACCTGCCGGAGGTCGACCCCGGCGAACTCGCCGCACAACTCAAGGCCGCCGGCGACCGCATCGTGCTGGTCTCTGACTGCCGAGCTCTGTCGCTCGGTGAGGCCACCGAGATCGCCCGGGAGGTGCAGTCCGCCGTCGACGGGATGTCGCCGCGGACCGCGATGCGCCGGGCGGTCATGGTCCTGGGTCCCCAGGCCTTCCAGCTGTGGGCCGAGTCGAGCCCGCCGCTGCCCGGTCTGGAGAAGACCCTCCGGTTGGGTCTCCGGCGCGTGACCAAGTCCTCCCTCGAGGCCTGGTCCGGGGATGAGCGCCTCAGCCTCGATCGTGCGTCCTGCGCGGCCCTGCTGGAGGCCACCGGCGGCTGGCCCGCCGTCCTCGACCGTGCGCTGCGCAAGGGAGCCCGGAACGGTTGGACGTCTGCCGCCGCGGCCGCCCGCGATGAGGTCCTCGCCGAGGGAACCCTCGCGGACGACGCCCTCGGCCGGGTCCCGGAAGCCGAGGCCCTCGCCCGGGTCCTGCTCGAGATCGGTGAACCGGTCACCTGGGAATTCCTGTCCGAGCTGATCGAGGGTGGGCTCAGCGAGCGAGCGCGGGAGGCCTTGGGCGCGCTGCAGGTCACGGCGAGCCTGGAGGACGGCCGCTTCGAACTCCAGCCCCTGCTCGCCGCCGCCCTCAGGAACAACGTGGCCAGGTGAGTGGCTCGGACACCGACGCCGCGGAGTACTGGAGGCTTCCCGGCCCCCGCGACTACCTGGCCGACGTCGATCGCGCGCTGCAGAGCGACGGCTGGATGCAGCAGGTCCTCCTCGTCGTTCCTGAGCGGGGCGGGCCGCCCGGCCTGTTCGACCAGGTGGCCGCGCGTCCCTCCCCCCGGCGGCTCGTCCGGGTCCGGCTGGATCCGGACGGCGAGGACTGCGTGGTGGCTCACTGCCTGAGGGCGGCCGGCCATCCCCTGCCCGACCGGGTGCCCGTTGTGCAGGACCTGATCCGGGCAGACCTTGCTCACCACCTGTTGCTGGTCGAGGCCACCTCGGCCACGCGGGTGCAGATGGAGGAACTGCAGTCGGTGGTGTCGGCGGCGGCGGCGCTCGCCCACAATGCCCGCCCGGAGCAGATGCCGGTGCAGGTCGTCGCGATCGTCCCCGGCCGGCACATGCGCATCGCGAGCGGCACTCCCCGGCTGACGGTCCTCTACTGGTGGGGCCGGCTCAGCCGCCTGGACACGGCACTGTGGCTGCGCCAGGCCGGTCCCTCCGGCGCGGACGCGACTCGTCAAGCGGCCATCTCCGAGGTCGCAGGGTTCGACCTCGATCTGGCGCTCCGCCTGCAGACGGCGTGGGACGGCGAGGCGGACACGCTCTGCGGCACGGTCCTCGACTACGCCGGCGACCGACCCGAACTGTTGGACACCGGCCCCACCGCATGGACCGCACCCACCGACCGGCCGAGCACGGAACTGCTTGGCCCCTGGTCGTCGGGAGCCTGTGATCGTTGGGACAGGGAGGAGGTGACCTGGCACGCCGCAGCGATCGCCAAGCACGAACCGGAACGCCTGATCCGCGCCCTATGGCGCGCCCAGGCCATGACGTTGCTCCCGCTGCTGGATCAACAGCGGGAGCGCGTGCTGGCATGGCTCGACCGGCAGGGGCACGGCCAGCGGCTGCGCCAGGAGATCGGCACGGACCTGGTCGAGATAGGTGACCTTTGGTTCTACATGCGTCACCGGGCCGGCATGGCAGGTCGACCCCAGATGCCGCTCGTGGACTGGCTCCGCGAAGCCCGCAACGACGTGGCCCACCTCCGGTGCATCAGCGACGCGCGGCTGCGAGAAGGGATCGCCTTGATGTCCGAGTCCGCCCTCTGACCGTGAGCCGACACCTCGAATATCTTCCCCACAGTCCCCTGGCGGGGCCGGATGTCCGACGTGTCGCACGAGACGGATGCGACGACAGGTCGCCATCAGTTCAACGGCTTCGTCCGATCAGCCGGGGGGCCGCCCCCTTCCCCTACCGTCGTCCTCCGCGCCGAGAGCGCGTGCCATTACCGATCGCCCGAGGAGTGCCGTGACCGGCCCTGCCGAGACCGTTCCGACTGCGACCCGAGCGGAAGGAGCGTCCCCTGCCCCGGCCGTCGGGCTGGTACTCGGCACCGAGGACGCCACTCCGCTGAGGTTTCACGTCACCATCGCCGAGGGGCAGTACTTGCAGCTCGACGACGTGGTCGTCACCGCCCGCTGGGTTCCCGGCCTGGGCCCGGTGATGATCGCCGGTGTCGTCACCGAGGTGAAGGCCCGGCATGAGGGCGCGTTCTTCGCCTCCGACGTGGAGCTCATCGAGGACTCGATCCTGCCCGCCCGCGTCGTCGAGATCGCCGAGGTGACCACCACCCGGGTCGAGCCGGAGATGTATGTGCCGCCCCGCCCGGGCGAGCCGGCGGGGCGGGCGACCGGCGCCGAACGCGCGCAGGCGCTGTACTTCGACCAGATGGACCGCAAGCTCCCCGTCGGGCTCGGCCGCGACGGCGAGATCGTCTACCTCAACCTCGACTTCGTCGACGGCACCCGCGGCGCGCACATCTCCATCTCCGGCATCTCCGGCGTGGCGACCAAGACCAGCTACGCGCTGTTCCTGCTGCACGCGCTGTTCTCCTCCCGCGCCCTCGGCGCCGGTTCGCACAACGCGAAGGCGCTCATCTTCAGCGTCAAGGGCGAGGACCTGCTCTTCCTCGACCACCCCAACGTCCGGCTCGAGGACCCGCGCACCGGCGACGACCTGCGCGCCGCCTACGCCCGCCTCGGCCTGTCCGCGCAGCGGTTCGAGTCGGTCGGCTTCTTCTCGCCGCCGCGGCCGGGCGACACCTCCGGCCGGCCGGACGTGGTCGGCCGCACCTCCGGGGTGGCCGCGTTCTGGTGGACGCTGGCCGAGTTCTGCGCGGGTGACCTGCTGCCCTACGTGTTCGCCGACGCCGAGGACGAGCGCGCCCAGTACACGATGGTGATCCACCAGGTCGCCGCGCAGCTGCGCGCCCAGGCGGTGCCGGCCGGCCGGGACGGGGCGGTGAGCATCGACGGGGTCACCTGCCGCACCTACGCCGAGCTCGTCGACCGGGTCGCGGACCTCCTCGACAACGACACCACCCGCATCACGTGGGCCGGCGCCGCGGTCGGGCAGGGCACCGTGAACGCGTTCCTCCGGCGGCTGCGCTCCTCGCAGCGGGCGCTGGGCCCGATCATCCGCGGCGACGTGCCCGACCCCGGTGAGTCCCGCCGGGTGTCGACGGCCAACCAGCAGGTGACCGTCGTCGATCTGCACAACCTGCCCGAGCGGGCGCAGCGGTTCGTCGTCGGTGTCGTGCTCGCCGCCGAGAAGACCCGCAAGGAGGCCGCCGGGGCCGGCAGCCTGCTGTTCACCATGATCGACGAGCTGAACAAGTACGCCCCCCGCGAGGGCTCCAGCCCGATCAAGGACGAGCTGCTCGACATCGCCGAGCGCGGCCGCAGCCTCGGCATCATCCTCATCGGCGCGCAGCAGACTGCCAGCGAGGTGGAGCGGCGGATCGTGTCCAACTCCAGCGTCCGCATCGTCGGACGCCTCGACCCGGCCGAGGCCGGCCGTCCCGAGTACGGCTTCCTGCCGGCCAGCCAGCGCACCCGCGCGACGCTGGCCAAGCCCGGCACGATGTTCGTCTCCCAGCCGGAGATCCCCGTGCCGCTGGCCGTGGAGTTCCCGTTCCCGGCATGGGCGACCCGGGCCAGCGAGTGCGGCACCCCACCTCCCGCGCCGGCGACCCGGCCGTCCGGATCGGTGTTCGGGCGGCTGCCCGGCGCGCCGGCCGACGACCTCGACGACGACCCGCCGCCGTTCTGACCGCCCCAGCCCGGGCGTGAGTTTCCGATCCTGTCGGACCGGGCTGCCATCCTCCGCGCCGCGCACGCCCGCCGTCCCATCCCCCGTTCCCACCCGGCCGAGGAGCTCGAGCACGTGAAGCTGCTGCACACCTCCGACTGGCACGTCGGCAAGACACTGCGCGGCCGCAGCCGGCTCGACGAGCAGCGCGACGTCCTGCGCCAGATCGTGCGCATCGCCCGCGACCAACAGGTCGACGCCGTCCTGGTCGCCGGCGACCTGTGGGACACCGCCACCCCGTCGGCCGACGCACAGAGCCTGGTCGTCCGGGCGCTGCTCGCGATGCGCGACAACGGCGCGCACGTCGTCGCGATCGCCGGCAACCACGACCACCCCGGGAGCCTGGACGCGTGGCGGCCGCTGGCCGACGTCGCCGGCATCACCCTGGTCGGCACCGTCCGCGACGCCGACCACGGCGGCGTGATCCGCCTGACCGGCCGCGACGGCGCCGAGCGGCTCAACGTCGCGGTGCTGCCGTTCCTGTCCCAGCGGTACGCCGTGCGCGCCGCGCAGCTGGTCGCCGCCACCCCGGCGGAGAACTCCGGTTCCTACGACCAGATGGTCCGCGACGTGCTCGGCAGCCTGGCCGCCGGGTTCACCGACGACGCGGTCAACGTCGTCATGGCGCACCTGACCGTCACCGGCGGCCAGCTCGGCGGCGGCGAGCGGGAGGCGCAGTCGATCTTCGAGTACTACGTGCCCGCCACCGCCTTCCCGGCGACCGCGCACTACGTCGCGCTCGGGCACCTGCACCGCCGGCAGACCCTCCCGGCGCCCACCCAGGTCGTGTACTCCGGGGCGCCGCTGGCCGTCGACTTCGGCGAGCAGGACAACACCCCGGTGGTGTGCCTGGTCGAAGCCACGCCGACCACCCCGGCCCGGGTCACCGACGTCCCGATCACCGCCGCCCGCCGGCTGCGCACCGTCACCGGCACCGTCGCCGAGCTGACCGCCCGGGCCGCCGAGTTCGGCGAGGACTACCTCCGGGTCGTCGTCCGCGAGCCGGCCCGCGCCGGGCTGCGCGAAGACCTCACCGAGGCGCTGCCCCACGCGCTGGAGATCCGCATCGACCCGGAGTTCGCCGCGCCGCTGCACACCGGCCGCGCCTCCATCGAGCGCATCGGCCGCTCCCCCGGCGAGCTGTTCGCCGAGTACTGCGCCGGCCACGGCGTGGCCGACGAGCGGGTGCAGAAGCTGTTCGCCGAGCTGCACGACGAGCTGACCACCGCCGACCCGCTGGCCTGACACCGAGCGAGACAGGAGACCCGCCATGCGCCCGGTGCGGCTGCACATGGACGGCTTCGGCAGCTTCCGCGAGCCGACCACCGTCGACTTCACCGACACCGACTACTTCGCCCTCGTCGGCCCCACCGGCGCGGGCAAGTCCACCGTCATCGACGCGATCACCTTCGCGCTCTACGGCACCGTCCCCCGGTGGGACAACCGGCGGGTCGTCGGGTGGGCGCTGTCGCCGAACGCCGCCCGCGGCGTCGTCGAGCTCGTCTTCGACGCCGACGGCGACCGGTACACCGTCGCCCGCGAACTGCGGCGCACCAAGAGCGGCGTGACCCAGAACGCCCGCCTCGAGCGGTTCGCCGACCCCGCCGACGCGCTCGACCCGGCCACCGCGGTCGACGCGGTCACCGAGTCCCTGGCCACCGACTCCGGCGTCACCGCCGCCGTCGAGGAGCTCCTCGGACTGTCCTTCGACCACTTCACCCAGTGCGTCGTGCTGCCCCAGGGGGAGTTCGCCGCGTTCCTGCGGGCCAACCCCTCCGCCCGCCGCGACACCCTGCTCAAGCTGCTCGGCGCCGACCTGTACAAGGACATCGGGCAGCGCGCCAACGCCCGGGCGGCCACCGCCGCCACCCGCGCGGCCACCCTGGCCGAGCAGCTGACCCGGTTCGGCGACGCCACCGCCGACGCACAGGCCGCCGCCGAGGCCCAGGTCGCCGCGCTCGCCGACCTCGCCGCCACGGTCACCGGCGCGCTGCCGCGGCTCGCCGACGCGGAGACGGCGCGGGCCGCCGCGCGGGCCGAGGTCACCCGGCTGGCCGCCGAGGCGGACCGGCTCGCCGCGCTCACCCCGCCCGCCGACCTGGACGGCCTGGACGCCCAGCTGCGCGCCGCCAGCGGCGCCGCCGAGGCCGCCGCCACGGCCGAGGCCGCGGCGGAGACCGCGGACGACGAGGCCCGCAAGACGCTGGCCGCCGCCCCGGCGAAGGCACCGCTGGAGCGGGCCCGCGCCGACCACGCCGAACACGCCCGGCGACGTGCCGTCCTGCCGGAGGCCACCGACCGCGCGGCCGCGGCGCAGGCCGCGCGGGAGGCCGCCCGCGCCGCGGCGACCATCGCCGACGCCGCGCTGGAGGCCGCCCGCGCCGCGCGCACGGACGCCGCCGCCGCGGCGCAGGCCGCCGACGCCGCGGTCGATCGGCTGGAGGACGAGCTGCGGCGGCTGACCGGCGTGACGGTCCCCGAGGAGCTGACCGCGCACGACCAGCGCCTGCAGGCCGCGACCGAGACGGCTGCGACCGCCGCCGAGCGGCTGACCCGCGCCGAGACCGCCGAGGCCGGCACCCGCACCGCCCTCCAGGCGGCCGGGTCCCGCGCACCGCTGGAGCGGGCACAGGCCGCGATCGGTGAGCTCGGGCGCGCCCGCGCCGCCCTGGCCCCGCGGGAGCGCGAGCGGGACACCGCCGACGCCGAACTCACCGACGCCCGCGGGCGGCTGGCACGCGCCGAGGAGACCGCGCGGGCCGCGCACGCGCAGCTCGACGCGGCCGCGGTGGCGCACCGGGCGGCCACGCTGCGTCCCCACCTGGTCGCCGGCGCCCCGTGCCCGGTGTGCGAGCAGCCGGTGGCCACCGTGCCCGGCCCGGCCGAGGCGCCGGAGCTGCACGCCGCCGAGCGAACCGCCACCGAGGCCAACACCGCCCGGGACCGCGCCCGCGACGCCGTCCGCGCGGCGGAGGCCCGCGCCGCGCACGCCACCGCGCAGCTGACCGCCGCCGGCGACGCGGCCGGCGCCCACGCCGCGGCGCTGAGCGAGGCGCTCACCACCGCCGGACTGCCCGCCGACGCCGACATCGCGGCCGTCCGCGCCGCGCTCGGCCGGCTCGACGAGCTCGAGCGGGCGCTCGCCGACGCCGCCGTGCGGCTGCGGTCGGCCCGCGAGGCCGACACCGCCGCGCGCGGCGAGCTGCGCCGCGCCGAGGCCGCCGGCAGCGCGCTGCAGGCCCGGTTCACCGCCGTCCGGGACCCGCTGGTGGAGCTCGGCGCACCGGCCGCGACCGGAGCGCTGCTGCCGGCGTGGACCGCGCTGGCCACCTGGGCCGACGAGCAGGCCGCGGCGCGCACGCTGGCGCTGGCCGACGCCCGCGCCCGCGCCGCGGACGCCGGCACGACCCTGGCCGCCGCGACGCGAGCGTTCGCCGCCGCCGAGGACCAGGCGGACACCGCCCGCCGCCGCGCCGCCGCGGCCGCCGGCGACGCCGGGCGCGCGGCCGCCGAGCTCGAGCAGCTGCAGGGCCGCCTGGCCGAGCTCGACGCGGCGCTGGCCGGCGCCCCCACCGACGAGGAGGCGGCCGCGGCGCTGGCCGAGATCACCGGCCTGGAGGTCGCCGCGGCCGGCGCCGCCGAGCGGCTCACCGCCGCCCGCGCCGCCCACCGGCGGGCGAAGGCGACGCTGGCCGAGCTGTCCGGCCGGGTCGAGCAGGCGTGGCGGGCGCTGCGCGCCGCCCGCGACCGGCTGGTTCCCCTGGGCGCCCCGGAGCTGCCCGGCGGCGACGTCCTCGCCGGCTGGGCGGCGCTGACCTCCTGGGCGGGCACCGAGGCCGGCGCCCGGCGGGAAGCGCTGCCCAACGCGCAGCAGGCGGTCACCGACGCCGAGGCGCACCGCGCCGCCGTCGGCCGGGAGATCACCGCGGCGCTCGGCGCCGCCGAGGTGCCCCTCCCGGCCGGCGACGTGCCACTGGCCACCGCCGCACCGGCCGCGGTCGCCGCCGCCCGCGCCGACGCCGCCGGCGAGGTCCGCCGCATCACCGAGCGGCGGGCGGAGGCCGCCGCGCTGACCGACCGGCACGGCGCCGCGGTCGAGGAGGAACGGGTCGCCAAGACCCTGGGTAACCTGCTGCGCAGCAACCAGTTCCCCGCCTGGCTGGAGGCCGCCGCGCTCGACTCCCTCGTGGTGGCGGCGTCGGCCAGCCTCGCGCAGCTGTCCGGCGGGCAGTACGAGCTCACCCACGAGGGCGGCGACTTCCACGTCGTCGACCACGCCGACGCCGACGCCACCCGCAGCGTGCGCACCCTGTCCGGCGGGGAGACCTTCCAGGCGTCGCTGGCGCTGGCGCTGGCGCTGTCCGACCAGCTGTCCACCCTCGCCGCCTCGGGCGCCGCCCGGCTGGACTCGCTGTTCCTCGACGAGGGCTTCGGCACCCTGGATGAGTCCACCCTGGAGACCGTCGCGGCCACCCTGGAGAACCTGGCCACCTCGGGTGACCGGATGGTCGGCCTCATCACCCACGTCGCCGCCCTCGCCGAGCGGGTGCCGGTCCGCTACGCCGTCCGCCGCACCGCCCGCACCTCCACCATCGCCCGGGAAACCGCATGACGGAACCCGCCGACCCGCTGCCCAGCGCCGGCCCGACCACGGCACCGGCGCGGATGCGGTTCACCGTGGACGCGTGGGACCCCGCCTACGGCACCTCCAGCGAGCTGGAGGACGAGCTCGGCGAGTCCACCGCCCGCATCGACGTCGACGTCGAGCGGTCGGCAGCGGCGTGGGCGCCGATCGACGCCGCCCCCGGCACACCGCAGCCCGAGGCGGTGCTGTTCGTCGACGGGGTGCGCCGCATCGAGGCGCGGCTGTGGATCGACGACGTGGCCGCCGGCGGGCCAGCCACCGAGGCGTCCGCCGCGCTGGCCGCCTCCTACGCCGCCGGCGTGGTCTGCTGCTGCAAGTCCGGCGCGCACCACCTCGTGTCCCAGACCCGGCGGGGGCTGTTCACCATCGCCGCGCACGCGGTCGACGTGACCACCCGCGCCGGCACCTACCTCGCCTGCCGCACCGCGCCCGGCGCGGCGACGCCGCTGTCGGTGACCCTGTCCCAGGCGCTGCAGCGGCGCCTCGGCGAGCTGGAGCTGCAGGTCGCCGTCGACGCCCGCGCCGGCCTGGCCGCCCACGGCGTCGGCGACGACGACCTGCTCGTCGTCGACGGGCCGCTGCGCGGCCGCACCCACCTGCCCCGGGCGCTCGGGTTCATCAAGAGCCACCGGTCGGCCTACCTGCCGCCGGCGCTCCACGCGATGGTCGGGCGGCTGACCGCCGGGCAGCGCACCCCGGTGTTCCTCATGGGCACCAGCTGGGACCGGCACGCCTGGTACCTGCGGCTGCCGTGCCTACCCGGCTCCCCGTGGGCCGGCGTCGTCCGGGTGGAGTGCTCGGCCGACCTGCCCACCGCGGAGGTCGTCGCGCTGGCCACCGCCAGCCAGGTCACCCTGTGCCGGTACGCGTCGACGGAGTACAAGGACACCCGCGCGCCGCAGAACCTGGTCCCGATCGCGGGCCTGGAACGGGAGCTGCGCCGCCGCCTCGGCGACCCGCGGCTGCTGCACCGCGCGCTGCGGGCTGCCTCCGCCTGACGCGTCACCCGATCCGCCGCCGCGGGTTGGTGACAGCCCGCCGTCGCATCTCGGTGCCGCCGGTGCATCGCCAAGCTGACCGAGCTCGTCGAGGGCCTGCTTGAGATGTCGCGATCTACCAGCGCGCTCGGGACCGGGGCGCCCGACATCCGCACGCCGTTCGCATCCTCGCCCGAGCCTGGTGCCGGGTCGTCTGGCGCTGCTGGACCGACGGCATCGCCTACGACCCCGCCTGCCACGGCGGCCTACAACAGCTACTGGCCGCCGCGGGTTGACACAAGGCTCTCAGGCTTCGTCCAGCATCCCGGCGGTGCCCTTGTCCACTTCGAAGATCTGGAAGACGGCGTTGACGACATCCGCGACGGCCGTGGAGGACCCCATCTCCAGGCGTCGACCGGTGCGGACTAGGACCTCGCGGCGCAGCTCGGCCCAGGACCTCCCCGAAGCGGCGGGGGTGCGCCACCAGAACACCCACTGCTTGGAGCTGCCGCCGACGGGCGCCGCGTCGAAGCACAATGCGGGCGGTTCGGCCACCCACCTGTCTTCGTCGCCCTCGTCCCCGCGGGCGACCCAGACGCACCGGGCGCCTGGCCGCCACGCCCCCTCCGGCCCCCACGAATACCCGACTGTCCCGGCGGCCTGCTCCAAGTCCTCCCCGCGCGCACGCCGCTGCCGCTCCGCGGCCCTGGTGACCGAAGGCGGCTCGGGGTCGCCGTAGGAGTACAGGAAGAGACGGTCGGTGGCCCTGGCCGCACGCCCCGCGGCTCCGTCCGGCCGTGGGGGCCGGAACTTCGTCTTCGCCCAGACCACGTAGTCCTCGTCCACGAGCGTGCTGTCGGAGTCGGCGGTCAGGCCGCGGACGAACGCTCGAAGCTCCCGCACCTGTGCGGCCTCGGTGGCGATGATGCCGGCCTCCGCCTGACGCACCGCCGAGGCGGACGCATTGGCCGAGCCGACGAATGCCGCGTCGCCGCCGACGTAGATCTTCGCGTGGAGCCGAGGATGCGACCGCACACGCACTCCTCGCTCCAGGAACACCTGAAGCGCGTCGGGGCTGGTGGCCCCGGACTTCAGGGCGCGCAGGCTGGCATCGCAGACCAGTAGGTCATCCCGACCGAGGGTGGCCAGCAGGTCCGGGGCGTCGGAGCCGAGGAAGGCGACGGCGACCAGTTTGCGCTTGCGTGTCTTCAGCACTGCCGTGATGGCGGGCCAGACATCGGTTCCCGTGACGATGCGCGACACGTCGCCATCCTCGTCCGCGGCGTGGATGCTCGTGTCCAGGCGCGAGCTTCGTAGGTCGGCATGCTGGGCCTTCGCCCGCATGTTCCGCACCGAGTCAGCCCGCCGCAAGGCACTGCCGGCCCGGCTGCACGAGTACAACCATCACCGGCCCCACACCGCGATCGGATGTCACCCACCCATCACGCGCCTGAACAACCTCGCTGGGCAGTACAACTAGGTCAGGCGGAGGCCCCCGTATGTCCAGGTCAGCGCGGGAGTCTCCGACGGTCGCGCTAGCAGGCGGCGGTCGCCCGACTCCGCGAGAGGTCTCAGGCAGCTGCGCCTGGGCCGGGAGAAGCGGCTGAGGGGCTTGGCGCTGGCTTGCGAGTCGGCTTGGGGGGCGCTCGTCGTCCGAGGGCCCCCGGCCGGCCTGTTTCGACCCCATCGCCATTCGGGTGAGGCGTGTAGCTTTCGCGCTGGCCGTACCGATCACGAGGGACCGATGTCTGAGCCAGTCGACACCGTGCACACCGAGCCGTTGCCGACCAAGCCGAGCCGACGAACAGGCAAGTGCGCGGGATGCCTTGAGTCCGTACCACTCGAACGCGGCAGCGGCATCGTTCTGCCGCACGGAACAAGACGCTGTGCTGGGACGGGCAAGCTGCCCATCCACAGGACCGACCCCGGGCGATGGATACTGCGCATCGCGGCGGCTGGCGTGGCACTCACGTCGATCGTGTGGGGCTTTTCCTCCTGTGGCGATTCGAGTCACGAGGCGAACTCCGCGGCCGAGGAGCGACCAAGCGGGACCGACTCCGGTCCCGACGGAGAATTGCCCTCCGCGCCACCGCCAACCCCGACGGACGCGGACGATTCTGGGTCGATCGCGGACCTTCTGGCCAGCCGCGGCGTCACTGACCTAATGGTCCGCCAGCTGGGCACCAAGGCCGACGAGACCGGATATGGCCTTGCGCCCGGCACTCCCCTGCCCTTCGAACAGGCGCAGAGTTTCGCGGCGATCATCGTGCCCGTCTGCGACAAGGTCGCAGACGGGCAGACGACCTGGTCCGCACAGACCGCTCAGGACGTCGCCGATGGAGCGCCCCCCACGGACGCCCGGGAGATGAACGGCTACCTGCGAGACGTCTTCTGTCCGCAGCTCTCGTAAGAGCGACCGAGGTCGCGCGTTTGCTGACCACGGGCCCGCGTCTTGCGCGCCTTCGGCGCGCTCCGCGGCTGCCGGGTCGCCTCCGTCACCAGGGTGGCCTGCGCCCGATCGGCGAGCAGCCGCGCGTGGACGACCTCCGAGTCGTGCACCGCCCCGGACAGCTGCTGCTCGAGGGCGTGCCGGCGCGCCAAGGAGTCCCAGGCCCCGGCGCCGTCCTAGGCGCGCTCCCGGACGACGTCGGCGGTCACGACGGCCGCCGCCGTCCCTTCCTCGGCCGGCCGGCGCTGCCGCTGGGCCAACTGCCCGGCATCGGCCACGTCCTCCGGGTCCACCCCGTACCGAGCCCGCACCTCCTCGGCCATCCGCCGGGCGGCCGCCTCCGCTCGGTCGTCGTCCGCCCGCCACGCGGTGGCCGCCTGCCAGGCCCCCGCGATGTCCTCCAGGGGAGGCCTGCGTCCACCACTCGGGTCGCCCGGTCCCCTGCAGCAGCGCGACGTCGGCCCGCCGCTCGGCGCCGAGCCGGGCCTGCAGCGTCCGGGCCTCGGCCAGCGACTGCGCCTCGGCGCGGCGCAGCTCCTGTTCGCGCCGCCGCGCGAGGTGCTCGGCCCACTGGCCGGCCGCGGTGACCACGACCCGCGCCACCGAGCTGAGCGCCTCGTCGATGGCGTCGCCCTCCGCGTAGCTCACCGCTGCGCTCCTCTCTCCTGCCCCGTCGACCGCGCCGCGGTGCTCCTCCGTGCGCGCTGCAGATCGGTGGGCAGCACGCTGCCCACCGGCCGCCCCGCGGGGGCTGGTCCGTACCGGGCGGCGCGGTCGTCGGAGGACGCGCGCACCAGGGCGACGGGGAGGGCCGCCACCACGGTCTGCAGCGCGCCGCGGACCGCCGCGGCGAGCTCCGCGGCGCGCTGCGCCTGCCCGGCCGCCAGATGGGCGTCGTGCATCGCCTTCGCGGTGTTCAGCAGCTGACGGACCGGCACCGCCTGGGCTACGGGCCCCCGGCCGCCATGGCCAACCGAGGCCAGCAGCAGCGCGGCCCCGCGCGCGGACGGCCCCCGCCGCGGCTCCCGGACCTCGTGCGCCCGCAGCTGCGCCGAGCGGGCGAGGGCGTCCGCGGTCGCCGCCAGCGGCCCCGGCCGGTCCCCCTCCACCGCCCGGGACCAGGCCGCGAAGGCGCCGGCCGTCTCACCGGCGACCCGCGCCCAGGTCGCCCCGTCCTCGACCGGCACCGACCGCAGCCAGTCCCGCAGCGACCCGACCTCGGCGGTGTACCGCTCCCACGCCTCCGGGGTGAGCTCGGCGGTGTACCGCTCCCACGCCTCCGGGGTGAGCTCGGCGGTCTCCCGCTCCGGCGCCGCCGGGCGGCGGTGCCGTCGGGCGGCGCTCCACTCCGCGGCCGCCGCGGCTGCGGACTGTGACGTGTCCTCCCAGCTCTGCCGCAGCCGGACCAGCGTCAGGTCACGGGCCAGCGTGCCGCCGCCGAACCCGACCGGCCGCTCGGCTCTGGCCGACCGGGAGGCCACCGAGTAACCGACCACGACGCTATCGGTGCGGGCAGTAAAGACGTAGCGGCTGCCGAGTGCGGCGATGCCGGCCCGGAAGGCGGCGTTGGTGCCGTAGCCGGCGTCGGCGACCACCACCGGCGGGACCCGGCCCCAATCGGCCAGCTCGGTGAGCATGTCCAGCGCCAGCCGCCACTTCGGTCGGTGCCGCACGCCCTCGGGAATGCCGGCCCGGGCCCGCCGCACCCGGATTGCCGCCGCGGCCTGCTCATCGGCCACCTCCGCGTCGCCCCAGCCGGCCGGCAGGAACAGTCGCCAGGAAAGCGGGCAGGAGGCGGCGTCGGTGACCGCGTGCACCGAGACGCCGATCTAGCAGTTGGCGACCTTGCCCAGGGTCCCGGAGTACTGCTGGGCCACTCCCGGCGAGGCGGTGCCGAACTTGGGAAAGCCGGTGTCGTCGACCACCGACGCATCCGGGCCGATCACCTCGACCGCGCGGCGGGCCAGCCGCTTACGGACCTCGGCCACCGGCCAGGTGGAGGAGGAGACGAACTGCTGCAGCCCCTGGTGATCCACCCCGAGGCGCTCGGCCATCGGCTGCATCGACTTGCGCCGCCCGTCCAGCAGCAGCCCGCGCAGGTACGTCACGCCCTTGCCCCGCTGATCCGAGCGCACCAGCGGCGCGAACACCTCCGCGGCGAACTCCTCCAGCCGCCCACGGACCGCGGCCAACTCCTCCGGAGTCATCCACTCATCGCAGCGCCACCGACCAAGGCGGACAAGAGCTAACGAAGCACTACTAGTCGCGATCCCGATCCGGGCGACGACGTCGTCGAGACCACCGTCGCCCGCCTAATTCAGCTGCTCCGGGACTTCGGTCGGCGGCCGGCTCCCCCAGCGCTGGGCATGCAGCCGAGCGGATGTGGTCGCGCCACAGCGCGCTGGCGTGCTCGGCATCGCTGGCCTCAACCTGCTCCATGGCGCCGTCAATCTGTCCATGCGCTGCCGCGGCCGGTCGGGTTTCGCCAGCGAGCGCCCGCGCAGCGGCGCCAGCCGCGTCCGCAGCAGCCGCGCCTGGCCGTGCAGCCCCTCGGTATCGGCACCGTGGTGGAGCACCGCGTAGAACTCGGTCTGCGCCCCAGCATCTCGGCACGTCACCGCGCCCCCAGCGCCACGACGAGGGTGACGGCCCGGGACGTGAATCCTGAGCCTCCCTCGACCGCGGAAGAGACGTTTCGAGGGGCCACGAGTACAGCTCCGGGGTCGACGACACCTCGAGCACGGACTTGAAGCCGATGCCCTTGTGCCCGATGGCCTCACCCTGCGCCTTGGTGGACCGCCCGATGTGGCCCAGGGAGTCGAGCACGACCGTCGCCGGGAAGGGCTCCCCCCGGTTGGCGACCACCAAGGCGGGACCGTGGGAGTCGACGACGATCCGGACCCCGGACCGGTCGCCGGTGGTGTCCGCGTTCCGCCAGGCGTCGGCGGCGTTCTGCAGCAGCTCGATGAGGAAGCGGCCGTGATACTCGCGCCCCAGCAGACGCTCGGCCCGCGCGAACGAACAGGTCGTCTGTACCTGCTCCGCAGTCCGGTGGACCATCCGCTCGCCGACTCGTCGCTCTATGAGGGCGCGCTGAGTAGCGCCCTCCTCACCCCCGTGAAGCACTGCGCGAGTATGGCCGGGCAGGCTGGGCGAAGAGCGGAGTCTCGGCGCGGGGGCCGGTGCTGCACCCTCGGGCGCGCTCTTGAGCGGATGGGCCGGGCGTTGAGGGAACTGGATCCGGCAGCGCATCCGTTCGCGTGGCCGGCCGTGTCGCCTAACCGCGTGACGGCAACTGGTGGTGCGCCCCATCACCGCGGTGCGGGGCATCCTGATCAAGCTTAGGGCCGCCCATCGGTTCACTGAGTCGGGCGTTGTCGCCAGGCCCGTCGCCGCGCCGGTGTTCGAGTCGGTTGTCAACGTCAGCCGCGGCCCCGATTCGGCGCCAGAGGGCGGGCCTAGGAGATGTCGGTGCTGGACCTCCAGGATCCGGCCTCAAGTTCCTCACATGACATCCCCAGGGCGCGGCGCCTGGTGACGTCCGTCAGCGACGTCCAGTGACCTTGGTAGAGGTCACTGGACGTCCAGTGACCTTGGTAGAGGTCGGGCTTGCCATTACGAGTCCTCCGAGCGCGCCGACATGAGGGAACTTCCCCCTCCAGCGCCGCCGCAAGCGCGAGTGGGGGTGTTGAAAGACATGACCCCGCCCTGACTTGGTACTGAACATCTGATACTGCTCGAGGGTCACACCTCTCAAGCTGACAATGCAGATCGATTTGCACCACTGGCTCCGAACGCCCCGGCCCAACGATATGGCCACGAACATGAGCCGAACGGGGCACATCACTCCATCAGCGATCAACGGGCCAGACAGTCACGCCCCCGAACCTCTTCTCCTCGGCGCGACCCGGTACCCCACCAATAGTCACCGCCCCGTCGGTGGCCAGCGGGCACAGACTTTCATCGTCGGCGTGGTAGGCGAGCAGGCCGCCGGAAAGGGACGCATTCCCCAAGCCGACCTTTCGGTCGTGCGAGCAGTAAGCACGCCGAACGCAAGCCGGACAGAATGCCGCTGCGTACCGCGGCGCCGGATCGCCTGGGCCACCGCAGCCCGGGCAGCGGCCCTCTGGATGGCGGGTCCGTGAGTCGCTGCTCTCGCCGCGCACAGGCCACTGCTGTCCCTCAGAACCGGCATCATCCCGAGACGACGGTCGATCGCCGTTGATTGCGTCAAACAGATCACGACCCATTTCAAAGGCCTCCTCCTCCGTAGGAGGCCGACCCTGTGGTCCCGCTACGTAGTGCTTGCCCTGCATGACCTCGGGCGGAGGTGACTGACCCTCCGGCCCTGTCACGTGCTGCTGTGGACTGGAGCTGTCGGGAGACTGTCGGCTCACGGCTTCTTCCTTTCCGTCGCGCCGCCGTTCTACTCGACCGGCCTGCGACGCTCGGGGAACGGTTGGGCTCGCATCACGTGTCGGCCGCCTAGACTGGTAGCTGCGTGGGCCCTTGAACACGTCGAACGTCTTCTATCGGGGCAGCCCAAGCGGAAGCCCGGTGACGATGGCGCTGTCGTCGGGCGCCTCGAGGGCCTCCCTGGGTCGAAGCCAGGCTCTGCCGCGTCGGCTGTGCGCGTACGAGACTTTGATCGACTGGTCAGGCCTAGCGGCCTACCACCAACGTCGCCACCGCCCACCCCCCAATCGAGGGAACTGGTGGCCAGCCACCGAAACGGCCCCTTGGCGGGCAAGCCGCCCAGCGGATGCGCTCTGGACGGCTCAGTAAGAATGCGCATGCAGACGCAGCTCCGCACGTCCGCATCCTTGTCGGCCTTGGAGGACACCATGCCCGCACCTTCGCCGTTCAGCATCCCGCCGTCGGAGATCAATTGGTCATCGCCGTGGTGGACCGCGCTCTGGCACCGGATTGGACATCACAACGTCTGCCCCAGCGAGTGCCCAGCCACCGGCCAGATGCACCCCGACTACCACGCCGCCGAGGCGTGGGCACGCACACTATTGAAGACCGCTGGCTACCAAATCGATTACGCCGATGATATCGACGCGGTTGACATCGCCGAGTCACTCATGACATTGGCGGCACTGTACTGCCCTCAGTTGCGCCGCCGATAGCAGCGAAAGGCGACGCCGAAGGCGCGGCGGAGGGGTAAAGCCCCGGGAAGGGCAGGTAGGAAGGCGAAGAGCTGGCCTCCTAGATGAGGCGGGTGAAGTGACCCCTGCGAGGCGGACACCTCGTTTCGTGTCAGGTAAATGATCTCGTAGGCGGTAAATGTCAGGAACGGGGTGACCCGGTTCAACTCGCGACGTTCGGCGACGAGCGCTACGGGACCCCGGACGGCTCCACGGTGCTCTACGACGACACGCTGAGTGTCTTCTGCTACGCCAAGCGCACTCCCGACGGTGCCCCAATCTCCTCCGAGGTACCCCTCGACGCAGCACCACCGAACCAGGTACCGAGGCACGTCCAAGACGCGCCGAACCGGCGCATGGCCGGATCCGTGACCGCACCGAATGGATGCCGCCTCCACCCGATCCGAACGAGCCGCCGGCGGACCCGGGGGCGCTGCTGACCTTCGATCCGGACGGCGGCCTGCCGCCGCCTGGGCGCCGGGGGCAGCGCGCCCGAGCCGCCGGCCGGTGACGGCGTCGAGATCGTCTGGAAGGTGTTCGCCGGTCCCGCCCGGGACCTGTGGTGGGCCCGTCTGCTCAGCGCGCTGACCCGTGACGGTCGGCCAGCCGACGCCGATGCCGCACATGCTGCACATGCGCGCATATCGTCCGCGGTGTCGCCTACTTGGTCGGTGATCCACACATCGGCGACGTGACCTCCCTCGCGCGGCTTGCTCTCACACCTCACCCAATCGGGCGACTAGCAGCAGACACGCCGCGCGTTGGCGTTGACACCATCTCATGTCTGCGCAAACATCCTCACTAGTCGGTGAGGACACCTGCAGCTACTTAGCAAACAGCTGATGCATCTGCTCCTCCCGAGGCCCTGCCCAAGGAGGAGACAGCATGCCCAAGAGCCCCACGGCGACCGGGGCCGACCTCGCCGACGCCGGATGGAGCGACTGGAGACGCACCGTCGTCCACGAGCCCCCGGCGCTGCACCTGGACGGCACGGTGGCCTACGTCGAGGGCTGGGCGTTGCTCGTCCCCGCCACCAGCGGTGTCTACCTCGTGCATGACCTGCGCGGCTTCCTCTACATCGGCCGCACGCGCAACCTCAACACCCGCTATCGCCAGCACTACTGGGCCACGCACAACGCCAACCTCGTCGTCGCTTTGCGCCACCCCATCGGGCAGACGCAGTTCAGTTGGATCTGCTGCGACGAGACCACGGCCGTCGCTCTCGAACGCGACCTGATCCGCGGCTTCCAGCCCCTGTGCAACGGAGTCCGCTTCGTCCACTGACCCGACCGGTCAGCGCACTACATCTCCCTGCATGACCCACTCACCAGGAGGAATCGCCATGGCCATCACCGTTCCCGCCCTGCGCGGGCAGATGGGCACCATCCAGTTCTACGAGACCAAGATGCGCGCCAGCGAGCTCACCGCCATCTCCCGGCCCGCCAGCGAGGAGGAGAGCTGGGCCACCCTCGACATCGAGGAGCGGCTGCAGCGCGAGCTCAACGACAAGCGGGTGCGGGACGACATCATCCCCTACCTGGCGAAGTCGCCCGACCGGTTCTTCGGGTCCCTGCTCGTGCTCGTCGACAAGCCCGAGCTCTTCGAGTACGAGGGCGCCGGCAAGTACCTGAGCAACAACGTCCCGGCCGCCTACCGCAAGACGCTCGAGCAGATGGGCACCCTCACCATCGAGGGCGGCCGGCTCATCGTCCTCGACGGTCAGCACCGGTGGGCGGCGCTGCGCAGCGTGGTGCAGGGCAAGGACGACAAGGGCAACACCGTCAGCGGGCCCTGCGTCGGTGAGGTTCCCAACGACGAGCTCGTCGTCGTCTTCATCCCCTTCGTCAACAGCGAGACCACTCGCCGGATCTTTAACAAGATCAACAAGAACGCGAAGCCGACGGGGCGCAGCGACAACATCATCACCAGCGAGGACGACGGCAACGCCATCATCGCCCGGCGGCTGCTCGCCGCCGAGCAGCCGCTCGGCGGCAAGTACACCTCCAAGGACGGCAAGGAGGAGCTGCTGGTCAACTGGCGGTCGACGACCATCAGCCCGCGCAGCGCCCAGTGGACGACCATCTCCGCCGTCCACGAGACGGTGATCGACGTCCTCAAGCACCACAAGATCGAGTTCAATGAGAAGGAGCAGATCCACCGGCCCGACGCGGACCTCCTGGACAAGGCCTACGAGCACGTCCACGACTGGTGGACCGCCGTCCTGGAGGGCGTCGACGCCTTCCGGGAGATTCTCAACCACCCCAACCAGGTCGCGCAGATCCGCAAGGACCATCCCGAGTGGGAGCTCCTGCTCAAGCCGGCCACGCACATCGTGCTGTTTAAGGCCCTGATCAAGGCCGTCGACCGCGGCGTCCCGCGCGAGGACGCCATCCGCCGGCTCGGCCGGCTCGACTGGCGCGCAGAGGCCCCGCTGTGGCGGGACATCCTCATCGCGCCCGGCGGTCGGATCATCGCCCGTGCCGAGAACTACGACGTGACCGCCGAGGTGATCGCCTACCTCGTCGGGGGCGAGAGCTCCACTCAGACCGTGCGGGACGAGGTCGCCAAGCGGGTGGCCGACTTCCGTGGCGAGCCCCAGTACACCTTGCCCGACCCGGTCGAGTAACAACGATTCGCCACGGCGAGGCCCCCGCTCTCCGCGCGGCCTCGCCGTGGCAGGTGAACCGGAAGCGGTCAGCCCGATGTCGGGGCCGCGCCGGCTGCCTTCGGTAGCGATCGGCCTTGATGGCAGGCCCAAGCGAGGACGTCCTCCCTGGTCCACACCTTGCCCATCGCCAGTCTCGCCACCGGCGGCGGGAAGTCGTGCTGGTTGACCAGCTGCTGAACGCGCTGGCGACTCACCCCCAGCAGGCCCTCGATCTCCTGAGCGCCGACCAGATCAAGTCGATCCCCCATGGCGGGAGCCTAACCGCCCCTAGTCTCTTGACTAGTATGCCGACTCACGGGACACTAGTCATGTGACTAGTCAAGCCGCAGAGCTAGAGCCCTGGCCGGCGGATGGAACAACCGCCGCCTACGTGCCGCAAAGGCCCTATCCCAACGGCGTGACGCTCTGGCGAAGCAGCCGGTGGCTGGGCAACGGCTTCGGCAACCAGATCCGCTACGTGGCGGTCAGTCCCGGGGGCTACGTCATCGGTCGCTACAGCAGCGAGCGTCACCGCACCAACGCCTGGGTGCTCGACGACCCCGACCTCAGCCCGGAGCGGCAGGGATCTCCGGAGCGTCGATCCACGGTGACGACGCGACTGGTGAAGTGGCGTCGTGCAGTGAAGGGTCTGAGCCGGGAGCAGCTGCCGTAGCTTCACAGGCTCCACCGGGCAGGCTCCCGGCGCATGTGCGGCGTGGGGCTGGATCAGCGGTGGTTGACGCCGGCGCGTTAGGAGCCGATGAGCTTTAGGAGCACCGTGAAGGCGCCGCCCCAGGCCGCCCCTGCCGCGAGCAGCGCGGCGGGCAACGACCTTGCTTCGAGGTAGGTGAGGACCCCGGCCGCGGCCCCGAGGCAGGTTGCCAGGATGAGGATGACTGCGACCCTCAGGGGTAGCAGCCCAGTGTCCTCGCGCCTCTCTTCGTCCATCAAACCTCCTTGAGGTGATCTCGCGGGAGGATGTCGCACCCCAAGTGGTCGGGTGGTACGGATGCCTAGTGTCCCCAGCAACACCATGCATGTTTGCACAGACAGTTGCATGTGTCTACTTGGACACGCAGCGCGTTTGTCTTATGGGGAGGCCTCAGCAAGGCAGCCTGTAGGAGTTGCCGCAAGCGACCGTCGCCGGTCATGTACCTGTGAGTGCGGCGGCGAGTAGATAGTTGGGGAGCGGTCGAGCTCCACCGGCACGACACTGGTCTCGTAGTGGGCAACGCGACGACGGGCCGACGACCTACAGAGACGGTGGATGGTCACCGCCAGCCCTAGGGTTCGAGTCGTGCAGAGCATTCATGACCGCGACGGTCGTCCCATCAAGGAGAACTACACCGCGGTGGCCCAGGCGGATGCAGGCGGTCAGGTCACCGGCCTGGTGGCGGAGATCGACGGCGATCGGATCTGTATCGCCGAGGCGGGCAGCGAGGATCGCGTCTGGGTGCACGCCCGCAACGTGCAGATGGTCGACGGTCCGCAGTAGGCCGCAGCTCGCGAAGCGTCAAGCTGTGGCAGCAGTACACCGCCGATGGCGACTTCGGCCGACACTGCCGAGGGCCGGAGGGAACTATGCGGTGGGCGGCCCTGTGAGACCTGATCGGTGCTCAGGTCGCGGGACAGACGTCCACGGGACTCCAGCTGCAGCACGAGACGCTCAGGCGGTCGGTTCGGCACCGTGTCTGGGTGCCCAACATCATGCGACCAAGCTGCCCCGTTCACGGGGACCGGTACCTGGTGCACTGTCCACCCGATCCGCCCGCGGTGGTCCGGTCTCACCAGTCGGGACGTCCGATGCGGGTAGTTTCCCCAGCTGACAGCGGGCAGTGGCAGTGCATCCGTTACCCGAGGGCAGAGGAGGTCGAGAACTGGGCGGCGCACGGCTTCTCCCGCGACCGCCAGCGTTCACCAGCAGGAGGTGATCGAGACTGGCACCGGGCATCGGGCCCCGGTATCGGGTGGTAGCTGTGGAGGGCGGCGGCGCCGTGGACGGCAGCGGCGGCTCGGGCGATGAGCGGGTGTTCTTCCGGGACGTGAAGCCCTACATGGCGCCGGCGTCGCTGGAGGAGCTGCGCGGCCCGAGCGGTAGGGTGGTCGAGCTGCCGCGCGGTGTCTGGTGGGCGCCCGGCGGTGATCGGATCGACCTGGACGTGCCGGGGGAACGGCGATGGCCGATCAGGCGGTGCTGGCCGAGGGCAGCGTTTCCGACGAGGTCGCGGTGCTGCACCGGGGCCGGCTAGACGAGTTAGTCCTATCGGCCGGCGGGGTCGAAGGCCGCTGTAGAGGCGGGCGGAGGGTGTTCAAGCTCGGGTTGTGAGCACCGACCTAAACACCCTCCTGACCGCACTGTATGTCTGGATCGACGACCATCTGACCCCTTCCGTGCGCGGCGGACGCCGCCCGCGGCTGACCGACTCCGAACTGCTCACCCTGGCCACCGCGCAGGCGCTGCTGGGAGTGCCCTCCGAGGCCCGCTGGCTGCGCCTGGTACCGGCGGCGCTGCCTGGCGCGTTTCCCTATCTGCCCGGCCAGTCCGGCTACAACAAGCGACTGCGGGCGGCCTTGCCGCAGCTCAAACGGGTCATCCGGGACCTGGCCGCGGACACCGACCTGTGGGCCGATCGGATCTGGCTGATCGACTCCACCCCGATCGAGTGCGCCCGCTCCCGACCGACGGTGACCCGCTCGGACCTGGCCGGCATCGCCGGCTACAGCTACTGCCCCAGCCATTCCCGCTGGTTCTGGGGGCTGCGGCTGCACCTGATCTGCCCGCCGGCCGGACTGCCGATCAGCTGGGCGCTGGCCGACCCGAAGATCGACGAACGCCAGGTGCTTCTCTGTGTCCTCGACGCCGACGCCGACCTGCTCGCCGCCGGCCCGGGCCTGCTGCTGCTGGCCGCCAAGGGCTACGTCTTCGCCGAACTGGACGCCTATCTCCACGCCCGCGGCGCGGAACTGCTGCGCCCGTCCTACCGCAACCGCGCTCCCCGGCCCGGTCAGGCGCTGCTGGCCCCGATCCGGCAGCTGATCGAGTCGGTCTACGACACCCTCAAAGGCCAGCTGGACCGGAACTGCACGGCGGGCGCAGCCTGCTCGGGGTGATGACCCGGGTGGCCCAGCGGCTGCTTGCACTCACCGCCGCCATCTGGCACAACCGGGCCACCGGCCAGCCGCTCACCCGGTCCTTGGTCGCCTACGACCACTAACCGGGGTTCGGACTTACTCGTCTAGTGGCGGTGTGGGCGGAGCTGATGCTGCCGTCACGAGTACGCCAGCTGTGGAAGGAGCGGTTCCCTGAGCTGCGGGCCGCGGTGGGTGCTTGAGCGCGGAGACTGACGTTCAGCGGGACGTGACCCGGCGGGCGCTGGCCGGGATTGGGCTGGCGGGGTTCGCGTTGGCCGGTTCTGGAGCGATCCGGGAGCACGGGATGATTGCCCTCCCGACCGAGGACGTCGACTGTTCACCACCAGCCAGGACCTCGAAAAGTTCGCCGGCGCGGTCGACCGCGTCGCGACCGATCTATGGGACGCGGGCTACCAGGTCGACGAGCTGACCCGCGCCGAACAGTTCGCGCGACTGCACGTGCGGGCGCCGCAGGACATGCAGCTCTACGTCGACCTGAGCGTGGACTGGCGGCGCGACGAGCCGGTGACGCTGGCCGTCGGCCCGGTGCTCAGCCTGGAGGACGCGGTCGGCAACAAGGTGGCGGCGTTGTTCAGTCAGGCCGAGGCGTGGGACTTCCTCGACGTCGACACGATCAGAGCCGCCGGCCGGTTCACCGACGAGGAGTTGCTGGCCGCGGCCGCCGAGCGCGATCCGAGCTTTGACGTCCACCTGTTCGGGCGGCAGCTGGAGGCGGTCCGCCGCGTGCAGCCCGTGCAGGTCGCCCGGTATAGGGTCGACGCGACGCAGTGCAGGCGATCCAGAAGCGGTTCACGCAGTGGGCGGCGCGGTGCCTGGCGAGCGCAGCGCGCCGCTGGCGGCGGCATCCCCGGCGGTGACCGTGCCGTTGCGTGCGGGATTTCCCCCGCCGGCGACCGAAGTGACCCGGCAATCGCCCGATGCGCATGAGCACAGCCGCCCACGCGCCTACCGGGCGGACCGGGATGGAGGACTCGAGCGGTGACCGCCCACCGCCGCCACGACAGCCGCCTACTGAGCCGGCTCGTGTCGACCTCGGAGGAGAGGTCTGACCGCATCACGGCTGACCGACCCACCGGGCGTGGCCCCTTCCCGCTTGAGCGCGGCGACCCGGTTTGCGCAGCGTCTCGTGGTTGACGCCGAACTCACGAGCGACCTCACGGACCGGCCGGCGGCCGTCCACCACGAGCATCGCCGGCTGCCGGCGGAACTCCTCGGAGTACTTGTTGACCCTCCCCAACCGGGCCTCCTCCCTGGCTGCTGCCAAGTCTGGAGGTGTCCAGCCCACGGGGGCAGTTCACAACAGCAAGGAGCCGCGCTTCCGGCCGCCATGTGTGGCGCTGAGGCACGCGGAAGGCACGGCATCCGGCTGACTTGGCCCTGAGCAGCCAGGATGGCCCTTGAAGCGCTAAGCCTTCCAAGCTGGCCATGCGGGTTCGATTCCCGTCACCCGCTCTCCTCGACCGGCACCCCGGCGAACCGGAACAGGCCGTCCGTCCAGAGGCCGTTTCGTGCCGGACACGCCCGGTTACGGTCGTTCCGCAGAGGGGCCCTGGTTCGAACAGCGTGCCCAGGTCCTCTCCCGTTCCCCGGGCAGGTCGCCGGGACCGGGAGGCGACATCGTGGAAGCCAGCGAGCGGGTCACGTGGGAGGACTGCCCGATCTGCCGGCGGCCGGCGGCCGTCGGGTGGGTCGACGGGCAGGCCGTGGAGTTCGACTGCCCGGGCGGCTGCCGCCCGGGCCGGGCGCAACTGGACGCCTTCGCCGCGCGGCGCGCCCGACCGCCGGTGGTCTGGCTGACCCGCATCTAGCCCTGCCGGACGCCGCTCAGTCGGTGAACCCGCGGGTGAGCAGCACGACGGTGACGAACGTCCGGTAGAGGGCGACCGGGTCGTCGTCGGCGATCCGGACGTCGAGGGTCCCGGTGCGCTCGACCCCGACGACCCGGCAGGCCAGCTCGGCCAGGTCCGCGTTCCGGAAGGTGACCTCCAGCGTCGCCGGCAGCTCGATCGCCGGGAGGCCGGCGGCGGACAGGCCCCGCACGGCGGCGGCCGCCCGCTCGCGGATGAGCGCGCACGCCTCGGCCGGGTGCAGGCTCTCGGCCGCGAACCGGGTGACCGACCGCTTGACCACGGCGGCCTCGATCCCCGGGCACACCGCGCGCGCCTCCTCGGCCGTCGTCTCGTCGCCGGTGACCAGCACGACCGGCACGCCGTGGCCGAGGGCGACCAGCGCGTTGATGCCCGACTCCCCCACCTCGAGCCCGTTCAGCCGCACGCGGGCGACCGCCGCCGGGTTGTAGGTGTGCGACAGCACCGAGGCCGGCCCGGACATCGAGCCGTGGTAGCTGACGAGGAAGACGGCGTCGAAGGAGCCGTCCAGCCCCTCCATCATGTACATCGGCTTGTGCCGGCCGGCGAGGTAGCGGGCGTTGCCGAGCAGCTCGCCGGGCCGCAGGTTCTGCATCGTCGAGTGCGAGTCGTTGACGAGGAACTCGGTGGCGCCGGCGTCCATCGCGCCCGCGATCGCCGCGTTCACCTCGTCCTGCAGCATCCGCCGGTAGTGCTCGTACTCCCCACCCGGGCCGCGGCACTGCGCCCAGTCGACGACACCCGCGGTGCCCTCCATGTCCGACGACACGTAGATCTTCACGGGCCCCATCCTCGGCCGCGCCCTCCGGCGGCCTCGCACCGCGGCGGCACGGGGCCGCCGGAGGCGGTCAGTGGTGGGCGTGGACGACGGCGTGGCCGAGGCCGCGCCCCATCAGCCAGCGGTTGACCGGCAGGGTGACGACGAACGCCACCGCGAGGGCGGCGGCCAGGGACAGCCAGAAGAACGCCGAGCCGACGCCGGCCTCCATCGCACCCGGGACGCCGACCAGGACGGCGTTGTCGACCAGCTCCATCACCGCGATCGAGACGGTGTCGGCCGCCAGCGCCACCCGCAGCGCCCGGCGGAACGTCAGGCCCGCGCGCAGGACACCGCGCATCGTCAGGGCGTAGCCGAAGACGAAGGCCAGCGCGACGGCCAGGGCGACCGTGGCCCAGGTGGACAGGCCCAGGCTGGTCCCGATGACCATCCCGAGGACCTCGCCGATGGCACAGCCGGTGAGGCAGTGCAGCGTGGCCTGCACCGCCGCGGCCCAGGGAACGGCGTTCCTCCCGTGGCCCGCGTGCCGATCCGTGGTGGGCATCCGGTGGACGTGGTCGCTGTGCATGTCCCCTCCTCCGTCGGTGCCGCCATGTATACCCCCCGGGGGTACTGGGGGCAACCCCTCGACGCGCCGCCGCCCCCCGACCCGGGTGGGTGGGAGGCGGCGGTGGAGGCGGGCGGGAGGTCAGCCGGCGGCGGGCGCCGCGTCCGGGGTGAGCGGCAGGCCGAGCCGGGCGAACAGGTCGTTGTCGAGGTCGAGGAAGCTGGTGATGTGCCGGATCCGGCCGTCCTCGATCTCCAGGACGTGCAGCGCCCACGGGGTGTGGCCGCCGTCGTCCGTGGGGCGCCACTGCGCCACCGCCGGGCTGCCGTTGGCCTCGGTCAGCAGCAGCCGGGAGTTCCGGCAGCCGCTGCCCGGGCCGAGCATCCAGGTGCCGATGTCGGCGGCGCTGCCCAGCCACATCTCGAACGGCGGCATGTGCTGGGTGGCGTCCTCGTGCAGCAGGGCGACGAAGGCGTCGATGTCGTAGCGCTCGAAGGCGTCCAGGTAGCGGTCCAGCAGCTCGCGGTGGTCGGTGTCCAGCGGCCGCTCCTCCGGGGTGCCGCCCATGGCCGCCAGCGTGGCGCGGGCCCGCTGCAGGGCACTGTTGACCGAGGCGACGGTGGTTTCGAGCAGGGCGGCGACCTCGTCGGCGTGCCAGCGCAGCACGTCGCGTAGCAGGAGGACGGCGCGCTGCCGCGGCGGCAGGTGCTGCAGCGCCGCCACGAAGGCCAGCCGCACCGACTCACGCGCCACCGCATGCTCGGCCGGGTCGCCGTCCTCGGGCAGGACCGCGCGGTCGAGGACCGGCTCGACCCAGGCATCGGCCGGCCGCTTGGCGGCCAGGGACGCCTCGACCGGCGACCACGGCGAGCCGGAGAGGTCCATGGGCAGGGCCCGGCGCTGCCGCCCGGAGAGCTGGTCGAGGCAGACGTTGGTGGCGATCCGGTACAGCCAGGAGCGCAGCGAGGAGCGGCCCTCGAACGAGCCGAAGCTCTTCCACGCCCGCACCAGCGTCTCCTGCACCGCGTCGTCGGCGTCGAAGGACGACCCCAGCATCCGGTAGCAGTAGCCGGTCAGCTCCCGCCGGTGCTCGAGCAGTCGCGGGTCGAGCTCGTCGGACACCCCGGTCAGCACGCTGGTCACGCGGACCACCTCTCCTCGGTCGCCATCCCCGTCGACGGGCGGTAGTCCACCACGGAGGACCGACGGAACGGGAGTCCCCGGCGGGCTGACCGTCCCGGACACCGACCGCCCCGCCCAAGGGCTCCGTCTGGGCGGTCGAGTGCGGGTGGGACGGGTGCGTCAGGGCGCCAGCGGCTCGCCGGTGCGGACCCGCCGCCAGTTCGCGACGGCGGACCGTGCGGGGTCGATGACGCCCTCGGACTGCGCCCGGTCGACGAGCGGCTGGCGGATCTCCTGCTGCTCCTCGTGGACGACCGGCGCGGTCGAGGTGCCCGGGAAGCCGGCACCCGAGCGCCGGTGACCGTTCACCGGGGGACTACTGGTAGGTGACGAGTTGGGGCCGCGGGGAGACCTGCGCGATCGTCTCCTCGGGCGTGAGCATCGGCGAGTCCTCGTCGTAGAAGTTCTTCCAGCCCCAGGCCAGCCCCTCGGGGCCGATGCCGTGCAGCACCCGCCACGTGTCCTGCTTGCTCCCCTGAGGGCCCTGCCCGTCGGCGTGCACCATGACGGCGACCTCGTCGCGGGACAGGTCGACCTGCTCGCGGCCGGGGATCATGTCCACCCGGAACTGGTGCAGCACGAGCAGCTTCTGCGGCAGCCGGTTCTCGCGGGTGAGGTCGGCCAGCCAGGTCACCACCCGGTTCACCTCGTCGATGCCGACCGAGCCGATCTGCGTCAGGTGCACCTGGTTCGGCGCCAGCCGCCACTCGGGGTCCAGCGCCAGCCCGACGTGCGGCAGCTCCAGCAGCGGCCGGTACAGCTCGGCCTGGGTGACGAAGTCGGTGCGCCCGGGCTGCAGGTCCAGGACGACGTAGAGGCCGGCCTCCCCCGCGGCCTCCACCCACGGGCGGATCTGCTCCAGCGGCGCCTCGAAGGAGTAGTCGTTGCCGTCGGTCGGGAACTCCGAGGCGACCGTGGCGATGATCTCGAAGGCCGGGACGACGGTGGCGTCGGGGACCAGCGACTCGTAGGGCGCGGCGTGGTCGCGGGCCCGCTGGACGCTCGCCTGCACGTCCTGCTCGCCGAGCACGCCGAGCGCGCCGGTGCCCGGGTGGCCGTAGAGCGCCACCATGAAGTGCTGCGGGAACAGCGTCTGCCCGCCGCCGGGCAGCTGGGTGCCGGTCGCCGCGGTCTCCACCTTCCAGTCCAGGCCGTCCTCCGCGCCGAACCCCGCGCCCAGGGCGACGACGGTCTCCGCGCCGGACACCGCCTCGACCGCGTCGGCCGACCCCCGCGGGTCGGTCTGCCCGCCGGTCACCTGCACGCGCGCGCCGGCGGCCCGGGCGGTGGCGACGCCGGCCAGCGACCCCGGGTCGCCGTCGGCCAGGACGACGGTGCCCTCGAGCGGCTCGGCGCGGGTGACCGCGGGCAGCTCGCCGTCGGCCTCGCCCTCGGCCGCGGCGCCGTCCTCCTCGGGGCGCAGGGCCGCGGGTCGGTCGGGGTCGAGCGCCGCGACCGCGGCCGCCTCGCCGTCGGCCGGCACCGGGTCGGCGTCGGCGAGGTCGAGGCGTGTGGCGGCGGCGACCGCCTCGGCACCGGCCGGGACGCCGACGACGTCGGCGTCGCCGGGTGCGGTGTCGGCGCCCACGGCGAGGACCGTGCGCGCGCCCAGCCGGCCGATCTCCTCGGCGACGGCAGCGTCGGCGTCCTCGCCCTCGGGGTCCAGCAGCAGCGGCACGCCCAGGCCGACCGCGGCCGAGGCGCCGAGCAGGGTCGCCGCCCGGTCGCCCTCGGGGGCGACGACGACCACGCCGGCCTCGTCGAACAGCGCGCGGCTGGCGCTGACGGCCGACGCCGCGGGCTCGGCGTCGGCGACGACGGTCAGCCGCTGGTCCGGTGCGGAGGTCGCGACCGGGGCGGTGCCGCCCCCGTCCTCCTCCGCGGCGGTGGACGCCGTGCAGCCGGCGGCCAGCAGGAGCGCGCTGAGCGCGACGGGTACCGACCTCGGGCGCACGGGCGACCTCCGTCCAGCCGGGCACGCGGCCGCGCGGGGGCACGGCGCCGTCGGCGCGCTCGGGATCGCGCCCGACACTAGCCAGGACGCTGGACACCGGCCCGCCGTGACCGGGAGCATCGCCGGCGACATGAGCAGCGCAGCGGGTGTCGGGCCAGCCCGACAGCGGATCGACCGGCTGACGGGATCGGCCGGGCGCCCCCGCGCCAGCAGGCTCGCTGCATGACCACCGACACCCTCGTGATGCCCTCCGCGACCGCCGCCCCACCGCACGCCGGCCTCCTGCGCCGGCTGCTCGTCGACTCCGGCTACGCGCTGCTGTCGCTGCCGGTCGGGATCGCCGCCTTCGTCGTCGCCGTGACCGGCGTCGCCGTCGGCGTCGGCACCGTGGTGGTCTGGGTCGGCCTCGCTGTCCTCGCGCTCACCCTGCTCGCCGCCCGCGGGTTCGCCGCGCTCGAGCGGGCGCAGCTGCCCGCGGTGCTCGGCCACCCGGTCCCCCGCCCGGCCTACCTGACCCCCGACGGCGGCCGGGTGCGCCGGCTGCTGACCCCGCTGCGCGACCCGCAGTCCTGGCTCGACGTGCTGCACGCCGTCGTCCGGTTCCCGCTCGCCGTCCTGGCCTTCGTCGTCACGGTCACGTTCTGGGCGCTCGCGCTCGGCGGGATCACCTACGGGCTGTGGGACTGGGCGCTGCCGCAGGAGGGCAACGAGGACCTGTTCGAGCTGCTCGGCTTCGACGGCGGCACCCCGCTGCGGATCGTCGGCTACACGGCGATCGGCCTGGTCGCCGCGGCCGTGCTCCCCTTCGCCGTCCGGGCGGTCGCGCTGCTGCAGGCGCAGCTCGGCCGGGTGCTGCTCACCTCCCGCGCCGCCACCCAGGCCGAGATCGGCCGGCTCTCCCGCGGCCGCGACGCCGCCGTCGCCGCCGAGGCGGTGGCGCTGCGCCGGCTGGAGCGCGACATCCACGACGGCCCGCAGCAGCACCTCGTCCGCCTGGGCATGGACCTCTCCCGCGCCCAGCGCCAGCTCGAGCGCGACCCCGCCGCCGCCCGCACGACGCTGGCCGAGGCCGGCGTCCTCGCCAGGGAGGCGCTGGAGGAGCTGCGGGCGCTGTCCCGCGGCATCGCCCCGCCGGTGCTCGCCGACCGCGGCCTCCCGGCGGCGCTGGCCGCGCTGGCCGCCCGCTCGCCGGTGCCGGTGGAGCTCGCCGTCGACCTGCCCGACGAGCGGCCGGCGCCGGTCACGGAGAACACCGCCTACTTCGTCGTCAGCGAGGCGCTGGCCAACGTGGCCAAGCACAGCGGGGCCGGCGTGTGCCGGGTCGAGGTGCGGCGGGCCGGCGACGTGCTGCGGGTCGTCGTCGAGGACGACGGCGAGGGCGGGGCGCTGCTGGTGCCCGGGCACGGCCTGGCCGGGCTCGCCGACCGGCTGCGCGCCGTCGATGGCGCGCTGGCCGTCGACAGCCCGCTCGGCGGCCCGACCCGGACCACCGCCGAGCTGCCGTGGGCCTGACCCCGGACGGCCGGCCGCTGCGGGTGGTGCTCGCCGAGGACTCGGTCCTGCTCCGCGAGGGGCTGGTCCGGCTGCTCGAGGAGGCGGGCACCACCGTGGTGGCCGCGGTCGGCGACGGCCCGTCGCTGGTGCGCGCCGTGGGCGAGCACCGGCCCGACGTGGCCGTCGTCGACGTGCGGATGCCGCCCACGCACACCGACGAGGGGTTGCGCGCCGCCGTCGAGGTGCGCCGGGCGGTGCCCGGGACGGCGGTGCTGGTGCTGTCGCAGTACGTCGAGGTGGCCTACGCCGACGAGCTGCTCGCCGACGGCCGCGGCGGCGCCGGCTACCTGCTCAAGGACCGGGTGACCGACCTCGACCAGCTGCTCTCCGCGCTCGCCGAGGTGGTGGCCGGCGGCACCGTGCTCGACCCGCAGGTGGTCGCCCAGCTGTTCGCCCGCCGCCGCGCCGACGACCCGGTGCGCCGGCTCACCCCGCGCGAGCGCGAGGTGCTCGGGCTGATCGCCGAGGGCCACTCCAACACCGCGATCGCCCGGCAGCTGGTGGTCACCCCGGGCGCGGTGGAGAAGCACACCCAGCGGATCTTCGCCAAGCTCGGCCTCGCGCCCGACGAGGACCGCAACAGCCGGGTCATGGCGACCCTGGCCTACCTCCGCGGCTGAACGCGGTCGCGGGCCGCCGTCCCCGCCCGGTAGACACCAGGCGTGACCGATCCCGCCGACCTCCGCCCCGTCACCGCCGAGGAGTGGCCCGCCTTCAGCCGGGCGATGCTCGAGGTCTTCGGCGACGACCCGATCGGCGACTTCACCGAGCGGGTCCCGCCGACGGCGGAGCTGGACCGGTCGCTGTCGCTGTGGGCCGGCGACGGGCGGGTCGCCGCCACCGGCGGCATCTACAGCCGGCAGGTGACCGTGCCCGGCGCCGTCGTCCCGTGCGCGGGCGTCACCTGGGTGACCGTCTCCCCCACCCACCGCCGCCGGGGTGTGCTGACCGCGATGATGCGCCGCCAGCTCACCGAGCTGCACGAGCAGCAGGGCGAGCCGCTGGCCGCGCTGTGGGCCTCCGAGGGCTCGATCTACGGCCGCTTCGGCTACGCGCCCGCGACGCAGCGCGGGAACCTGCGCGGCTCCACCCGCGACATGGCCTTCCGCCCCGGCGTCGACCTGGGCACCGGCACGGTGGCCCCGGCCGACCCCGAGGCGTGGCGGGCCGGCGCCGCGCGGGTGCACGAGGCGCTGCGCCGCTGGGTGCCCGGCACGTTCGAGCGCGACGGGCGCTGGTGGGAGCGCGCGCTGCGCGACCCGGCCGAGCGCCGCGGCGGCGCCGGCGCCCGCCGGTACGTGCTGCACACCGAGGCCGACGGCGAGGTCACCGGCTTCGCCGCGTTCCGCGTGCGCACCCGGTGGACCGACGACGGCCTGGCCGACGGCACGGTCGTCGTCGAGGACGTGCGGGCGCGCAGCACCCCCGGCTACGCGGCGCTGTGGCGGTACCTGCTCGACCTGGACCTCGTGCGGACCGTGGAGGCCGGCTACGCGCCCGCCGACGACCCGCTGCGCCACCTGCTGGCCGACCCGCGCGCGCTGCAGGCGCGCCCGCTGGACGGGCTGTGGCTGCGGCTGGTCGACGTCGGCCGGGCGCTGGCCGCGCGCCGCTACCCGGCGCCGATCGACATGGTCCTCGAGGTGCGCGACCGGTTCTGCCCGTGGAACGACGGCCGCTGGTGGCTGCGCGGTCACCCGGCCGGGGCGTTCTGCGCCCCCACCGACGGCGACCCCGACCTGGTCGTCGACGTCGAGGCGCTGGCCGCGGCCTACCTGGGCGGGGTCTCGCTGGGCACGCTGCAGGCGGCCGGCCGGGTCACCGAGGTGAGCCCGGGTGCGGTCACCCAGGCCGCCACGGCGTTCTCCTGGCCCGTGAGCCCGTTCTGCCCGGACCAGTTCTGATCGTCAGACTACGTCGCCGCGCGTGGGGAGGCCGCCGGCGGGACGGTGCCGGTTCTGCTCGTAGTCGTGGATCAGCCCGATCCGGCGGACGTGCCGCTCGTCGTGGCTGAACGGCGTCCGGAGGAACTCGAGCACCAGCGCGGTGGCCTCCTCGATCGAGTGCTGGCGGGCGCCGATCGAGACGACGTTGGCGTCGTTGTGCTGCCGGGCGAGCTGGGCGGTCTCGGTGTTCCACACCAGCGCCGCGCGCACCCCGGGCACCTTGTTCGCCGCGATCTGCTCGCCGTTGCCCGAGCCGCCGATGACCACGCCGAGGCTGCCCGGCTCGGTGACCACGCGCTCGCCGACCTCGAAGCAGAACGGCGGGTAGTCGTCCTGCGGGTGGTACTCAAAGGCGCCGCAGTCGACCGGCTCGTGCCCGGCCTCGGTGAGCGCCTGCTTGAGGTGCTCCTTGAAGTCCAGCCCGGCGTGGTCGGTGCCGACGAAGACGCGCATGCGCCGAGTCTGTCAGGGTCGGGTGGTGGCGGTGCTCGGGGTGGACGGCTGGCGCGGGGCCTGGGTCGGCGCGCTGCTCGACGGCCGCACGGTGCGGTTGCTCCACCTCGACGACGCCGCGGCGGTCCTCGCGGTGCCGGACGTCGACGTCGTCGCCGTCGACATGCCCATCGGCCTGTCCGACGACGGTGTGCGGACCTGCGACGTCGCCGCGCGGGACGAGCTGCGCGGCCGCGGCGCCGCCGGCTCGGTGTTCCCCGCCCCCGTGCGCCCGGTCTTGGCCGCGCGGGACTACGCGCACGCCCGTGAGCTCTCGATCGCTGCGACCGGCGGGCGCTCGCTGTCGGCGCAGTCGTTCCGGCTGAGGCGCTCCATCCGCGACCTCGACGACGCCCTCGGCGACCCGTCTGACCCCCGCGTGCACGAGGTCCACCCCGAGCTGGCGTTCCGCGCCCTCGACGAGCGCGTGCGCGATCCGAAGGCGAGCGCCCGGGGCCAGGGGCAACGCCTGCGCGCACTCCAGCCGGTCATGGACGTAATGGACGCGCTGTCCGAGGCGCCGGCAGGCATCCCGGCGGTCGACGCGCTCGACGCCTGCGCCGCCGCGTGGTCGGCCCGGCGGATCGCCGACGGCGCCGCGGAGTGCGTGGGCGACGGCTCGCTCGACGCCCGCGGCCGGCCGATGCGGATCTGCTGGTGACGTTCACCGAGGTCGCCGACGGCGTCTTCGTCCGCCGGCACGGGTCGCTGGACCTCAACTGCGGGCTGGTCGTCGGCGACGGCGCCTGCCTCGTCGTCGACACCCGCTCCTCCCCCGCCGAGGCCGCCGACCTCGCCGCCGCCGTGCGCCGGGTGACCCCGCACCCGTGGACCGTGGTCAACACCCACGCCCACTACGACCACTGCTTCGGCAACGCCGCGTTCCGGCCGGCGACGGTGTGGGGCACGCGCGGCTGCGCCGCCGACCTGCTGGCGACCGGCGAGGCGCAGCGCGCGGCCCGGGTCGCGGAGCTGCTGGCGGCCGGGGACGACGAGGCCGCGGCGCAGGTGCGGCGGGCGCCGCTGGACCCGCCGGACGCGCTGGTCGACGACGTCGCGGTGCTCGACGTGGGCGGCGTCGAGGTGGTGCTGCGCTTCCTCGGCCGCGGGCACACTGGGCACGACCTGGTCGTGGAGGTGGAGGACGGCACCGTCTTCGCCGGGGACCTGGTCGAGGAGGGCGCCCCGCCGGCGTTCGAGGACGCCTTCCCGGCCGAGTGGCCCGCGACGCTGGGCCGGCTGCACGCGCTGGCCCGCGGGCCGGTCGTCCCCGGCCACGGCGCGGTGGTGGACGCGGACTTCGTCGGCGCCCAGCGCGAGGAGCTGCTGGCGGTGCTGGCCGCCGTCCGCGCCGGCCGGCTGGACCGCGGCCCCTACGACCAGGCGGCGATGCGGGCCGCCGCCTCCCGCCTCACGTGAGGCGGCGCACCACCGGCAGCGGGAGCACGCGCAGCAGCGCCGACACCGGCCGCCACGGCCACTCGGGCACGTAGGCCCGCACCGGCTCCCGCTCGATCGCGGCGACGAGGGCGTCGACGCCGGTGTCGAGGTCGACGGTGAACGGGCCGCGGCGGCCGACGTTGATGTCGGTCTCGATGTAGCCGGGCAGCACCGTGGTGACCCGGATGCCGGTGCCGAGCAGGTCCGACCGGATGCCCTCGGCGAGCGCGTTGAGCGCGGCCTTGCTGGCGCCGTAGGCGGTGCGGGTGCCGCGCATCCCGCGGACCGAGGCGACCGAGCTGACGACGACGAGGTGGCCCGACCCCTGCGCGCGGAACAGCTCGACGGCGGCCTCGCACTGGGCGTGGGTGCCGAGGACGTTGGTGAACAGCGTCGCGCGGTTGGCCCAGCCGGCGCCGGTGCCCACCGACGCGCCCTTGCCGATGCCGGCGTTGGCGACGAACCGGTCGACGCCGCCCAGCTCCGCGGCCAGCGCCGGGACGCCCTCGGCCACGGCCGTCGCGTCGTCGACGTCGAGGGCCGCGGTGACCACCCGGATGCCGGGGTGCGCGGCGAGCAGCTCGTCGCGCAGCTCCTCCAGCAGGTGCTCGCGGCGGGCGGCCAGCGCGAGGTCCCGGCCGCGCGCGGCGAAGCGGCGGGCCATGCCCATGCCCAGCCCGGAGCTGGCGCCGGTGATCAGGATGCGCTGGCGGGTCGGTCGCGGCACGCCCGGCAGCATGCCAGCCGTGCACTTCCGCGGACCCGCCCGGTGCGGGTCCGCGGAAGTGCACGGGCGGGCTCAGCTGTTCTCCAGCTCCAGGGCGTCGGCCGGCACCGAGTCCATGTCCGGGCCCGACGTGCGGGTCCGCTTGAGCTCCCAGAAGTCCGGCAGGTTGGCCAGCAGCACGGCGCCGTCGAAGGCCCGCCCGGCGTCCTCGCCCGTGGGCACCCGGCTGATGACCGGGCCGAAGAACGCGACGCCGTCGATGTGCATGACCGGGGTGCCCACGTCGTCGCCGACCGGGTCCATGCCGGCGTGGTGGCTCTTCTCCAGCGCCTCGTCGTGGTCGGTGGAGGTCGCGGCCTCGGCCAGCTCGGCCGGCAGGCCGACGCGCTCGAGCGCGGGGGCGATCAGCTCGTCGAGCTCCCTGCCCTCGTGGTGCCGCAGCGTGCCCATGGCCGTGTAGAGGTCCCCGAGGACCTCGTCGCCGTGCTTCTCGGCGGCGGCGATCGCGACCCGCACCGGGCCCCACGCCTGCTCCATCATCTTCTGGTACTCCTCCGGCAGGTCGCGCCCGCGGTTGAGCACCGCCAGTGACATGACGTGCCAGTGCAGGTCGATGTCGCGCACCTTCGCCGCCTCCAGGACCCAGCGGCTGGTCAGCCAGGCCCAGGGACACAGCGGGTCGAACCAGAAGTCCACCCGGGCCCTGGTCGGGGCGCTCTGCACTGCCTCGGTCATCGATCGCTCTCCTCTGGTCCGTCGTCCTCGGGGCCGGGGTCGCACCTCCGGCCACTGCCCGCTGCCAAGTGCCCCGTCCGGCCGCTTGTTCCCGGTGCCCTGCGGGCGTGTCGGCCGTCCGTGGCAGGCTGCCGGGCGTGGCCGTACCCAACCTGACCCGCGACGACGCCGCCGCCCGCGCCCGCCTGCTCGACGTCGACAGCTACGACCTCCGCTTCGACCTCACCGACGGTGAGGGGCGACCGGGCAGCGGGACCTTCCGCTCGACGACGACGGTGCGGTTCACCTGCCGCGAGCCCGGCGCCGCCTCGTTCGTCGACCTGGTCGCCGAGACCGTCCGGTCCGCCACGCTCAACGGGGTCGAGCTCGACGTCTCCACCTACACCGAGGAGGGCGGCCTGCCGCTGCCCGACCTCGCCGCCGACAACACGCTCGTCGTCGACGCCGACTGCCGGTATTCCAACACCGGCGAGGGCCTGCACCGCTTCGAGGACCCCGAGGACGGGCACGTCTACCTCTACACGCACTTCGAGCCGGCCGAGGCCAAGCGCGTGTTCGCCTGCTTCGACCAGCCCGACCTCAAGGGCACCTACGAGGTGCACGTCGTCGCGCCGTTCGACTGGCAGGTGGTGTCCAACACCGGCGGCCGCACCATCGAGGCCGGGCCGGCGGGCTCGCAGCTGGTGCACTTCGAGCCGACCAAGCGGCTGTCGACCTACCTGGTCGCGCTGATCGCCGGCCCCTACGCGCGGGTGACCGACTGCTACGAGGACGTCCCGCTCGGGCTGTACTGCCGCGCGTCGCTGGCGAAGCACCTGGACCCGGAGGAGCTGTTCCGGGTCACCAAGCAGGGCTTCGAGTTCTTCCAGCGGGTGTTCGACTACCCGTACCCGTTCGACAAGTACGACCAGCTGTTCGTGCCGGAGTTCAACGCCGGCGCCATGGAGAACGCCGGCGCGGTCACCGTGCTGGAGGACTACGTCTTCCGGTCGCGGACCAGCCGGGCGCGCTACGAGCGGCGCGCCGAGACGGTGCTGCACGAGCTGGCGCACATGTGGTTCGGCGACCTCGTGACCATGCGCTGGTGGGACGACCTGTGGCTCAACGAGTCCTTCGCCACCTACATCTCCACGCTGTGCCAGGCCGAGGCCACCGAGTACACGACCGCCTGGACGACGTTCGCCAACACCGAGAAGGCCTGGGCCTACGCGCAGGACCAGCTGCCCTCGACCCACCCGATCGCCGCGGACATGGTCGACGTGGCCGCCGTCGAGGTGAACTTCGACGGGATCACCTACGCCAAGGGCGCCTCGGTGCTCAAGCAGCTGGTGGCCTACGTCGGCCGGGAGGAGTTCCTCGCCGGGATCCGCCGCTACTTCCGCACCCACGAGTACGGCAACACGACGCTGGCCGACCTGCTCGACCCGCTGTCGGAGGCCACCGGCCGCGACCTCACCGAGTGGTCGGCGCAGTGGCTGGAGACCAGCCAGGTCAACACCCTGCGCCCGGTGTACGAGCTCACCGACGACGGCCGCTACGCCTCGTTCGCCATCGAGCAGACCGCCGTCCCCGAGCACCCCGTGCTGCGCCGGCACCGGCTGGCCGTGGGCCTGTACGACCGCGGGCCGGACGGGCTGACCCGCACCACCCGGGTCGAGCTGGACGTCGACGGCGAGCGCACCGAGGTCGCCGAGCTGGCCGGGCACCCGGTGGCGGACCTGGTGCTGGTCAACGACGACGACCTCACCTACGCCAAGCTCCGCCTCGACGACCGCTCGCTGGCCACGCTGCGCGAGGCGATCGGCACGGTCCCGGACCCCCTCGCCCGCGCGCTGTGCTGGGCCGCCGCCTGGGACATGACCCGCGACGCCGAGCTGCCCGCCCGCGAGTGGGTGCAGCTGGTGCTGGCCGGCATCGACGCCGAGACCGAGATCAGCGTGGTGCAGTCGCTGCTGGCCCGGGTGCAGTCCGCGCTGACCTCGTACGCCGACCCGGCGTGGGCCGAGACCGGGTGGGCCGCGCTGGCGGACAAGGCGCTGCAGGCGCTGGAGTCGGCCGAGCCGGGCAGCGACGAGCAGCTGCAGTGGTCGCGCACCCTGGCCGCCGCGGCCCGCACCGAGGAGCACGCCGCGGTGCTGCGCGGGCTGCTCGACGGCTCCCGCACCGTCGAGGGCCTGACCGTCGACGCCGACGCCCGGTGGGCGTTCCTCAACGGCCTGGTGGCCATCGGCGCGGCCGGCGACGCCGAGATCGACGCCGAGGCCGAGCGGGACGCCACCGCCACCGGGATCCGGCGCGCGGCGACCGCGCGGGCGCTGCGCCCGACCGCGGAGGCCAAGGCCGAGGCGTGGCACCGGGCGTTCCACGACCCGGAGATCCCCAACGCCGTGCACGAGGCGCTGGTGGCGGGCTTCTGGCACCCGGCGCAGCGGGAGCTCACCGCGGAGTACGTGGACCGGTACTTCACCGAGTGCGGCCCGATGTGGGCGCGCCGGCCCGGCGAGATCGCGAAGAACGCCGTGCAGTACCTGTTCCCGTCGGTCGTCGAGGAGCGGACGCTGCAGGCCGCCGACAGGTGGCTCGGCCAGGAGGGGCACCCGGCGCCGCTGCGCCGGCTGGTCTCCGAGGGCCGCGACGGCATCGCCCGCGCGCTGCGCAACCGGGCGCGGGACGCCGCCGCCGGCGCCTGACCCGCTGGACGCGGGAGGCCCAGGACCCGCCGGGTCCTGGGCCTCTCGCGTCCACCAGGGGCGTCCGGCCCCCTGCAGGGTCCCGCCGCCAGCTCGCGGGTGGGTGGGGGCAGGGGGTCCTTCGTCAGTGCGTGCGGGCGCCGCGGGGGTGGCCGGCCTGGTCGGACAGCTGCCGCAGGCCGTTGACGATCCCGCCGACGAGGTCGCCGGAGGCGAAGGAGTTCGTCATCGACAGCACCGCGAGCGCGCACGCCCGGTCGGGCAGCCGGCGGGCGGCCGAGGCGCCGGTGACGACCTCGATGACCCGCTGCCCGGGCGAGACGGCCAGCAGCACGGACTCGGCCGGGTCGCCGCCGCGGGCGTGCAGCTCCTCGGCGCGGATGCGGGTCTTGGGCCCGAGGTCGCCGATGTAGAGCGTGAACCGCAGGCCGGTCTCGCGCGAGGACATCGTCAGCGCCTCGTCGAGCCGCGCCAGCTCGCGGTAGCTGAAGATCGTGTCGTAGCCCTCGTCGGCCCGGTTGGGCGCGGTGTCGACCGTCCCGGTGTCGTGGGCGTCGGCGTCCAAGACGCGGGTCATCGCCGGCCTCCTGAGGCGGTCGCGAGGTGGATGGGTGTCACGAGGGCGGTCACCAGGTGCCGCGGGCGCCGCCGAGCGGGCCGCCGGCGGACGGGGCCGGCGCACCGGCGGAGACGGCGGTCGCGCCGTGCGAGCCGCCGGCGATCACGTGCGAGCCGGTGGTGGTCCCGGAGCCGCCGTGGCCGGACCCGGTGGACGCGGTCTCGCCGTACAGCGAGGACCCGACGGCCTGGGTGTCGCCCTGGCCGGCGGCGTGCGTCGGGGCGTCCTTCGGCTGCGGCTCGTACCAGACCGGCTCGTGCTCCCAGGGCTGACCCGGCTTGTACCGGACGCCCTGGCGCTTGCGCCCGCCCGGCAGGTAGGTCAGCGCCCACAGGAGGACGAACACCGCCAGCGGGGCCACGAGGAAGACGAGCAGGGTCTCGACGACGGTCACGCCCGGAATCTACCGCCCTCCGTGATCACCTATGCGTACGCGTCCCAGCCCGGCGGGTGGCGGTGCGCCCACGGCCGGGCCTGCTCCAGCTGGGCGGCGAGGGCGATCAGCGTGACCTCGTCCGCGGGCCGCCCCACGAGCATCGTCCCGACCGGCAGGCCGTCGCCGGTCCAGTGCAGGGGAACGCTGACGGCCGGCTGGCCGGTGACGTTGTAGAGCGCGGTGAACGCGGCGTACCGCTTGTTGCGCTCGAAGTCCTCGGCGCCGTCGCCGTCGGCGTCGAACCAGCCCAGCGGCCGCGGCGTCATCGTCGTCACCGGGGCGACGAGGACGTCGAACCCGTCGGTGGCCTCGACGTAGCGGCGGGCGAACAACCGGAGGGCACCCAGGGCCTCCATCGCCGCCTGCGCCGACAGGGCCAGCCCGCGGGCGCGCAGCTCCCGGGTGAGCGGCCGCAGCTCCCCCACCCGGCCCGGCGGCACCGGCAGCGTGGTCCCCGACAGCGACCACACCCGCTCGAAGGCGCCGAGCACGTCCGGGCCCACCAGGCCGGGCGGGACGTCGACCACCTCGTGCCCGAGGTCGGTGAGCAGCGCGGTGGCGTCGTCGAGGGCCGCGGCCACCTCGGGCTGCAGCACCGTGCCGGGCATCGGGGACTCCAGCGCGCGGCCGATCCGCAGCCGCCCGGGCGGCCGGTCCGCGGCGGCGAGGAACGTCTCCCCCGGCGGCAGCGGCGGCGCCCAGGCGAAGTCGCCGGTGACCGGGCCGGCCATGGCGTCGAGCATCGCGGCGGCGTCGCGGACGGTGCGGGCCAGCGGCCCGTTGGTGCCCAGCCCGGTGACGTCGCTGCCCAGCGGCCCGTTGCTGATCCGCCCGCGGGTCGGCTTGATGCCGAACAGCCCGTTGATGCTGGCCGGGATGCGGATCGAGCCGCCGCCGTCGCTGCCCTGGGCGAAGGGCACCATGCCGGCGGCGACCGCCACCGCCGCGCCACCGCTGGACCCGCCGGCCAGCCGGGTGGGGTCCCACGGGCAGCGGGCGGGGCCGGCGAGGTCGTTGTCGGTGTAGCAGGGGTAGCCGAACTCCGGGGTGTTGGTCTTGCCCAGGCTGATCGTCCCGGCGGCGGCGAGCTTGGTGACGACGGCGTCGTCGACCTGGGGCACGAAGTCGGCGAACACCGCGGAGCCGAAGGTGGTGCGCACGCCGGCGGTGTTGTTGAGGTCCTTGATCGCCGTCGGCACGCCGAGCAGGGGCGGCAGGTCGCCGCCGCGGAGCACCCGGGCCTCGGCCTCGGCCGCCGCGGCCAGCGCCCGCTCGGGCGTGACGGTGACGAAGGCGCCCAGGCCGGCGTCGAGGGCCTCGACGCGGGCGAGGGCCGCCTCCACCAGCTCGACGGGGCTGACCGTCCGGTCCCGGACGGCGGCCGCCTGCTCCAGCGCGGTGAGCTCGTGCACCTGCGTACCGGTCACGGGCGGCGACGGTAGCCCCGCCCGGTAGACACGTCGCCGTGTCCCTCTCCCGCGCGCACGCCGAGGCCCTCGACGACGCCGACCCGCTGGCCGGGTTCCGCGCCCGCTTCGCCGGCGTCGACGACGGCCTGCTCTACCTGGACGGCAACTCGCTGGGCCGGATGCCCGTCGACACCCCGGCGGCGCTGGCGCGGGTGGCCGAGCAGGAGTGGGGCCGCGGGCTGGTCGGGTCGTGGTCGTCGTGGATCGACGTCGGCACGCGGGTCGGCGACGTCATCGGCACCGGCGTCCTCGGTGCCCGGCCCGGCGAGGTGCTGCTCAGCGACTCGACCACCGTCGACCTCTACAAGCTGCTCGTCGCCGCGGCCGACGCCCGCCCGGGCCGGGACGTGCTGGTCTGCTGCGCCGACGACTTCCCCACCGACCGGTACGTCGTCGCCGGGGTCGCCGCCGCCCGCGGCATGACCGTGCGGGAGGTGCCCGCCGACGTCGACGAGGGCCTGGACCCGGCGGTGCTCGCGGCGGCGCTGGACGGGCGGGTCGCCGTCGTCGTGCTGTCCGCGGTCGCCTACCGCTCGGGCGCGCTGGCCGACGTCGCGGCGGTGACGGCGGCGGCCCGCGACGCCGGGGCGCTGGTCGTCTGGGACCTCTCGCACGCGGCGGGCGCGGTGGAGCTGGACCTGACCGCGAGCGGCGTCGACCTCGCCGTCGGGTGCACGTACAAGTACCTGGGCGGTGGGCCGGGCGCGCCGGCGTTCCTCTTCGTGCGGCGTGAGCTGCAGGAGACGCTGCGCCAGCCGATCTGGGGCTGGTTCGGCCAGCGCGACCAGTTCGCCATGGGACCGGCCTACGACCCGGTGCCCGGCGTCGGGCGGTTCGCCACCGGGACGCCGCCGGTGCTCGCCGCCGCGGCGGTCGAGGTGGGCGCGCGCCTGGTGGCCGAGGCCGGCACCGACCGGCTGGCGGCGAAGGGGCGGGCGCTGACCGGGCTGCTGGTCGACCTCGCCGACGCGCACCTGGTGCCGCACGGCGTGGCGCTGGCCAGCCCGCGCGACCCGGCGCGGCGCGGGTCGCACGTCACGCTCGCCCACCCGCACGCCTGGCAGCTGACCCGGGCCCTGGTCGACCGCGGGGTGGTGCCGGACTTCCGCACGCCCGACCGCGTGCGCCTGGGCCCCGCGCCGCTGTACACGCGGTTCGTCGACGTCTGGGACGCCGTCGACCGGTTCCGCGCCCTGCTCGAGGACGGCGGCTGGGCCGCCTACCCCGAGGAGCGCGCCCGCGTCACCTGAACGGAACACCGCTGTCGGAGACACCGCTCACCGCATCGAGGAGTGACGATGGTTGATGCACCGGCGCATGAGGCACTGCGCTATCTGATCCGTTCCTCCGGCAGCCCGGAGGTCAGCACCAACAACGTCCTCAAGGCACTACTGGACGCTCACCCCGAGATGCGCTGCGCCTTCCTCGCCTTCCTCGGATCGGTGACCGGCCTCTCGCTCGATGACTGCGTCGTCGAGCGAGAGGCGTACGAACAGGATCCGGTCACGGGCAAGAAGTCCTACCGGGACTTCCTCGTCACCTCGAAGGGGTCTCCCCGGTGCATCGTCGAGACCAAGGTGGACTCAGCGCTCACCTCGGAGGACCAAGCGCCGCGATACCTCGAGCAACTCGACGCCGATGGCTCTCTCGTCCTGGTCACGCGTGAACCGTTGGTCGACGCCTTGGCGGTACAGGTCCGCGAGCAGCTGGGTGTCCGTCTGAGCTCTTCCACCGGCAGCTACACGGGCCATGCCGACACTCGGACGGTCGTGGTGCTGTCCTGGTCCCAGTTGCTCAACGGGGTCCTCGACCGCTCCGGGCGGCCGTTCACGGAGTTGCTGGCCCTGGACGCCGCCCTCGTCGGGGTCAGTGACTTCGTTCCCTTCACGGCATCCGTGCAAGACGTGGCGACAGGTCGCATGGTGCAGCAGGTGGTCAGCATCGCCCGAGACCTCTGCGACAAGCTGAAGACCCGCCTGGACGAGGAAGAGGTCCGCTACGACTCGTTGACGCGCTCACGCGGTTGGGACACCGATCCGACGGTCACGATCACGGTGTTGCACCACCAGTTCTGGGTGGGTTACAGCCCTGACCACTGGGCGACAGTGCCCGGCGATCCACGTGACGACTCGGCGGGATTCGCTTCAGCCAGCTTCCCCAGTCCCGTCTGGGCGGGGCGGTTCTACACCAGACCCACTCGGGCCGATCGGGCCGTCGTGTCCGCCCGGCGAGAGCGACTGGATGCGCTGGGAGTCACGAGACCTCTCGGGATACCGCTGGGAGCACCTCGCGACGCCGTCGTGGAGTCGCTCCTCGAGCAGGCTGTGGCTCACGTGCGAGTCATCAGCGAGGCGCTGCACGAAGACCCGTCGGTGATGGGCGTGCCGACCTCCGCGGTGTCGGAGGACGTCGAAGCACCCGAGAGCGACCCTCCGTCCGAGTGACGATCCGGAGTCGACTCAGTCGGCCTCGGGCGGGACGCCGATCGGGTTGCGGTCGGGGAAGAGACCGGCGGCGACGACGGCGCGGCGCAGCGGCACGAGGAGCTCGGCGAGCCGGTCGCAGCGCGTGTCGCCGAGCGTCCGCCACGGGCCGAGCGCGAGGCGGTCGGTGTCGGCCTCGATCGCGGTGACCATCGCCAGGCCCTCCGCGGACAGCTCCACGTCGTCGGGTCCGCTGCCGTCGAGCCAGCCGCGCCGGGCGAGCTCGTCGGCGGCGGCCGCCCACGCGTCGTCGCCCCAGCCGCGCGCCTTCTGCAGCCACGCCCGGTCGACCCGGCCGGCGGCGGCCACCAGCACGTGCGCGCCGACGCCGGACACCTCCCGGCCAAGCAGCGCCGCGTTGTGCCCGTCGCCGCGGTGCTCCCGCAGCGTGGTGAGCGCCTGCCACAGCGCCAGGTGCGGCTCGTCCGGCTCGGCCACCGCCGCGTTCGCCGCCGCCAGCGGCCGGCCCGGCAGGTCGACCGCCTCGGCGGCGATGCGCGCCAGCTCCGCGGCCTCCGCGGCCTCGGCCGAGGACGCCCACTCGCCCAGCACCCGGCGCACGACGGCGTCGACGGCGGCGAGCCGGACGCGCAGCGCCTGCTCCGGCGTCACCGCCGACCAGACGCCGGGCACCCGGCGGGCGACGAACGACGGCGCGAAGTTGTAGAACGCCGCCGTGACCACCGCGGGCCCCACCGGCCCGAGCGGCGCGGCGCGCAGCGCGAAGTACGTGGCCCAGAAGCCGGACAGCCCGGCCTCCCCGGCCGCGGACCGCGCCTCGTCGGCGAAGTAGGTGACCGCGTGGTACGGCTCGCCCAGCGCCCACAGCCGCCGGGCGGTGCCCGCGGAGGTCACGGGGTCCTCCTCCGGCCGCTCGCCGGCCCCGTCCAGGGGCCCGGCCCGGGCCTGCGACGGACGGGGAGGACGGGGTCCTCCCTCATGCGGAGACGCTCTCCGGCATCCCCAGCCACTCCCGCCAGCGGGGGTCCACGGTGCGTGCACCGAGCAGCCGCCAGGCCGCGCCGCTCGGCGTCCGCGGCGGGTGTGGCAGCTTCCACCCGAGCTCGGCCAGCGACCGGTCGGCCTTGGTGTGGTTGCACTTCCGGCAGGCGGCCACCACGTTGTCCCACGTGTGCGTGCCGCCGCGGCTGCGCGGGACGACGTGGTCGATGCTCGTGGCCGACCCGCCGCAGTAGACGCAGGTCTGCCCGTCGCGGGTGAACACCGCCCGCCGGGACAGGGGCACCTGCGCGGGGTAGGGCACCCGCACGAAGCGGGTGAGCCGCACGACCACCGGGACGGCGAGGGCCACCCGCTCGGCGTGCACCACCTCCGCGGAGTCGTCCACCGGGACCGCCTTCTCGGCCAGGACCAGGACGATCGCGCGGCGGCTGGAGACCACGCACAGGGGTTCGTAGGTGGCGTTGAGCAGCAGCGTGGCCGACGCCGTGCCGGACGAGGGCACGGGCAGCCGGGGGACGGGGACGGGGTCGCGCCGCGGACCTGGGTGGCCCGCCGGCGACGACCCGGACGCGGAACGCGACACGGATCACCTCCGACGCCCCGGACCGCCGTACCGGGGCGGCCGCACAGGGCTGTGCCCATCCTGCCCTGACCTGCGCCTCCGGCGCGCGGGGAAACGATTCCGGAGGGTGCCGGGGCGCCGACGGGGGCGCCGTTACGGTGGTGCGGGTGCGCTACCCCGACGCCGAGAGACTCGACCTGGTCGAGGACCTGCACGGTCACCGCGTGGCCGACCCCTACCGCTGGCTCGAGGACCCCGACGACCCGCGGACGCAGGCGTGGACCGCCGCCCAGGACGCGCTCACCGCCGACGTCCTCGGCGCCCTCCCCCTGCGGGCCGACCTCGCCGCCCGGCTCGAGCGGCTGGTGCACGCCGGCGCCGTCGGCGTCCCGGTGCACCGCGGCGGCCGCGCCTTCTCCACCCGCCGCGACCCCGGCCAGGAGCACGCCGTCCTGCGGGTGCGCGAGGCCGACGGCAGCGTGCGCGTGCTGGTCGACCCGATGGCCGTCGACCCCTCCGGGACGACGACGCTCGACGCCTGGGCGCCGTCGTGGGAGGGCGACCGGCTGGCCTACCAGCTGTCCACCGGCGGCGACGAGGAGTCGCGGCTGTACGTCCTCGACGTCGCCACCGGCGAGCGGCTCGACGGCCCGGTCGACCGCTGCCGCTACTCCCCCGTCGCCTGGCTGCCCGGCGGCGAGGAGCTCTTCTACGTCCGCCGCCTCGCACCCGACCAGGTGCCCGCCGGCGAGGAGCAGTTCCACCGCCGGGTGTGGCGCCACCGGGTCGGCGCCGACCCCGACGACGACGTCCTGGTGCACGGCGAGGGTCTGGACCCGACCAACTACTACGGCGTGCGCACCAGCCGCGACGGCCGCTGGCTGGTCGTCTCCGCGTCGGCCGGCACCGCCCCGCGCGACGACGTCTGGCTGGCCGACCTGACCAGCTCTGCACCCAGCACCCGCCCACCCCTGCAGGAGCTCCAGGTCGGCGTCGACGCGCAGACCGCCGCCTGGGTGGCCCGCGACGGCCGGCTGTGGCTGCTCAGCGACCGCGGCACACCGCGCTGGCGGCTCGCCGTCGCCGACCCGGCCGACCCGGCCACCTGGGCGGTCGAGGCGTGGGCCGACGTCGTCCCGCAGGCCGAGGACGGCGTGCTGTCCGACGTCGCGCTGGTCGACGGTGCCGACGGCTCGCTGCAGGTGCTCGCCGTCCACTCGGTCGACGCCACCGACCGGGTCTCGGTCTGGGCCGGCGACGGGTCCGGCCGGCTGGCGGAGGTGACCGGCCTGGGCGTCGGCAGCGTCTCCGGCGTCAGCGCCCCGCCGGAGGGCGGCACTATCGCCTGGGTCGGCTACACCGACCACTCCACCCCGCCGTCGGTGCTGCGCTGGGACGCCGCCGAGCCGACGGCGCTCACCGAGGACGAGCGCGCCCCGGTGGCCGGCGAGGTGCCGGAGGTGACCGTCGTGGAGACGCACGCCACCTCGCGCGACGGGACGCCGGTGCACCTGTTCGTGGTCTCGCGTACCGGCGAGCCGGACACCCCTCGGCCGACCGTCCTCTACGGCTACGGCGGGTTCAACGTCGCGCTCACCCCGTCCTACTCGGCGCAGGCGCTGGCCTGGGTGGCCGCGGGCGGGGTGTGGGCGGTGGCCAACCTGCGCGGCGGCTCCGAGCACGGCGAGGAGTGGCACCGCGCCGGCATGCGGGAGCGCAAGCAGAACGTCTTCGACGACTTCGCCGCGGCCGGCGAGCACCTGGTCGCCCAGGGGTGGACGACGCACGGGCAGCTCGCGGTGATGGGCGGCTCGAACGGCGGCCTGCTCGTGGGCGCCACCCTGACCCAGCGGCCGGACCTCGCCGCGGGCGTCGTCTGCAGCGCGCCGCTGCTGGACATGGTCCGGTACGAGCGCTTCGGCCTGGGCCGCACCTGGAACGACGAGTACGGCACCGCCGAGGACCCGGAGGAGCTCGGCTGGCTGCTCGGCTACTCGCCGTACCACGCCGTCCGCGAGGGCGCCGCCTACCCGGCGACGCTGTTCACGACCTTCGAGTCCGACACCCGCGTGGACCCGCTGCACGCCCGCAAGCTCGCCGCCGCGCTGCAGGCCGCCACCAGCGCCGACGCGCCGGTGCTGCTGCGGCGGGAGACGTCGGTCGGCCACGGCGCCCGGGCGGTCAGCCGCACCGTCGGCCTGGCCGCGGACCAGCTGGCCTTCCTCGCCGCCGCGACCGGCCTGTCCGGATGGCGCGCGGATCACTCCTGATCCGTCGCTCCGACCTGACACCATGGAGAGTGATGACTGCTCCACCCTCCGTAGTGACCGCCGCTGCTGACAGCGGGCTCGCCGGCTCCATGCCCGACTGCGTCTCCGACCCGACGACGCTGTGCGCCAAGGTCTACGAGCTGTCCGGCATCGACTGGCTGGCGAACAACGCCGAGGCGCTGATCGAGAAGCCCGCGAAGATCCTGCTCGTCGTGGTGATGGCCGCGGTCGTCCGGCTGCTGCTGCACCGGGCGATCCGGCGGCTGACCGACCGCACCGCCACCGGGTCGATGCCGACGATCCTGCGGCCGCTGCGCAACCGCGCGGCCGCCGGCGGCGGCGACCCGCTCGAGCAGGTGGCCGCCCGGCGCACCCAGCGCGCCGAGGCGATCGGGTCGGTGCTGCGCAGCTTCGCCTCGTTCGTCGTCATGGGCATCGCCGTCGTCCTCGTGCTCGGCGAGCTCGGCATCAACCTGGCGCCGATCGTGGCCAGCGCCGGCGTCGTCGGCGTCGCGCTCGGCTTCGGCGCGCAGAACCTGATCAAGGACTTCATCGCCGGGATCGGGATCATCCTCGAGGACCAGTACGGCGTCGGCGACGTCGTCGACCTCGGCGAGGCCAGCGGGACGGTCGAGGCGGTGGGCCTGCGGATCACCCGGCTGCGCGACGTCAACGGCGTCGTCTGGTACGCCCGCAACGGCGAGATCCTGCGCGTGGGCAACAAGAGCCAGGGCTACGCGCAGGTGGTCATCGACATGCCCGTCGCGCACGACACCGACCTCGAGCGCTGCCGCACCGTGATGCAGGAGGTCGCCGACGGCATGTACGCCGAGGACGAGTGGGCGGCGGTGCTGCTGGCCGAGCCCGAGTCCCTCGGCGTCGAGCAGATCCTCTCGGAGGGCGTCTTCATGCGGGTGCAGGTGCGCTCGACCAACGCCGACCAGTGGCGGGTCGGCCGCGAGCTGCGCATGCGGCTCAAGGAGCGGTTCGTCGCCGAGGGCATCAAGACCCCGCCCCCGCTGATCGGCGCGTCCTCCGGCGCCGCGGCCGCCGGCGCCCGATGAGCACCGGGGACGGTCGCCGCGCGACCTCCGAGGGGAGGGCCACCGACCGGGCGAGCTTCCGTGCGGTCTTCGCCGTCCGCGAGTTCCGGCCGCTGTTCGGCACCTACACGCTGTCGACCATCGGCGACGAGCTCGCGCGGGTGGCCCTGACCGTCCTCGTCTACCAGCGCACCGACTCGCCGCTGCTGTCGGCGTTCACCTTCGCGCTGGGCTTCCTGCCGTGGGCGCTCGGCGGCCCGGTGCTGGCGACCGTCGCCGACCGGTTCCCGCGGCACCGGGTGCTGATCACCAGCGACGTCGTCCGCGCGGTCCTGGTCGCCGGGATGGCGGTCCCCGGGACGCCGCTGCCGCTGCTGCTGGTCCTGCTGTTCCTCGTCGCGCTGTGCGCGCCGCCGTTCGAGTCGGCGCGCTCGGCGCTGATGGCCGACGTCCTGGAGGGCGAGCGCTACGCCGTCGCCACCTCGCTGACCAACGTCAGCCTGCAGGTGGCGCAGGTGGTCGGGTTCCTCGCCGCCGGCGGGCTGGTCACCGTGCTCGACCCCTCGGTGGTGCTGCTCGTCAACGCGGCCACCTTCGCCGTGTCCGCCGTGTGGCTGACCCTCGGGCTGCAGCGGCGGCCGGCGCCGACGGAGGAGCTCGCGGCGCCGTCGTCGGTGTGGCGGGAGGCCGGCGAGGGGCTGCGGCTGATCGGGGGCAGCCCGCGGCTGGTGGCGATCATCGCGCTGCTGTGGGTCGGCACGCTGTTCGCCAACGCCGCCGAGGGCATCGCCGCCCCGCTGACCGACGAGCTCGGCGAGCGCGCGGTCCAGGTGGGCGTGCTGCTGGCGGCCAACCCGCTCGGGGTCACCGTCGGCGGCCTGGTGGTCGCCCGCTTCCTCGGGACGGCGCGCAGCGACCGGCTGATGCCGGTGCTGGTGGGCCTGTCGCTGGCGCCGGTGCTGCTGGCCGGCCTGGTCGCCGTGACCGCGGGCCCGGGCCGGGGCGCGTTCGCCGTCGTCGTCGGGCTGATGTTCGTCGCCGGGCTCGGCGCCTCCTGGACCATCCCGCTCAACGTCGCCTTCGTGCAGGCGGTGCCGCCGGCCTACCGGGGCCGGGCCTTCGGCGTCGCGGTCAGCGGGCTCTACGGCATCCAGGGCGTCGGTGCGCTGGCCGCGGGGCTCGCCGCCGAGGGGCTGTCGCCCAGCGCCGTCGTCGCGTTGACCGGCGGGATCGGGCTGGTCGCGGTCGTGCCGCCGCTGCTCGCCTACGGCCGCACCCGGACCCTCGTGGCGGAGGACCGCCCGGCTGCGGGACCATCGGTGTCATGAGCGAGGCGACCCGGTCCCTGCCGTCGGCGCGGACCTTCTACGAGGAGGTCGGCGGAGAGCCGACCTTCCGGCGGCTCGTCGCCCGCTTCTACGCCGGCGTCAAGGCCGACCCGGTGCTCGCGCCGCTCTACCCCCAGGACGACTGGGAGGGTGCCGAGACCCGCCTGCGGCGCTTCCTCGAGCAGTACTGGGGCGGCCCCACCACCTACTCGCAGGAGCGCGGGCACCCGCGCCTGCGGATGCGGCACGCCCCGTTCGCCATCGGCCCGGCCGAGCGCGACGCGTGGCTGCGGCACATGCGGGACGCCGTCGACACCCTCGACCTCACCGAGGAGCAGGACGCCACCCTGTGGGGCTACCTGCAGATGGCCGCCCGCAGCATGCAGAACCGCTGAAGGACCCCCTCGCCCCCCACCGCCCGCACGCTCGCGGCGGGCCCCTGCGAGGGGGCCGTCCTCGATCACTAGGAGCCCGGTGAGTTCCCTCACCCCTGCCCGCCCGTTCCGCCGCACCGACGCCGACTGGTGGCGCGACGCGGTCTTCTACCAGGTCTACATCCGCAGCTTCGCCGACGGCAGCGGCGACGGCGTCGGCGACCTCGCCGGCATCCGCGCCCGGCTGCCGCACCTGGTCGACCTCGGCGTCGACGCGCTGTGGATCACGCCCTTCTACCCCTCGCCGATGGCCGACCACGGCTACGACGTCGCCGACCCGCGCGACGTCGAGCCGGTGTTCGGCGACCTCGCCGAGTTCGACGCGCTGCTGGCCGAGGCGCACGCGGCCGGCATCCGGGTGACGGTCGACCTGGTGCCCAACCACACCTCCGACCGGCACGAGTGGTTCCAGGCGGCCCTGGCCGCCGGCCCCGGCTCGCCCGAGCGGGCGCGCTACCTGTTCCGGGACGGCCGCGGGCCCGACGGCGCCGAGCCGCCGAACAACTGGCCGTCGGTCTTCGGCGGGCCGGCGTGGTCGCGGGTGCCCGACGGCCAGTGGTACCTGCACATCTTCGCGCCCGAGCAGCCCGACCTGGACTTCACCAACCCCGAGGTGCTCGCCGACCTCGAGGAGACCATGCGGTTCTGGCTCGACCGCGGCGTCGACGGCTTCCGCATCGACGTCGCCCACGGCATGGCCAAGCCCGACGGCCTGCCCGACATGGAGCCCATGGAGGACACCGGGCTGCTCGACGACCACGGCCCGGGCGACCACCGGTTCGACAACGACGGGGTGCACGAGGTGCACCGGCGCATCCGCGCCGTCCTCGACGAGTACCCCTGCACCATGGCCGTCGGCGAGGTGTGGGTCTCCGACGACGACCGCCTGGCCGACTACCTGCGCGCCGACGAGCTGCAGCTGGCCTTCAACTTCAAGCTGCTCACCGCCGACTGGGACGCCGACGACCTGCGCGACGCCGTGGTGCACTCGCTGGAGTCGGTGGCCCACGTCCCGGCGCCGGCCTGCTGGGTGCTGTCCAACCACGACCGGCCCCGGCACGTGACCCGCTACGGCGGCGGCGGGCTGGGCACCCGGCGGGCGCGCGCCGCGGCGCTGCTGCAGCTCGCGCTGCCCGGCGCGGCCTACGTCTACAACGGCGACGAGCTCGGCATGCCCGACGTCGACCTGCCCGACGAGGTGCTGCAGGACCCGATCTGGGAGCGGTCCGGGCACACCGAGCGCGGCCGCGACGCCTGCCGCGTCCCGGTGCCGTGGTCGGGCACCGAGCCCTCCTACGGCTTCTCGGCGCAGCGGGACACCTGGCTGCCGATGCCCGGGGGCTGGGGGCCGCTGACCGCCGAGGCGCAGGCCGCGGACCCGTCGTCGGTGCTGTCGCTGTACCGGGCCGCGCTCGCGCTGCGGGCGTCGTCGCCGGCCTTCACCGGCGAGTCGCTGGAGTGGCTGCCCGCGCCCGAGGGGTGCCTCGCGTTCCGCCGTCCCGGCGGGCTGGTGTGCCTGGTGAACCTCTCCGCGCAGGCCGTGCCGCTGCCCGAGGGCCGGGTCCTGCTGGCCAGCGCCGACGTGGCCGGCGGCGCCCTGCCGACCGACTCGGCGGTCTGGCTGCAGGCGTGAGCGGGGCGGGCGCGGCGCCCTCCGCTCCGGGAGGCGCCGCGCCCGCACGCGGGTAGCATCGGATCCGGAACTGAGCGTCACGGGGGGACGCTGACGCCGCGGTCGACCGACCCCGTGTCGGCGGCCCTGTGCCGGGGGAGGCGCGCCCACCGATGACGTTGCTGCAGGTCCAGGGCCTGACGAAGTCCTTCGGGGCCCGCCGCGTCCTGCGGGACGTCTCCTTCACCATCGACGAGGGCGAGATCGTCGGGCTCGTCGGCACCAACGGGGCCGGCAAGTCCACCCTCGGCGACGTCATCGCCGGCATCACCCCCGCCGACGCCGGCTCCATGACGCTGCAGGGCCACCCCTACGCGCCGCTGTCGGCCGACGACGCCCGCCACCTCGGCGTCGGCGTCGTCGAGCAGCTGGTCCACATCGACCCGGCGCTCACCGTCGCGCAGGCGGTCCTCCGCGGCACGACCCAGGCCGGCCTGCCGCCGCGGGAGCTGCGCCGGCAGGCGCAGGTGCTGCTCGCCGAGGTCGCCCTCGACGTCGACCCGGACACCCCCGTCGGGGACCTGCCGCACTTCGTGCACGGCCTCGTCGAGACCGCCCGGGTGCTCGCCGAGGACACCCGGCTGGTGGTGCTCGACGAGGTGTCGGCGCCGCTGCTGCCCTCGGAGGTGGGCCGCCTGCACGCCGTCGCCGGCCGGCTGAGCCGGCAGGGCCGCGGCGTCCTCTACATCAGCCACCGGCTGCCCGAGATGCTCGAGGTGGTCGACCGGGTGCTCGTCCTGCGCGACGGGCGGATCGCCCTCGACGCGCCGGCCGACCGGCTGGACCCGGTGCGGCTGGCCGCGGAGACCGTCGGCGAGCCGGTGACGCCGCCGGAGCCCCGGGTGGCCTCGGCGCCCGAGCCCGCGGCGGCCGGGCCCACGGCGGCCGAGGAGGCCCCCGTGCGCCTCTCGCCGCGGCTGGTGCCCTCCGACGAGGTGGTGCTGCGGGTCCGCAACCTGCGGGTGCCGGGCGCGGTCGAGGGCGTCGACCTGCTGCTGCGCCGCGGCGAGGTGATCGGCCTGACCGGGCACCGGTCCTCCGGCGTCCGCGAGATCGCCGACGCGCTGTCCGGGGAGCTGCCGGCGGTGACCGACGAGCTGCGGCTGTTCGGCGAGGAGCGCTCGCTCGGGTCCTCCGCGGACGGCCCGGCGCTGGAGCTGCCGGTGTACCGCCCGGACGAGGACGCCTACGGCGTGGACCCCGGCGAGACGATCGCCCGGACGATGACCCAGGAGGCCTGGGGCTCGCTGTCGGACCTGCGCACGGAGATCGCCCGGCTGCGCGGGGTCATCCGCACCGTGCACCAGATGGACGTGAAGACGCTGAGCATCCGCACGGTGTTCGGGGCGCTGTCCGGCGGCGACCAGCACAAGCTCGCGCTCGCCCGGTGGATGTCGGAGTGCGCGCGCGACGTCGTCGTCCTCCACGAGCCCACCCGCGGCCTGGACGTGCGGGCCCGGCGGCAGGTCCGCCGGCTGCTGGACGAGGCGACCGCGCACGGGACCTCGGTCGTCGTCGTGTCGGTGGACCCCGACGAGCTGGCCGAGTGCTGCGACCGGGTCGGCATCGTCGCCGGCGGCCGCGTCGCCCGGTGGATCGACACCGGCGAGCTCGCCGTCGACGCGGTGCGCGACCGCATCGTCGAGGCCGCCACGGCGGCCGCCTGACGACCGGGCTCGGCCACCGGGCCGCCGCGTCGGCACCCTCCCCGGCCCCCGTCCGGGTCGGGTGCCGACGCCGCCGGCTCAGACGCTGACGGTCGCCGCGACCGCGCGCAGCTTGTGCCGCGCCAGCGCCAGATTGGCGGTGACGCGGTTGAGCACGAGGTAGATGAACAGGCCGGCGTTGCCCTGCCCCTTGAGCACGTTGATCAGGTGGTACTGGCTCTGCAGCGTGATGAGGATGTCCTCGACCTCGTCCTTGAGCTCGAGGTCGTTGATCGTGCGCAGCTTGGCGCGCACGACGTTGGAGTTGCCGGCGGCCGCGACGTTGAGGTCGAAGCCGGGCGTGCCGCCGGACGCGAGGGCCATGCCGCTGTCGATGTCGACGATCGCGGCGCCGCTGGCGCCCTCGATCGCGAGCAGGTCCGCGATGACGGTGTCGAGTGAGGCCATGGGAAGGGCTCCTGTCGTCTCGAGAGGGGGACGCAGCGACGGGCTGCGCACCGGGCCGGGAGGCGGCCCGGGTCGACCGGACGGGCCGGGCGTCTGGGGAGGCACGGCGTCCTGCGGCGGCTCGGCCGCCGGGGCGTCGTGTGCCGCACCCGGCGGGGCCGGGAGCGGCGTGGGCCGGGGCGCCGGCCGGGTGACCGGCTCCTCGACGGCGGGTGGCGGGGGCTCGGGCGGGGGCTCGGGCGGGGGCTGCGGCGGAGGTGCCGCCGCGGCGGGCCGGGCGGCGCTGGCGCGCCCGGGCCACGGGTCCCGGTGCGGCTCCCGGGTGGGCTCGGCGGTGGGGTCCCGCGGTTCGTGACGTCCCCGCGACCACAGTGACGCCCACCACCCGGTTGCCATGCAGATTCCGCCTGTTCCTCGCCTCCGCCGAAGGCCTCAGCGACCCCAGAAAACACGTCGCGCGCGGCCCGGGCAAACCGGCGGACGTATCTGCAGGTGAGCGCCCGGACACCGACGGCGACGGGCCCGGCGGGGTCCCGGGACGCCCGCCGGGCCGGTCCCGCGCGCCCCTCGGGTACCTTCCGCGGGGACCGCGCGGGCCCGTCCCGCTGCCTGTGGAGGAGACGCCGTGAAGACCCGGGACCTGGCCTACGTCGCCCTCTTCGCCGCGATCATCGCCGCGCTGGGGACCCTGCCGGCGATCAACGTGGGGCCGGTGCCGATCACCGCGCAGACCCTCGGCGTCATGCTGGCCGGCAGCGTCCTGGGTGCCCGCCGCGGCTTCCTCGCCGTCCTGCTGTTCCTGGTCCTGGTGGCGGTCGGGCTGCCGCTGCTGGCCAGCGGCGCCGGCGGCCTGGCGCCCTTCGCCGGCGCCACGGCCGGGTACCTCTACAGCTGGCCGCTCGCCGCGTTCGTCGTCGGCTGGCTGACCGAGCGGGTCTGGGACCGCTACAACGTCGGCTGGGGCCTGGTGGCCAACGTCGTCGGCGGGATCGTCGTGGTCTACGCCGTGGGCGTCCCGGTGCTCAAGGCCGTGGCCGGGCTCGACTGGGGCACCGCGCTGTGGACCGGCGCCGCCGTCTTCATCCCCGGCGACCTGTTCAAGGCCTTCGTCGCCGCGGCCGTCGCCGACGTCGTCCGGCGCAGCTACCCCGTCATCGACCGTCCCCGCCGGGCGGCCGGCACCCGGTGAGGCTCCGCCGTCCCGGTCCGGCGCCCGCCGCGGACGAGCTCGCGGAGCCGAGGCGCGGCATCGAGCTGCGCGGCGTCGGGCACCGGTACGGCGAGCGGGTGGTGCTCGAGGACCTCGACCTCACCCTGACCGAGCCGCGGGTCGGCGTCGTCGGTGCCAACGGCTCGGGCAAGAGCACCTTCGCCCGCCTGCTCAACGGCCTGGTCGTGCCCACCGAGGGGCGGGTGCTGGTCGACGGGCTGGACACGCGCACCCAGGTGCGCGCCGTGCGGCGCCGCGTCGGGTTCGTCTTCCAGGACCCCGACGCGCAGATCGTGCACCCCACGGTCGCCGAGGACGTCGCCTACGGGCTGGAGAACCAGGGTGTCCCGCCGGACGAGCGGGCCACCCGTGTCGCCGAGGTGCTGGCCCGCTACGGCCTGGCCGGGCACGCCGACCACCCCGCACACCTGCTGTCGGGTGGGCAGAAGCAGCTGCTGGCCATCGCCGGCGTGCTGGTCATGCGCCCCGCCCGCATCGTGTTCGACGAGCCGACGACGCTCCTGGACCTGGTCAACGCCCGGCGGGTGGCCGAGCTGATCGCCGGGCTGGAGCAGCAGGTGGTCGTCGTCACCCACCAACTGGACCTGCTCGACGGCTTCGACCGGGTGCTGGTCGTCGACCGCGGCCGGGTGGTGGAGGACGCCGCCCCCGGCCCGGCCGTGGCCGCCTACCGCGCGCTGATGGCCGGCCGGTGACCCTCGCGCTGTACGTCCCGCGGGACGGCGTCGTCCACCGGCTGCCGGCCGGGGCGAAGCTGCTCGCCCTCGCCGTCCTCGCCGTCACGCTGTTCTGGCTGCCGACGCTGACCGCGGCCGGTGTGGCCCTGGCGGGCGTGCTGGCCGTCGGGCTGCTGGTGGCCCGGCTGCCGGTCGCGGTGCTGGCGCGGCAGGCGCGGGCGGTGCTGTGGTGGGTGCTGGCGCTGCTGGTCGTGCACGCGCTGACCACCGACCTGCGCACCGGCGCGCACGTCGGGCTGCGCCTGCTCACGCTGGTGCTGGCCGCGGCCGTGGTGACGGCGACGACGCGGGTGAGCGCGATGGTGGCGGTGGTCGAGCGGCTGGCCGCCCCGCTGCGGCTGGTCGGGGTGCGGCCGGCACGGGTCGGGCTGGTGGTCACCATGGCGCTGCGGTTCATCCCGGTGCTCGTCGAGCGGGCGGACCGCATCCGGGAGGCGCAGGCGGCCCGCGGCGGCTCCCCGCACGGCCTGCGCGGGCTGCGGACGACCGTCGCCCCGCTGCTGGTGCAGGTCCTGCAGATGGCCCACGACGTGAGCGAGGCGCTCGACGCCCGCGGCGCCGACGACGCCCCGCCCCCGCGCCGCCGCCGGCGCTCCCCCGCCCCGGAGGTCCCGCGATGACCGTCCTCGAGATCTGGACGACCCCGGCCGCCGCCGCGCCCATGCGGCGGGTCCCCGCCGGGCGGCTGCTGGCCGGGCGCGGGCTGGAGGGTGACCGCTACGCCCTCGGCGGCGGCACGTGGGCGCGCTACCCGGACCTGGAGAAGCAGCTCACGCTGATCGACGCCGACGACGTCGCGGCGGTCGCGGACGAGGTCGGCGTGCCGCTGACGCCCGGGGACACCCGCCGCAACCTGGTCACCACGGGGGTCGACCTGCCCTCGCTGGTGGGCCGGTGGTTCGCCGTCGGCGACGCGCTGCTGTTCGGGGTGAAGCGCTGCCCGCCGTGCGCGCACCTCGAGCGGCTCACCGGCGCCCGTCTGGTGAAGGCGATGGTGCACCGCGGCGGGATCAACGCGGCGGTGTTCGCGGGGGCGGGGATCGCCGAGGGCGCCGTCGTCCGGCCGGTGCCGGAGGAGGAGGCCGCCCGCCGCGGGGCGCCGACGGGGGCGGACCGGCCGGTGCCGCGGATCGTGGCCGGCTGAGGGCTCAGACCAGCCGGTAGAAGCGGAAGACCTCGTCCCGGACGTCGAGCACCTCGACGTCGGTGAAGCCCGCCTCGCGCGCGTACCGGCGCAGCGTGGCCGGCCGCATGACGGTCCCGGTCGCGGCCGAGGGCCGGGTCGAGAGCCCGTCGGGCAGGCAGCACACCAGGCTGTAGCCGTACATCAGCCGCTCGACGTCGTCGCCGGGGGCGGTGAACTCCTCGGCCACCCGCTCGTCCACGACGAGGACCGCGCCGCCGTCCCCGGCCAGCCGCCGCATGGCCGCGAGCACCGCCACGGGGTCGGCCAGGTCGTGCACGCACTCGAAGGCCGTGACGACGTCGTAGGTGCCCGACACCGTCGCGGCGTCGGTGACGGCGAACCGGACCCGGTCGGCGACCCCGGCCTCGGCCGCGTTGCGGCGGGCCGCCTCCACCGACGGCGCGTCGACGTCGAAGCCGTCGACGGTCGCCGCGGGGTAGGCCAGCGCGATGCCGATCGAGGACCAGCCGTACCCGCAGCCGACGTCGGCGACCCGGCCGCCGCGCCGCAGCGCCGCGTCGACGTCGGGGATCGACGGGAGGTGTTCGCGCCCCAGCGGGCCGAGGAACAGCGGCCGGTTCGCGGCGGCCTGCGCCTCCCGGACGTCGGCGCCCTGCTGCGCCCAGGAGATGCCGCCGCCGGTGCGGTGCACCTCGGCCCAGTGCGTCGGCCTGCCGGCCGGCCGCGACGACGAAGCGGACCAGCGGGAGGAGGTGGTCGCCGCTGAGGACGTCGAGGAGAGGGGCGCGGTGACCGGGTGGGAGGGTGAAGCGGCGGGCCCGCGCGTCGCCGGGGCGGTCGGGGTCGTCGGCGGCGATGAGGATCCCGGTGACGGCCTGCTGCTCCAGCCACTCGCGCACGTAGCGCTCCGCCGTCCCGGTGCGCTCGGCCACCTCGGCGGAGGTGAGCGCGTCGCCGTCGGCGAGGGCCCGGTAGTAGCCGAGCCGGTCGCCGATCGCGATCGCCTGGGCGTCGAGGCAGGCCAGCACGGTGTCGAACAGGCGCCCGGCGAGGGCCTCGGTGGCCGTGTCGGTGGCCGAGTCCTCGACGGCGGGTGCGCGGGTGTCGGTGGTCATCGCGGACCGGCTCCTCTCGGGTGGGCCCGGCCGGTCGGCCGACCGCGCCGGCGGTCGCGATCCTGCCGTGGCCGGGTGCCCGTCGTCCGCCCGCGGACCGTCCCGACGGCGCGGAACCCGGCGCGCCCGCGGTCCGTCGTCTGTGTGTGGACACCCTCCGCACGCTGCTGAACCTGGTCTGGCTGGTCCTGCACGGCTGGCTGCTCGCCCTGGCCTACGCGCTCGCCGGCGTCGTGGCCTGCCTGCTGGTGGTGACCATCCCGTTCGGCATCGCCGCGTTCCGGCTCGCCGGGTTCGTGGTGTGGCCCTTCGGCCGGACGACGGTGCGGGCGCCGGGCGCCGGCGTCGCCTCGGCGATCGGGAACCTGGTGTGGTTCCTCGTCGCCGGGTGGTGGCTGGCGCTGCTGCACGTGCTCGCCGGGATCGCCTTCTGCGTGACGGTCGTCGGGATCCCGTTCGGGATCGCGTCGTTCAAGCTGGCCGCCGTCGGGCTGTTCCCGCTGGGCAAGCGGGTGGTGGAGACCGCTCCCCCGCGCGACTGGGTGCACGCCGGCAGCGGCGTGGTGCAGGGCGCGCCGGCCGCCCGCTGGTGACCCCCGGGCTCAGGCCTCCGGCTCGTCGGCCCAGCGGGCGAGGAAGTCCTTCTCGTCCGGGGTGAGCCGGCGCGGCCGGTCGATGGAGAAGTCGAAGGGCACCAGCAGCGTGCTGCCGGTGACGGCGAGCCGCTCGTGGTCGAAGACCTCGTAGTGGCAGGTGAAGGCGGCCGCCCGGACGCCCGACACCCAGATCTGCACGTCCAGCGGCCGGGCGGAGTAGACGACCGGCCGCTTGTAGGCGATCTCGTGGGCGGCGACGACGGTGCCGCGGCGCAGCCCGGTGCGCTCCTCCAGCGACGCCCGCTCGAAGAACAGCGCGACCCGCGCCATCTCGAAGTACTGCAGGTGGACGACGTTGTTGACGTGGCCGTAGGCGTCCATGTCCGACCAGCGCATCGGGACCTGCACCGTGAACCGCACGGTCCGACACCCTGCCGCACGCCTCCCGCGCCCGTCGACCGCGGCTCCCGACGCCGTGTGCGCGCACCGCGCCCCGGACCGCCGCCTGCCCGCGTCGTGTGCACACTCGGCGCCCGCGGACGCCGACGGCGGCCGGAGCGGGTGCTCCGGCCGCCGTCGGTGGGGTGCGACCGCGAACTAGTCGCGGGTCAGCTTGCGGTACGTGGCACGGTGCGGGCGGGCGGCCTCGGGGCCGAGCCGCTCGACCTTGTTCTTCTCGTAGTCGGCGAAGTTGCCCTCGAACCAGAACCACTTCGAGTCGCCCTCGTAGGCGAGGATGTGGGTGGCCACGCGGTCGAGGAACCACCGGTCGTGGCTGACCACCACGGCGCAGCCGGGGAACTCCAGCAGCGCCGACTCCAGGCTGGTCAGCGTCTCGACGTCGAGGTCGTTGGTCGGCTCGTCGAGCAGCAGCAGGTTGCCGCCCTGCTTGAGGGTCAGCGCCAGGTTCAGCCGGTTGCGCTCACCGCCGGAGAGCACGCCGGCCGGCTTCTGCTGGTCCGGGCCCTTGAAGCCGAACGCCGCGACGTAGGCCCGCGAGGGCATCTCGACGTTGCCGACCTTGATGTGGTCCAGCCCGTCGGAGACGACCTCCCACAGCGTCTTCTTGGGGTCGATGCCGCTGCGGGTCTGCTCGACGTAGGAGATCTTCACGGTCTCGCCGACCTTGATCTCACCGTCGTCCGGCTTCTCCTCGCCGACCAGCATCTTGAACAGCGTGGTCTTGCCGGCGCCGTTGGGGCCGACGACGCCGACGATGCCGTTGCGCGGCAGCGTGAAGGACAGGTCGTCGATGAGGATGCGGTCCCCGAAGCCCTTGGTGAGGTCGTGGCTCTCGACGACCACGTTGCCCAGCCGCGGGCCCGGCGGGATCTGGATCTCCTCGAAGTCCAGCTTGCGGTACTTGTCGGCCTCGGCCGCCATCTCCTCGTAGCGCTGGAGGCGGGCCTTGCTCTTGGCCTGGCGGGCCTTCGCGCCCGACCGCACCCACTCCAGCTCCTCGGCCAGCCGCTTCTGCCGCTTGGCGTCCTTGGCGCCCTCGACCTTGAGGCGGGCGGCCTTGGTCTCCAGGTAGGTGGAGTAGTTGCCCTCGTAGGGGTAGGCCCGGCCGCGGTCGAGCTCGAGGATCCACTGGGCGACGTTGTCGAGGAAGTACCGGTCGTGGGTGACGGCGACGACGGTGCCGGCGTACTTCTCGAGGTGCTGCTCCAGCCACGCGACGCTCTCGGCGTCGAGGTGGTTGGTGGGCTCGTCGAGCAGCAGCAGGTCGGGCGCCTCGAGCAGCAGGCGGCACAGCGCGACGCGGCGGCGCTCACCACCGGACAGGACGCTGACGTCGGCGTCGCCGGGCGGGCAGCGCAGCGCGTCCATCGCCTGCTCGATGCGGGCGTCCAGCTCCCAGCCGTCGTGCTGCTCGATGACCTCCATCAGCTCGCCCTGCTCGGCCAGCAGCGCGTCGAAGTCGGCGTCGGGCTCCCCCATCGCCGCGCTGACCTCCTCGAAGCGGGTCAGCGCGTCGCGCAGCGGCTTGACCGCCTCCTCGACGTTGCCGCGCACGTCGAGCTCCTCGTTGAGCGGCGGCTCCTGCAGCAGGATGCCGACGGTCGCATCGGCGGCCAGCATCACGTCGCCGTTGGAGGGCTGGTCCAGCCCGGCCATGATCCTGAGGACGGTCGACTTGCCCGCACCGTTGGGGCCGACGACGCCGATCTTGGCGCCGGGCAGGAACGACAGGGTGACGTCGTCGAGGATGACCTTGTCGCCGTGCGCCTTGCGGGCACGGGCCATGGTGTAGATGTACTGAGCCACTGGGCGTTCGAGCCTTCCGTCGGTGCGCGGTGTCGATGCGCAGGGAGGGGCGGGCCGGTGCGTGCCCCGGCCCGGCCCCCGTGCGTTCTCGTCCCCGATCCTCCCAGTTCGCGGCGGCTAGTGGAGAGCCGGTTCCGGCAGAGCGTCGAGCGCCGCACCGGCCGCGGACGAGTCGGGGTCCACCTCGTACAACGGCTGGACCGGCTCCGGATAGTCCCGCCCGTCGGCGGCCTCGTCGACCGGCTCGGCCGGCGGCGGCGCGGCCGCCGTCCGCCGGGTCTTGCGGAACTCGGCGGTGCCCTTGCTGAGGTCGAAGCCCACGGTCCGGGCCCGGACCCGCGGCCGGCTGTGGCGGCCCGTGTCGTTCTCCCACTCGTCGGTGCGCAGCGTGCCCCGGACGATGACCGGGTCGCCCTTGCTGACGCTGTGCGACACGTTGCCGCTCAGCTCGTTCCAGCACTCGACGTCGACGAAGAACGTCGCGCCGTCGACGAAGCCCTGGGCGGTGCTGTCCCAGCGCCGCTCGGTGGAGGCGACGCGGAAGTTGGTGACGGTGCCGCTCTGCGTGCGCACGCGGCTGGGTGACGTGACGACGTTGCCGACGACGGTGATCTCGGTGGTGCTCACGGTGCTCCTCGGGTCCCAGGAGCCGGCACGGTGCCGGTCCGGGCCCGACCCTCGTCCCGCGCGGGGGCCCGTGGCGGCGCCGGGAGCGGCCTGTGGAGGACCCGGCGCCTGTGGACGGCGACCGGCCCGGTCGTCACCCGCTCACCCCCGGCGCCGTGGAGGTGTCATCATCGGCGACCGAGCGCCCGTAGCTCAGCGGATAGAGCAGGTGCCTTCTAAGCACTTGGTCGCAGGTTCGATCCCTGCCGGGCGCGCCGGTCACCGCCACTTGCCGTGGACCGCAAGTCGTCCCGAAGGGCGCTGCAAGCGGGCGGCGGGACGGTGCTCCCGAGCACCCGGGGACGGCCCCGGGACCGCACCGAGGAGCACCCCGTGACCCAGGTCCACGACCCCCGCAACGCCCAGCCGCGCGCCCCGCAGGGCCCCTACGCCCCGGCGCCCTTCCCCGCCCCCAACGGCTGGGACGGCCCCGGCGCCCCCTACGGCCAGCAGCCCCCCAGGAAGCGCACCGGCGCGATCGTCGGCAGCGTCCTCGCGGTGCTCGTCGTCGCCGCGCTCGGCGTCGGCGCCTTCCTCCTCCTCGGCAGCAAGGTGCTCGACACCGCCGAGGCCGAGCGGCAGATCGCCGCCGTCGCGCAGGAGCAGGCCGGCGTCACCGTCACCGACGTCAGCTGCCCCGAGGACGTCGAGCTCGCCGCCGGCACGGTCACCACCTGCACCGCGCAGCTGGAGGGCCAGGAGGTGACCTTCACCGTCGAGCAGACCGACGACGAGGGCAACGTGACCATCGACAGCGACCAGGTCTACGTGCACGTGGCCGACGTCGAGGCGACCCTGAGCGAGCAGTTCGCCGCGAGCACCGGCCTCGAGGTCGTCTCCACCTGCGACGCCGGCGACCGCACCGTGCTCGTCGCCGAGGACGGCCTGACGCTGGACTGCCAGGTGGCCGCGGCCGACGACCCGACCAACAGCGCCCTCGTCACCGCCACGCTCGACGCCGAGGGCAACGTCAGCTTCGAGTGACCCCCAGGACGCAGGAGAGGCCCGGGGCCCCCCCCCGGGCGCGGGCCGCTCCCGGGGGTGCGTCACAGCGCGCCCGCGGGGGTCCAGCCCACCCCCCGCGCGACCTTGCCCGCCAACTTATC
>NZ_JBJGZT010000009.1:0-170463 GCF_054050655.1 Geodermatophilus sp. SYSU D00663 | reverse complement strand
CCCCCCCCCCCCCCCCCCCCCCCCCCCCCCCCCCCCCCCCCCCCCCCCCCGCCGTCGTCCCCGGCCCGTCCCGCCCTCAGCGGGAGGCGGCCGCCACCCGCACGCCCAGACCCACGAGCACCGCGCCGGAGGTGGCGTCCAGCCCACGGCGCACCCGGGGACGCCGGAACCAGCTGCCGGCCCGGCCGACGCCGGCCGCCAGCCCCAGGTACAGCGCCGTCTCGACGGCGACCTGCAGCAACCCCAGCAGCGCGGCGGTCACCAGCGGGGAGCTGCCGGCCGGGACGAACTGCGGGTAGAAGGCGATCATGAAGACGGCCAGCTTCGGGTTGGCCAGCTGCACCAGCAGCCCCTCGGCGAAGGCGCCACCCCAGCGCCGGCGCACCGGCCCCGCCGCGGCGCCGGGCTCCTCCACGGGACCGGCGCGCAGCGCCCGCCACAGCGCCCGGCCGCCCAGCCACAGCAGCACCGCCGCCCCGACGGCCCGCAGGACGAGGAAGCCGGCCTCGGACGCGGCGACCGCGGCCGCGACCCCCGCCCCGGCCAGCAGCGCCCAGACGAACAGCCCGGCCTCGAGCCCCAGCACCGTCGGCACCGCGGCGGCGCTCCCCCGCAGGGCCGCCCGGCGCACGACGAGCGCGACGGCCGGTCCCGGGGTCGCGGCGATCAGCAGCACCGCACCCAGGAAGGCGGGCAGCGCGAGCAGCAGCGCCGGGACGTCCACCCGGCCAGCGTGGCAGGGGCCCCTCCCGGCGTCGCTGGTTTTTCCCCGTCCGGTCGTGCCCAGCCGTCCGAGACGCGGGTAATTGGGGATAACGGGCAACTGGAGGACGGCGCGGGCCTCCGGCCGCTCAGCGCCGGCGGTCGCGCCAGAGCCGGCCGTGCAGCCACCACTCGAGCCGGCGGGTGATCCACGGCAGCAGCAGGTAGGTCATCACCGGGGTGAGCGCCAGCGTCACGACCAGCACCCGCAGCGCCACGGGCACGTCGGCCAGCAGCGCCCCGAGGGTCACCGTGGCCAGCAGGTTGAGCGGGTAGAAGACCAGCCAGATCGTCGTCGCCTGCTTCCACCGCGGCGGCGCCGGCGGCCCGGCAGGAGTGGCGACCTCCGTGCTGACCGGCTGGTCGAACCAGCCCTCGATACCGGTGCGGCGCTCGGTGCGGGTCACCTCGGCCAGCCCCTCCGCCGAGCGCAGCCACCAGGCGCGCTCCGCCGAGGCCTCCCAGGCGTCGAGCGCCTCCTGGTCGGCGAAGCGGCAGAGCATGTGCCACTCGTCCGAGCCGCCGCGCGGTCGCACCCACCCGGCGCCGAGGAAGCCCGGGAAGGACTCGGCCATCGTCATGCCGGCCCGGATCCACGCCGTCATCTCCCGGGTGTGCGACGGATCGGCCCGGCGGGTGAAGGAGACGGTGACCGGGAGGCGTGCGGCGGCGACCGGGAGCGACGTCGTCATACCGCCAGGATCGGCGGCCACCGGCGGGCCGCGCAGGCCGTCCGGGCGTGATCTGTCCCGCCCTCGCCGCTCCCCTCCCCCGGCCGGACCACCACCTGGTGCGCCGATTAGTTGGGGATAACGGACGACACGGCGGTCCGGCGGCCTCCCGGGTCCTGCCGGCCGCGTGCGGTTGACTCGCCGGGATGGACGCCGTCGACCGCCTGTGGACCCGCGTGACGGCCGAGGCGCCCCTGCCGCCCACGGTCCTGGCCGGGGCCGCCGCCGTCGCGCTGCTCGTCGTGGCCGCCCCCGCGCTGTGGCGGCCGGCGCGGACCGTCGTCACCATCGCCCACGAGGGCGCGCACGGCCTGGCCGCGCTGGCCACCGGCCGCCGGCTGGCCGGCATCCGGCTGCACTCGGACACCTCGGGGCTCACCGTGTCCCGAGGGCGGCCCACCGGCGCGGGGATGGTGCTCACCTGCGCGGCCGGCTACGTCGGGCCGGGGCTGTTCGGGCTGGGCGCCGCCGCGCTGCTCGCGGCCGGGCACGCCGTCGGGGTGCTGTGGGCGCTGCTGGCCCTGCTCGCGCTCCTGCTGCTGCAGATCCGCAACCTCTACGGCCTGTGGGCGGTGCTGGTCACCGGCGCGGGCCTGGCCGCCGTCACCGCGTGGCTGCCACCGGCCGGGCAGGCCGCCGTCGCCGCCGCGGTCACCTGGTTCCTGCTGCTGGCCGCGCCGCGCACCGTGCTCGAGCTGCAGGGCGCGCGCCGGCGGCGGGCCGCGCCGGACTCCGACGCCGACCAGCTGGCCCGCCTCACCCGGCTGCCCGCGCTGCTGTGGGTGGGCGTGTTCCTGCTGGTCGACCTGGCCGCGATCGGCCTCGCCGTCCGGTGGCTGCTCCTCTAGCGCCCCTGGGAGGAGTACGGGCTGCGCCGCCGCGGCTCGGCGCCGTGCGGCTGGACGACCTTCCCGGTGTCGGGCGCCGGCGGGACGTCGACCACCAGGTCCTCGTGGTCGACGGTCACCCGGCGGCCGTGGTGGTGCACGTCGAGCGGGTCGCCGTCGAGCAGCCGGTAGGTGGCCTGCTCCTTGGTCACGGTGACCTGCAGGACGCGGCCCTGGTAGGCCAGCCGGAAGCGCAGCCGGGTGATCCGCTCGGGCAGCCGCGGCGCGAACAGCAGGTGCCCGTCGTGGTCGCGCATGCCGCCGAACCCGGCGACGGCGACCGTCCACCCGCCGGCCATCGAGGCGATGTGCAGGCCGTGCCCGGAGTTGCCGTGCAGGTTCTGCAGGTCGGTGAGCGCGGCCTCCGCCCAGTAGTCGTAGGCCAGCTCCAGGTGCCCGGTCTCGGCGGCCACCACCGCCTGCTGCGCGGCCGACAGCGAGGAGTCCCGCACCGTGCGGGCCTCGTAGTAGGCGAAGTCGGCGACCTTCTCCTCGAAGGTGAACGCGTCCCCGCGCAGGTGCAGGGCCATCACCAGGTCGGCCTGCTTGACCACCTGCTTGCGGTAGATGTCGAAGTACGGGTAGTGCAGCAGCAGCGGGTAGCACTGCGGCGGCGTGTTCGCGAAGTCCCACTCCTCGTGGTGGGTGAAGGCGTCGGACTGCATGTGCACGCCCAGCCGGGTGTCGTAGGGCACGGCCATCAGCCGCGCGGCCCGCCGCCAGGTCTCCACCTCGTCCTCGGTGACCTCCAGCCGGCCGGCGACGTCGGGCTGCCGGTCGACCGCCGCGGCCGCCTCGCGCAGGTTCCGCTGCGCCATGAGGTTCGTGTAGACGTTGTTGTCCACCACGGCGGTGTACTCGTCGGGCCCGGTGACGCCGTCGATGCGGAAGCCGTGCTCCTCGTCGAAGTGGCCGAGCGACGCCCACAGCCGGGCGGTCTCGATCAGCAGCTCCGCGCCGAAGTCGCGGTCGAACTCCTCGTCCCCGGTGGCGTGCAGGTACCGGACGACGGCGTCGGCGATGTCGGCGTTGATGTGGAAGGCCGCCGTCCCGGCCGGCCAGTACCCGGAGGTCTCCTCGCCGCGGATCGTCCGCCACGGGAAGGCCGCGCCGTGCAGGCCCAGCACGCGGGCCCGCGCCCGGGCCTTGTCCAGGGTCGAGTACCGCCAGTGCAGCGCGTCGCGGGCGGCGTGCGGGGCGATGTAGGTGAGCACCGGCAGCACGTAGGTCTCGGTGTCCCAGAAGGTGTGCCCGTCGTAGCCGGGGCCGGTCAGCCCCTTGGCCGGGATGGGCTGCCGCTCGGCGCGCAGGCCCGCCTGCAGCAGGTGGAAGACACCGACCCGGACGGCCTGCTGCAGCTCGTCGTCGCCCTCGACCTCGACGTCGGCCCCCGCCCAGAACTCGTCGAGGACCTGCCGCTGCTCGTCGGCCAGCCGGGCGAAGCCGGCCAGCTTGGCCGTGGCCAGCGCGCCCTCCACCTGGTCGCGCAGCGCCGCCGCGGACCGCCGCGAGGACCAGCCGTAGGCGAGGTACTTGACCAGCTTCACGCCCGACCCGCGGCCGGGCAGCCGCGCGGCCAGCGTGTAGCGGGCCAGGTCCTCGCCGGCCTCCATGTCCTCGGTGGCGGTGTCGGGCACGTCGACGACGTGGTCCATCCCCGCGGCCATCCGCAGCCTGCTGCGCCGGGTGGCGTGCACCATGACCGCGCGCCGCCCCCGGGCGACGCTGAACTCGTTGACCAGCGGCCGGCGCAGCGCCGCCGCCGCGCGCGGGTCGTCGCCCTCGCTGCCGCTGTCGACCGGCTCGTTGGCCAGCAGGTCCGACTGCAGCGCGATGTAGAGGTCGCCCCGGTCGTCGGTGCACTCGACCTGGTACTCGATCGCGGCGATCGAGCGGCGGCGCAGCGAGACCAGCCGGGTGCTGGTCACCCGCACCGTGCGGCCGTTGGGCGAGCGCCACTCGGTGACCCGGCGCAGCACGCCGCGGCGCAGGTCCAGGCTCCGGCGGTGCTCGACGATCTCGCCGTAGTCCAGGTCCAGCGGGGTGTCGCCGACCAGCAGCCGGACCAGCTTGCCGTCGGTCACGTTGACGACGGTCTGCCCCTGCTCGGGGAAGCCGTAGCCGGCCTCGGCGTAGGGCAGCGGCCGCTCCTCGAAGAAGCCGTTGAGGTAGGTGCCGGGGACGACGACCGGCTCGCCCTCCTCGAACGAGCCGCGCAGCCCGATGTGCCCGTTGGCGAGCGCGAACACCGACTCGTGCACGCCCAGCGACGAGTGGTCCAGGCCGATCTCGGTCAGCGACCACGGCTCGACCGGGAAGGTCGCTCTCCCCTCGGTCACGTGCGGTCCTCCAGCAGCTGGTCGAGGTCGGTCACGACGACGTCGGCGCCGTTCTCCTTGAGCCCGTCGGCCTGCCCGACCCGGTCGACGCCGACGACGAAGCCGAAGTGCCCCGCCCGCCCGGCCGCGACGCCGGCCAGCGCGTCCTCGAACACCGCGGCGGCCGACGGTTCGACGCCCAGCGCGCGGGCGCCGGCCAGGAACGTGTCGGGGGCGGGCTTGCCGCGCAGCCCCTCCCGCGCGGTCACCACGCCGTCGACGCGGGCGTCTATGAGGTCGGCGAAGCCGCCGGCGGCGATGACCTGCTCGCCGTTGGCCGAGGCGGTGACCACCGCGGTGCGCAGGCCCGCCTCCTTGGCCGCGCGCAGGTAGGCGATCGACCCGGGGTAGACCTCGACGCCGTGCTCCTCGAGCTCGGCGAGCAGCAGCTCGTTCTTGCGCCGGCCGATGCCGTGCACCGTCGGCGCGTCCGGCGGGTCCTGCGGGGAGCCCTCGGGCAGCGTGACGCCGCGGCTGGCGAGGAAGTCGCGGACGCCGTCGGCGCGCGGCTTGCCGTCGACGTAGCGGTTGTAGTCGAGCTGGGTGAACTCCGGCGCCTGCGGCTCCCGTGCGCGGAGGAACTCGTCGAAGGTCCGCTTCCAGGCGGCCATGTGCACGGTGGCGGTGCGGGTGAGCACGCCGTCCATGTCGAAGAGGCAGGCACGGATGCCGTCGGGGAGTCCGAGCACGTTGCGGACGCTACCCAGGCCGGTCCCCGGCGACCCGTCGAGATCACGCGGGGGCCCGTCCCGTCCGGGGCGCGCGGCGCGGACCCGCTGCCTAGGGTCGGCGCCGGGACGGCAGCGGCCGCCCCGTCCGCCCGACGAGAGGACCCCGATGGCCGACCGGCCCCAGCCCCCGAGCCCCTACGACTTCCTGCCGCCCGTCCCGTCGTTCACCGTCACCAGCACCGACGTCACCGACGGCGAGGTGCTGCCGATGCCGCACGTCAGCGGCGTCATGGGCGCCGGCGGCGAGGACCACTCCCCGCAGCTGTCCTGGTCCGGCTTCCCCGAGGAGACCAAGGGGTTCGCGGTCACCGTCTACGACCCCGACGCGCCCACCGCCTCCGGTTTCTGGCACTGGGTCGTCACCGGCATCCCCGCCGACGTCACCGAGCTGCCCGCCGGGGCCGGCAGCCGGGACGGCGCGCAGCTGCCGGCGGGCGCCCGGCAGCTGCGCAACGACGCCGGCTTCCGCGGCTACGTCGGCGCCGCTCCCCCGGCCGGTCACGGCCCGCACCGCTACTTCACCGTGGTGCACGCCCTCGACGTCGAGGACATGGGCGTGCCCGACGACGCCAGCCCCGCCTTCCACGGCTTCAACCTCTTCGGCCACACGCTGGCGCGCGCCGTGCTGGTGCCCGTCTACGTCCAGGACTGACCGGTCCGGGACCGGCCGGCCGCCCGCGGGGGCGTCCGGGGCCCGGGGGATCTCGGCCGGCCGGAGTCGCCCCGGGCGCCCCGCGGCGGCTCAGGCCGGCGGGCGGGCGGCGACGCCGGTCGAGCCGAGCCAGGCGAAGCCCACCCGCTCGTACACCCGGGCGACGTCGTCGTCCCCGGCGGTGAGGAACACCAGCTCCGCGGTCTCCCGGGCCTGCGCGACCAGCGCCGAGGCCAGCGCCGCGCCCACCCCGCGGCCGCGGCGGCGCGGTGAGCTGGCCACGCCGACCACCTCGCTGATCTCGGCGCCGTCGACGTCGACCGGCTGGTGCGCGCCCACGGCGACCGGCTCGCCGTCCTCGACGGCGACCATCACCACGGTGCGCCCGGTGGCCACCCGCTCGCGCAGGACGGCGGTGCGCGCCTCGTCCGGCGGGCCGGGGTCGTCCAGCAGCCCCGCGCCGCCCTCCACGTGGGGGGCGAAGCCGCTCTCCAGCAGGTGCTGGTAGTGCGGCAGCCGCGGGTCCTCGCCGCCGACCAGGTACAGCCGCACCCCGTGCGGGAGCAGCAGCTCGACCGGCTCGTCGGCGACCAGCAGCGGGAACTCGGTGACCAGCAGCCCGGCCTCGCGGGCGGCGGCGCCCAGCGTCGGCGTCCGCTCGACCACCCACTCGACGGCGGCCGGCAGCCCCGCCTCCTCCTGCAGCGCGACCGCGGCGCGGACGTCGTCCCCGGTGACCTCGCGGGTGCCCGGGCGCGGGCGGGCCGGAAACGGCCAGGCGGGCGGGCCGATCGGGACCTCGAGCGGGCCGGCGGCGACCGGCGGGGCGTCGGGCAGGGACGCGGCGACGGCGTACTGCTCGACGCGGTCGAGCAGCCCGGGACGCGTCGGCACACCGGCACCCTAGACGCGGACACCCGGGACGGCGCCGCCCGAGGCCGCCCGGGGCCCGTCCCCCACCCCGGCGGGTGACCCGGCGGCGAGGGGCCGCGCACCCGGGCGGCACGATGGACCCGTGACGGCCGGGACCCGCCCCTCGATCTCGCCCTACGCGGCGTTCGACCGCGACACGTGGCGGTCGCTGGCCGCCACCCGCACGCTGCCCCTGGACGAGGCCGACCTGCGCGCGCTGCGCAGCCTGGGCGACCGCATCGACCTCGACGAGGTCGCCACCGTCTACCTGCCCCTGGCCGAGCTGCTCAACCTGCACGTCACCGCCAGCCAACGGCTGTGGGCGGCGCGCAACCGGTTCCTCGGCGACACCACCGCCAAGGTCCCCTACGTCATCGCGGTCGCCGGCAGCGTCGCCGTCGGCAAGAGCACCACCGCCCGGCTGCTGCAGACCCTGCTGGCCGCCGCCCCCGGCTCCCCACGGGTCGACCTGGTCACCACCGACGGCTTCCTGTGGCCCAACTCCGTCCTCGAGGCCCGCGGCCTCATGGCCCGCAAGGGCTTCCCCGAGAGCTACGACCGGCGCGCGCTCATCCGCTTCCTGTCCGACGTGAAGTCCGGCCGCGGCGAGGTCAGCGCGCCGGTCTACTCCCACCAGTCCTACGACGTGCTGCCCGGCCGGCGGCAGGTGGTCGACCGGCCCGACGTCCTCGTGCTCGAGGGGCTCAACGTGCTGCAGGCCGGCCGCCGCGACGACGGCCGGGTGCCGGAGGTGTTCCTCTCGGACTTCTTCGACTTCTCCGTCTACGTCGACGCCGCCGAGGCCGACATCCAGCAGTGGTACGTCGAGCGGTTCCTCGCCCTGCGGCGCACCGCCTTCGCCGACACCTCCGCCTACTTCCACCGCTACGCCGACCTCAGCGACGACGACGCCCGCGCCACCGCGCTGTCGATCTGGGCCGCGGTCAACGGCCCCAACCTGCGGCAGAACATCGCCCCCACCCGCTCGCGCGCCCGGCTGGTGCTGCAGAAGGCGGCCGACCACTCGGTGCGCCGGGTGCTGCTGCGCAAGCTCTGACATCCTCCCCCTCGTGGTTGCCCGTCCCGAGCCGCTCACGCGGCGGTTAAGTTGGGGATAACGGTCGAACGGCCGGCGGGGCGGCGCGCATGGTCCGCCCACCGCCGCGGTTGTCGCCATGGCGAGGACTGACGACCCGATCGGGTCAGGTGGTGAGGTTCGTCACCTGACACCGCCCCCGGGTCGGCGCACACTCGGAGGCGTCCGGTCATCGGACACTCACCGTCAGTGATGTCGGCGGTCCCGCCGCCGCCCCGATCCGGAGTCCTCCCGATGTGCGTACACCCCACCCCCTGCCCCGACGCCGCCACCGACGCGCGTGACCTCGCGGTCGTCGTGAGCAGCCACCCGGAGCAGGGCTGGAGCCTGCTGTGCAACGGCGTCGTCCTCTTCGACGACGACGGCGAGCTGCTCCCCGACGGCAGCGCCGTCGCCGACCACCACCAGTGGCGGACCGCCGGGCTGGTCCGCGCGTAGCGGGAGCCGCCGGAACGACCGGGCGCCCGTCCCTCTCGCGGGGACGGGCGCCCGGTCGTTACCGGGCTCAGTCGAAGGCCGCCGCCCCGGCGTCGCCGAACAGGCCGGCGAAGGCCGCGGTGTCGGGCGCCGGGTCCCCGGGCCCCGCGGACTGCGCGAGGAGCAGCCCGCGCGACCCGTCGACGGCGACACCGACCAGCTTGGTGACCGTGTCGCCCCACCCCTCGACCGTGACCTGCAGGCCGGCGCTCTCGCCGCCGACCGCGGGCAGGTCCAGGGGCGCGAGCCGCACCGTGGCGTCGAGGCCCCACGGAGCACTGACCGTCACCGACGAGCAGGCGCCCAGCAGCTCGTCAACCGGCAGCGTCAGGCCGGTGAGCTCCGGCGACTCGGCCAGCACCTGGTAGGTGCGCACCTCGTCGCTGCGGGCGACCTGCGCCGCGACCACCGGGTCGGCCGCGTCGTCGGCGGGCTGCGGCAGCGCCTCCAGCACGTCGGCGCACGCCGCGGGCTCCACCCTCACCCCCTCGGGCGGGCCGTCGTGCTCGCCGTCGTCGTCGCGGTCGTGCCAGCCGCCCCAGCCCCGGCCCCAGCCCCAGCCGTCGCCGTCGCCGTCGTCGTCGCCGTCGCCGTCGTCGAGCCGGACGACGGACGCGTCCGGGCCGAACGCCTCGGCGGGCAGCAGCCGGTCCCCGAGGTCGCCGGCGGCCGGCGTCTCCCCGGGCGTGCCGGGATCCTCGGCGGGGATGGGGTCGGGGGCCTCCTCGGTGGCCGCCGCCGGGCTCACGTCCTCGGGCCCGGCCGTCTGCTCCCCGGTCCCCCCGCACGCCGCGAGCAGCGCCGCCCCGCAGGCCAGCACCCCCGCGCACGCCGTCCGCCGCACCCGTCGCGTCCTTCCCGCCATGCGGTGATGGTCCCCCTCGCCGGGGAGCGGCGTCGAGGGGTCGGAACCGGACCGCGCCCCGAGCCGTTGGTCCGCCGTCCGTCACCGTCGCCGGAGGTGCCCCCGTGCCGACCGCCCTGCTCTCCCTCCCCGCCCCCGCCGAGCAGGCCGAGCGGCTGGTCGCCGCCGGCGCCCACGAGCGCGCGGGCCTGTCGGCGACCGAGCTGCGCGCGCCGGCGGCGGGCGTCCCGGACGACGGCCTGCTCGTCCTCGCGCCGTCGCTGCTGCCGGCCGGCGCCCTGGTGGAGCTGGTGTCCTGGCGGGACCGGCCGGTGTTCGTCGTCGTGGACCTGACCGACCTCGACGCCTTCGCCCCGCTGGAGGACGCCGCCCCGCCCGCCGACGTCTACGCCCTCTCCGCCCCCGAGCGCGGCGACGGGTTCCGCAACTGCACGCCGGACGAGTCGCTGCCCCGCATCCGCGCCGCCGGCCGGACCCCGCTGACGGTGACCGAGGGGCTGACCTGGCTGCTGCAGTGCCCCGACCTGCTGGAGCGCAACGCCTGCACGATGACCGTCGGCTCCCGGCTGCGGCGGGCCGACGGGTCGCTGGACGCCCGCACCCCGGCGCTGTGGATCAGCAACGGCACCGGCCGCGACGGCCCCGAGCGGCGGGGCACGGCGAAGGTCGGCTGGTGCTGGGCGGGCAACCGGCACACCTGGCTGGGCATCGCCTCCGCCGCCGGCCGCACCCCGGTGACGTGAGGGGACGGCCCCGCTGCCGGGTCCCGGGCCGGGCGTGCGAGGCCCGGGACCCTGCGGCGGGGTCCTCCGACTAGGCCTGGGCGCCCACCACGTCGGCGGTGGTGCCCAGGTCGTCGGGGGCGCCCTCGCCGCGGTCGGGCACGTGCGTCCGCGGCGTGTGCGCCGGCTCCGGCTCGGCGAAGGCCTCCGGCGGCGGGCAGGAGCAGACCAGGTTGCGGTCGCCGAAGGCCTGGTCGATCCGGCGCACCGGCGACAGGTAGCCGCGGGTGACCAGCGAGGGCACCGGGAACACCGCCGCGCCGCGCGGATAGGGCCGGTCCCAGTCCCCGGCGAGCATCTTCAGCGTGTGCGGGGCGTTGCGCAGCGGGTTGTCCGCCTTGTCGTACTCCCCCGACGCGACCCGCTCGATCTCCCCGCGGATGGTCACCATCGCCTCGACGAACCGGTCGAGCTCGGCCTTGTCCTCGCTCTCGGTCGGCTCGACCATCAGCGTGCCGGCCACCGGGAAGCTCATCGTCGGCGCGTGGAAGCCGAAGTCGACCAGCCGCTTGGCGATGTCGTCGTTGGTGATGCCGGTGGCCCGGGTCAGCGGCCGGATGTCGAGGATGCACTCGTGGGCGACCAGCCCGCCCGCGCCGGTGTAGAGCACCGGGAAGTGCTCGCGCAGCCGGGCGGCGAGGTAGTTGGCGCCCAGCACCGCGTGCTCGGTGGCCCGCCGCAGCCCGTCGGGGCCCATCAGCCGCAGGTAGGCCCACGAGATCGGCAGGATCCCGGCCGACCCCCACGGCGCGGCCGACACGGCCGGGCCGGAGCCGCCGGTGTCGGCCAGCGGGTGGCCCGGCAGGAACGGCACCAGGTGCTCCCGGACGCCGATCGGCCCGACGCCGGGCCCGCCGCCGCCGTGCGGGATGCAGAAGGTCTTGTGGAGGTTGAGGTGGCTGACGTCGGAGCCGAACCGGCCCGGCCGCGCCAGCCCGACCATCGCGTTGAGGTTGGCGCCGTCGACGTACACCTGCCCGCCGGCGTCGTGCACCGCGGCGCAGATCTCGCGGACCTCGGTCTCGAACACCCCGTGCGTCGACGGGTAGGTGATCATGATGGCGGCCAGCCGCTCGGCGTGCTGGTCGATCTTGGCGCGCAGGTCGGCGACGTCGACGTTGCCGGCCTCGTCGCAGGCCACCACGACCACCCGCATCCCGGCCATCACCGCGCTGGCGGCGTTGGTGCCGTGCGCGGAGCTGGGGATCAGGCAGACGTCGCGGTGCGACTCGCCGCGGGAGGCGTGGTAGCCGCGGATCGCCAGCAGCCCGGCGAACTCGCCCTGCGAGCCGGCGTTGGGCTGCACGCTCACCGCGGCGTACCCGGTGATCTCGGCCAGCCAGGTGCACAGCTCGTCGATCAGCTGCCGGTAGCCGCGCGCCCGCTCGGCCGGGGCGAAGGGGTGCAGCCCGGCGAACTCCGGCCAGGTGATCGCGGCCATCTCGACGGCGGAGTTGAGCTTCATGGTGCACGAGCCCAGCGGGATCATCGTGCGGTCCAGCGCCAGGTCCTTGTCCGACAGCGAGCGCAGGTAGCGCATCATCGCCGTCTCCGAGCGGTGCGCGGAGAAGACCGGGTGGGTGAGGAACGGGGTGCGCCGGCGCAGGGCGGCGGGCAGCGCGTCCGGGCCGTCGTCGTCGAGGGCGGACCCGTCCGCGGCGACGCCGAACGCCTCGGCCACCCGGCGCAGCACCTCCGGCGTCGTCGTCTCGTCGCAGGCGACGGCGACGGTGTCGGCGTCGACCCGGCGCAGGTCGATCCGCCGGGCCGCGGCGGCGGCGACCACCTCGTCGGCCCGGCCGGGGACGCGGGCCTGCACGGTGTCGAAGAACGCGTCGTGGACGACCTCGACGCCGCCGGCGCGCAACCACCCGGCCAGCGCCAGCGCGCTGCGGTGCACCCGGGCGGCGATCGCGGTCAGCCCCTCGGCCCCGTGGTAGACGGCGTAGGCGCCGGCCATGACGGCGAGCAGCACCTGCGCGGTGCAGATGTTGCTGGTCGCCTTCTCCCGGCGGATGTGCTGCTCGCGGGTCTGCAGCGCCAGCCGGTAGGCGACGTCGCCGTCGGCGTCGACCGACACCCCGACCAGCCGCCCGGGCAGCTGCCGGGCCAGGCCCTCGCGCACCGACAGGTAGCCGGCGTGCGGGCCGCCGTAGCCCAGCGGGACCCCGAAGCGCTGCGTGCTGCCGCAGGCGACGTCGGCACCCCACTCGCCCGGCGCCTCGAGCAGGGTGAGCGCCAGGACGTCGGCGGCGACGACGACGGCCGCGCCGGCGGCGTGCGCGGCGTCGGCCAGCGCCCGGTGGTCGCGGACCGCGCCGCTGGCGCCCGGGTAGGACACCAGCACGCCGAACGCGCCGGCCTCGGGCAGGTCGGCCGGCCAGCCGGCGGACAGGTCGGCGACGTGCAGCCGGATGCCCAGCGGCTCGGCGCGGGTCTGCAGCACCGCGAGGGTCTGCGGCAACGTGTCGGCGTCGACGACGAACACCGCGTCGGGCTTCGCGCGCCCGGCGCGGCGCACCAGCGTCATCGCCTCGGCCGCGGCGGTGGCCTCGTCCAACATCGACGCGCCGGCGACGGGCAGGCCGGTGAGGTCGGCGACCATCGTCTGGAAGTTCAGCAGCGCCTCGAGCCGGCCCTGGCTGATCTCGGGCTGGTAGGGCGTGTAGGCGGTGTACCAGGCGGGGTTCTCCAGCACGTTGCGCTGGATGACCGCCGGGGTGACCGTGCCGGAGTAGCCCAGCCCGATCATCGGGACGGTGACCTGGTTGGCCGCGGCCCGCTCGCGCAGCTCGGCGAGCACGGTGGCCTCGTCGGCGGCCGGGGGCAGCGAGAGCTCGTCGCGGTCGCGCACCGCCTCGGGGACGGTGGCGTCGACCAGCGACTGCAGCGAGTCGTGGCCGACGGCCTCGAGCATCGCGGCGGTCTCGTCCGCCCGGGGGCCGATGTGCCGGCCGGCGAAGGAACCCGCGGGGCTCAGGGAGCGCAACGACGGGAGGGAGTGAGCAGCGTCCGCCACTGCCACGACGCTACCAGCGCCTCCCGCGCGGGAACGGCGGACCGCCCACGGCCGCCGGGCGGGGCGTTCCCCCGGACGCGCGGGAGGGGCGTCCCGCGGGGTGCGGGACGCCCCTCCCGGACGTGCGGGTCGGCTACGCGGTCTGGGCGCGGCGACGGCGGCGCAGGGCCAGCTCGTCGTCGGCCGCGTGCAGCGGCGCGCCGTCCAGCCGCTCCGCGGGCAGCTCGGCCAGCTCGCCGGACAGCTCGCGCAGCGCGCCGGACACCGCGATGCCGAAGACGCCCTGCCCGCCGGCGAGCAGGTCGACGACCTCCTCGGCCGAGGTGCACTCGTAGACCGTCGCCCCGTCGGAGAACAGCGTGACGTTGGCGAGGTCCTTGATCCCGCGGTTGCGCAGGTGGTCGACGGCCTTGCGGATGTTCTGCAGCGACACCCCCGTGTCGAGCAGCCGCTTGACCACCTTCAGCACCAGGATGTCGCGGAACGAGTACAGCCGCTGTGTCCCCGACCCGGTGGCGCTGCGCACCGAGGGGGCGACCAGACCGGTACGGGCCCAGTAGTCCAGCTGGCGGTAGGTGATCCCGGCGGCGGCACACGCCGTCGGGCCGCGGTACCCGACGAGGTCGGTGTCGACCTCGTCGTAGTCCGTCGCCCCCACGGCGGCGTCGCTGAAGAGCTGACCCTGGGAGCCCTCGCTCTGGTCGCTCACGTCAGCGTCCTCCTTCGAGTCCCGCCACGGGCGCGGCGGAGCGTCCCGGAGTGCTCCCGCTTCCCCACGGGTCACACCGGTGTTGTCCGCGACCGTAAGCCGGGCCCCCAGGGCGGTCAACTGACGCGGGCGGCGTGTCGCCCCACTCACCCCGAGAGAGTGGTATCGGCAGCTCCGCGCCGGACTCCAGCGTTCTGTGACTGGTGTGACGAGCGAGGCACACGGGGTCCCACCCGTCCCGTGGGTGCACGCGCGGCAGCCGGGACGCCGCTCCCCGGCGGCGTCCCGCGCCCACCGGGCGTCAGGCGCCGCCGGAGCCGGAACCGGCGCCGAAGTCCTCGGGCGAGATCTGGTCGAGGAACTCGCGGAACTTCTCGACCTCGTCCTCCTGCTCGTCGGGGATCTCGATCCCGACCTCGTCGAGCAGCTCCTCGGCGCCGTAGATGGGGGCGCCGGTGCGCACGGCCAGGGCGACGGCGTCCGACGGGCGGGCGCTGACCACCCGGTCGTCACCGAAGTCCAGCTCGGCGATGTAGATGCCGTCGCGCATCTCGGTGATGTTGACCGCCTCGAGGGTGGCGCCGAGGGTGCGCACGACCTCGCGGAGCAGGTCGTGGGTCATCGGCCGCGCCGGCCGCACGCCCTGCTGCTCGAACGCGATGGCGGCGGCCTCGACCGCGCCGATCCAGATCGGCAGGTACCGCTCCCCCTGCGTCTCCTTCAGCAGCAGGATCGGCTGGTTGCCGGGCAGCTCGACCCGGACCCCGACGACTCTGAGTTCCTGCACGGTGTTGCTCCTCAGCTGCGGCGGTACGGGGAGGCGCCGGTGCGCGGTGACGGACGGCCGGTCCGGCGGCTGGGTCCACCGTACGCCGGACTCACGGGCGCAACAGGTCGCGCAGTCGCGCCTCCAGCAGCGCCCGGTGCAACTGCGCCGACAGCGCCGCGAGCTCGGCCAGCTGCTCGGTGGCGCGGGCCCGCGCGTCCTCCGAGCGGGAGCGCAGCACCGGCGCGAGCAGCTGCTCGACCAGGGCGGCCTCCCGTTCCGCGCCGGTGCGGAACACCCGCAGGTGGCGCGGCTCGATGCCGTGCCGGGCCAGCCCCGCGGCCGCCCGCGCGACCGGCAGGTCGCCGGCCGGGTGCCGCCCGTCGGCGTCGGGGACGAGCAGCCCGAACTGGACGCAGTCGCCCAGCTGGGCCGGTGTCAGCCCGGCCGCCGCGGCGAACGCGGCGGCCGCCATCGGCCCGGACGCCGCCGCGGCGTCCCCGTCCGGCCGGAGCTCCTCCGGCACGGCCGGGGCGGCCGGGTCCGGCACCGGCTCCCCGCGGTCGAGCGCGTCCAGGTGCTCCTTGATGACCCGCAGCGGGAGGTAGTGGTCCCGCTGGGCGGTGAGCACGTACCGCAGCCGGTCGACGTCGGCCCGGGAGAACTTCCGGTACCCCGACGGCGTCCGCTGCGGGGAGACCAGGCCCTCGGCCTCGAGGAACCGGATCTTGCTGATGGTCACGTCGGGGAAGTCGTCGCGCAGGGCGCCCAGCACCGCCCCGATGGTCAGGCGGGGGGTGCGGGCGTCGGGCGCGCCGTCCCCGGACGCGCCGGCGGGCGCGGAACGCAAGGGATCAGCGCCCCGCTGTCAGCGGGCGGCGGGCTCGCCGGTGCGCGGGCCGGTCAGGTAGACGAGGCGGAACTTGCCGATCTGCACCTCGTCGCCGCCGGACAGGGTCGCGACGTCGACCGGCTCCCGGTTGACGTAGGTGCCGTTGAGGCTGCCGACGTCGTGCACCGAGAAGCCGCCGCCCTCGCGGTGGAACTCCACGTGCCGGCGGCTGACGGTCACGTCGTCGAGGAAGATGTCGCTGTCGGGGTGCCGGCCGGCGGTGGTGACGTCCTGGTCGAGCAGGAAGCGGCTGCCGGCGTTCGGACCGCGCTTGACCACGAGCAGCGCCGACCCGGCGGGCAGGGACTCGACCGCCCCGGCGTGCGCGTCGGCCGAGGGCTCCGCGGCCTCCGGGACGTCGCCGGTGTCCTCGCCGCCGACCTTGGGGATGACGCTCGTCGACTCCCCGACGCGCTCCTGGGAGAGGGCGGCGCCGCACTGCGCGCAGAAGCGACTGCCCTCGGGGTTGTCGTGGCCACAACGAGTGCAGTGCACGTCTGTCTCCTCCGGTGCAGGGGGCACCGCCGCGGGCATGAGGTCCTGCCGCGGGCGGCCGGCGGACGACGGCACCGGACGGTGTCGTCGCGGGTCGGCCGCCGTGCGGGGCACGGCGGGCCGTTGGTCATGGAACCAGCGGTGGTCCCGAGGGTCAACCGGACGCCGGGGAGGTGTCACAACTGTCCCACGGGGCCGTCGAGGGCCCGTTCCCAGGGGCAGCATAGTGATCGTCCCCGGGCGCCCGGGCGGCCCGGGGGGTGGTCAGGACGCGTCGACCAGCGCCTGGTAGGCGGCCGCGTCGAGCAGGTCGGCGGTGGGGTCGCCGCCGTCGCCGGCCACGGTGATCTCGACCAGCCAGCCGGTGCCGTAGGGGTCGGCGTTGATGGTCTCCGGGGCGTCGCCGAGGGCCTCGTTGACCGCCGAGACGGTCCCGGCCACGGGCGAGTAGACGTCGGACACCGACTTGGTCGACTCGACCTCGCCGATCGGGTGGCCGGGGCCGACCTCCTCCCCCACCTCGGGCAGCTGCACGAACACGATGTCGCCGAGCGCGTCCTGCGCGTGGTCGGTGATGCCGACCCGGACGACCGTGCCCGCCTCCCCGCTGCCCTGCACGAGCGCCCACTCGTGCTGGTCGGTGTAGCGGCGGTCGTCGGGCGTGCTCATGCGGTGTCGTCTCCAGGTCGGTCCGTGGCCCTCCTGCAGGGGCCCGCGCCGAGCGTCAGCGAGGCGTGGGGGGCAGGAGGGTCCTCAGTCGGTGTCGGGCTGAGCGTATTGAGGCTCGTCGAGCGGCCGCAACGCGTCCACCACGACGCGGTCGCGCTGCTCGATGTCGACGCTGCCGCCCTGCCGGCCGACCCGGTCCACGACGCCGCCGGGGATGCTCATCGCCGTCTGCAGGTCCTGCGGGGAGCCGATGACGACGACCTCGTAGGGGGCGCTCACCGCCCGCCCGTCGACCTGGAGGGCGCCCGGCACGCCGGTGACGGCGGTGGAGACGCCGACCCGCACGCCGTCGATCTGCATGGTCTCCGCCCCGGCGCCGCGCAGCTCCTGGATCGCGTCGAGCAGGTCGGCGACCCGCACCTGCGCCTCGGGGTCGCGGATGGTCATGACCAGGCCCGGCCCCTCGGCGGCGACGGTGCCGTTGAGGACGGCCAGGGCGTCGGCGCGCTCGTTGGCGTCCTCGAGGGCGGCGGCCGAGCGGCTGTCGGTGTCGGACAGGTCGCGCAGCGCGCTGCGCTGGTCGGCGATCTGGGCGCGCAGCCGCTCCTCCTCGAGGTCGAGGTCGTCGAGGATCGCGACGAGCTCCTCCTCGCGGGCGCCCTCCAGCGCCTGGCCGGTGTCGGTGCTGCGCACCTGCACCGCGATCGCGAAGCCGAGCAGCAGGGTGAGGACGCCGATCAGCAGGCCGGCGACCAGGCGCTGCCGGGGGCGCCGCGGGGCGGCCGGGGCCCGCTCCGGGGTGGCGGCGTCCTCCCCCGCAGGCGGCTCCCCCGCGGTCGGCTCCCCGGCGGGCCGCGCGGCGGGCTCGGGGAGGTCGTCGGCGGGCCCGGGGACCTCGACGGCCGGGGCGGTCCCCGCGGCCGGGGCCTCGGCGGGGCCGGCGTCGGCGACCTCCGGCCCGGCGTCGGCCGGGCCGGGCGGGCGGGGGTCGTCCCCGGCGGGACGCGGGGTGCCGCTCATGCCCGGAACAGGTGCCGGCGGATGGCCGCGGCGTTGCCGAAGATGCGGATGCCGAGGACGACGACGACCGCCGTGGACAGCTGGGCGCCGACGCCGAGCTGGTCGCCGAGGAAGACGATCAGCCCGGCGACGACGACGTTCGACACGAACGAGATGACGAACACCTTGGCGTCGAAGATGCCGTCGAGGCGGGCGCGGGCGCCGCCGAACACCGCGTCGAGCGCGGCGACCACCGCGATCGGCAGGTAGGGCTGCAGCCACAGCGGGACGGTGGGGTCGAGGACGAGGCCGAGCGCGATGCCGACGGCCAGGCCGATGACGGGGATCACCGCTCAGTCCCCCGTGCCGCCGGCGGCGGCCTCGGCCGGGGTGCCGGCGAAGGGCACGGCGGAACGCAGCTCGGGGACTCCCCCGGCGGGAACGGACAGCTCGTCCTCCTGGGCGAACTCGAAACGCAGGCCGTAGGTCTCCGAGATGACCGCCAGGGCGTTGACCTCGGGACTGGCCAGGAACCGGGCCCGGAGCTCGTCCGGGTTCCCGATGGCGCTGACGCGGTAGGGGTTGGTGACCGGGCGGAAGTCCACGAGGACCGCCTCCCCGGCGAAGCGGATGGCGGTGGTCGGGCCCAGCCGCTGGCCGTTGATCGACACCGCCTCGGCGCCGGCGGACCACAGGGCGTTGACCACCAGCTGCAGGTCGCCGTCGCGGACGTCGCCGCTGCCGTCGTCGTCGGTGCCGCCGACCGGGTCGGCGTCGGCGTCGGGCTCGGCGTCGGCCAGGGTGACCAGCAGGCCGGGGCCGGTCACCGCGTCGAGGCCGGCGGCGAGCTCGGCGGCCTCGAGGGCGTCGATGGCCCGCCGGCCGACGGTGCTGGCGGCCAGCGCGTCGTCGCGGGCGTCGGCGACCCGGCCGCGCAGGTCCTCCAGCTCGGCGACGAGGTCGTCGGTGCTGGCGGACTGGGTGCCGATCTCCTCGACCAGCCGGGCGCGGACCTCGTCCTGCCCGGCGGCCCGCGCGGCGGCCTGGTGGTAGGTCACCGAGAACAGCAGCCCGGCCAGCGCCATCGTCACCGCGACCGCCAGCGCGCCCAGCCGGCGGCGGCGCGGCGGCGCGTCCCCCGGGCCGGCGGCGCGGGCCCCCGCAGCGCGGGCCTCGGCAGCACGGGCAGCACGGGCCTCGGCAGCGCGGGCGTAGGCGGGGTCGAGGGTCTCGGCGAGCACCTGGTCCAGCAGCGAGGCGCCCATGGAGCGCACCCCGCCGCGGGCCGGCGGGGCCGGCCGGGGAGTCGGTCGGGTCGCGGTCACGGCGCCGGGTGGGCCGGCGCGCCCGCCCCGGACCGGGCCGTCCCCCGCGACAGCGCCCGCTCGGCGCGGACGATCCCGGCCACCTGGACGACGTAGAGCACCCCGGCCAGCACGTAGAGCACGCCGCCCCAGATGGTGAACGCGTAGGCGAACGGCTGGACCCAGGCCAGCCAGGCGCCGGTGGCGTCGTCGGCCAGCAGCAGCAGCGGGAAGGCGTAGAGCAGGTTGAACGTGGCCGCCTTGCCCAGGTAGTGCACCTGCAGCGGCTCGTAGCCGTGGGAGCGCAGGACCAGCAGCATCAGCCCGAGCACCACCTCGCGGCCGACGAGCACGGCGACCACCCACAGCGGGACGACGTCGCGGAACACGAAGGCGACGAGCGTGGCGACGATGTAGAGCCGGTCGGCGGCCGGGTCGAGCAGCGCGCCGAGGCGGCTGGACTGGCCGAGCACCCGGGCGAGCTTGCCGTCGGCCCAGTCGGTGACGCCGGAGACCATGAGCACGACCACGGCCCAGCCGTCCTCGTGCGGGCCCAGCAGCAGCCAGAGGAACAGCGGCACGCCGAGCAGCCGCAGCACCGACAGGGCGTTGGGGACGGTCCACACCCGGTCGGGCAGCTCGTTGCGGTCGGGCACCCGGCCCACACCCGCGTCCGGCCCCACGACCGCGCCCGCCATCGACCCCGGTCCCGGGGACGCCGGGACGGCCGACGACCCCTGCGACGACGTCACTGCTCCTCCACCCCGCTGCACACCGTGCCCGAGGCTAGTCGACGGACCCCGCTCGTCCCCGCCACGCGCAGGCTCGTGGCGGGGACGTCCGGCCGGGGGCCGGCGGCTACGCCGGGACGGCGACCAGCGAGGCGGGAGCCGGTTCGTGGCCCAGCGGGCGCCGGCTGAAGGAGCCGGTGCCGTGGCTGACCGAGCGCAGCGCGCCGGCGTAGCCGAGCAGCTCCACCTCGGGCACCTCGGCGCGGACGGTGGTGCGGTCCCGGTCGGGGTCGGCGTCGCTGCCGGTGACCCGGGCCCGGCGGGAGGACAGGTCGCTCATCACCGCGCCGACGTGCTCGCCGGGCACGACCACCTCGACCTCGCACCACGGCTCGAGCACCTTGGTGCCCGCGGCGGCCGTGAGCTCGCGGACCGCCAGCGCCCCGGCGGACTGGAAGGCCGCGTCGGAGGAGTCGACCGAGTGCGCCTTGCCGTCGACGAGGACGAAGGCGACGTCGACCAGCGGCCGGTCGTCGTGGACGCCCTTGGCGCACTGCGCGCGGATGCCCTTCTCGACGCTGCCGTGGTACTGGCTGGGCACCGCCCCGCCGACCACCCGCTGCTCGAAGGTGATGCCCGACCCCGGCGGCCCGGGCTCGGCCTCCACCACGACGACGGCGTACTGGCCGTGGCCGCCGGACTGCTTGACCAGCCGCCCGGTGGCCTTCGCCGGCGCGGCGAGGGTCTCGACCATCGGCACCCGCACCGGGACGGTGGTCACCGCGACGCCGTGCCGGGTGCGCAGCCGCTCCAGCAGCACCTCGCCGTGGGCCTCCCCCACGCACCACAGCAGCAGCTGCCCGGTGTCGCGGGAGCGCTCGACGCGCACCGTCGGGTCCTCGGCGGCCAGCCGGGCCAGCGCGGGCCCGAGCCGGTCCTCGTCGGCGCGGGAGGCGGCCTCGACCGCGACCGGGTGCTGCGGAACCGGCAGGTCCCAGGGCGGCACCAGCCGCGGGTCGCCGGGCGCGGACAGGGTGTCGCCGGTCTCGGCGGTGCTCAGCCGGGCGACGGCGCAGACGTCGCCGGCCGGGCAGGCGGCGACCGGGCGCAGCGCCGACCCGAGCGGGGAGGACACCGCGCCGATGCGCTCGTCGGCGTCGTGGTCGGGGTGGCCGCGGTCGGCGCCGCCGTGCCCGGAGACGTGCACCGGGGTGTCCGGGGTGAGGGTGCCGGAGAAGACCCGCAGCAGGGAGACCCGGCCGAGGTAGGGGTCGGTCGTCGTCTTGACCACCTCGGCGACCAGCGGGCCGTCGGGGTCGCAGGCCAGCGCCGGGGCCTTCGAGCCGTCGGGGCGGGTGACCGGCGGGCAGCCGTGCTCCGCGGGGCTCGGGAAGCCGCGCACGATCAGGTAGAGCAGGGCGTCGAGGCCGATGCCCTGCAGCGGGGCGGCGCAGAGCACCGGGTGGAAGTGGCCGCGGGCGACCGCGGTGCCGAGGTCGGCCATCAGGTCGCCCTGGACCAGCTCGTCACCGGCGAGGTAGCGCTCCATGAGCGCCTCGTCCTCGCTCTCGCCGATGATCCCCTCGATCAGCTCGCTGCGGAGCCGCTCGGCGTCGGGGGCCTGCGCGCCGGGTTCGAGCAGGTTGACCACGCCGCGCACGGTCCCGTCGGGCGCCCGGTCGACGAGGTGGACCGGGTACACCCCCTCCCCGAGCGCCGCCCGGCACAGCCGCACGGTCTCCTCGACGTCGGCCCGGGCGCGGTCGAGCTGGGTGACGACGACGGCGCGCGGCATGCCGACCGCGGCGCACTCCTCCCACAGCTGCACGGTGGTCGCGTCGACGCCGCCGACGGCGGAGACGACGAACAGCGCGGCATCCGCGGCGCGCAGCCCGGCGCGCAGCTCGCCGACGAAGTCGGGGCTGCCGGGGGTGTCGAGCAGGGTGATCCGGGTGCCGTCGTGCTCGACGGTGGCCACGCCGAGGGTCACCGAGCGCTGCTGGCGGACCTCGACGTCGTCGCTGTCGAGGCAGGTGGTGCCGTCCTCGACCCGGCCGGCGCGCACTAGGGCGCCGGTGGCCACGAGCAGCGCCTCGGCGAGGGTCGTCTTGCCGGCGCCGGCGTGGCCGACGAGGGCCACGTTGCGCACCCGGGCCGCCTCGCGCGGCTCCGGCGCCGGGACGACGTCCCTACCCACGGCGGCCGCCGGGCCGGTCGTTGTCCTGGAGGGGGATGCGCACGGGGACCTCCCGGGCTCACGGGATGTGGTGTGCACCACACCCTGCCCCCGGACGCGCGGGCCGGGCAAGCCCCTGCCGGGCCTCAGTCGGCGGCGGTCCCGGTCGCGGTCCCGGCGGCCGCACCGACGGTGACCTGGACAGTGCACCCGGCCCACCCGGCGGGGGTGACGTCGGCGACGGCGGCGGTCACGTCGTCGCGGGTGCCCGCCGCCAGCGCGGCCATGACCAGCCGGGAGGCGGCGGCCGCGGGGCGCCGCTCGGCGGCGAGGACGCGCTGCAGGGTGGCGGCCGGGACGACGCCGGACAGCCCGTCGGAGCACAGCAGCAGCCGGTCGCCGGGCTCGGCGCGGACGGCGATCAGGTCGGCCCGGCCGGGGTCGGCCGAGCCGCCGAGGGCGCGCAGCAGCACCGAGCGCATCGGCGAGGCGGCGGCCTCCTCGGGGGTCATGTCGCCGGAGTCGACCAGCGCCTGCACCAGCGAGTGGTCGGTGGTGAGGCGGGTGAGGACGCCGGCGCGCATCAGGTGGGCGCGGCTGTCGCCGACGTGCGCGACCACCAGCCGGCCGTCGCGGGTGAGCACGGCCGCGGTGCAGGTGGTGGCCATGCCGGTCAGCGCGGGGTCGGCCGCGGCGGCCGCGCGCACGGCGGCGTCGGCGGCGGCGAGCGCGTCGGCCAGGCCGGCGTCCTGGTCGGCCTCGGTGCCGTCGGCGCGGGCGGCGGCCGCGCGGGCGACCACCTCCTCGACGACCAGGCGGGCCGCGGTGGCCCCGCCCCGCCCGCCGCCCACGCCGTCGGCGACCACGAGCAGCGCGGGACCGGCGGACCCGGCGTCCTGGTCGGCGCCGCGGGGGCCGGCCAGGGAGACCGCGGCGGGGTCGAGGACCAGCCGGTCCTGCCCGGCCCCGTCCGGCGGCGGGACCCGGCGCCCGCCCGGCGCCTCGGCCGCGGGGAACCACGGCAGCGGCGTCGAGGGGGCGGTCACGGGCGACAGCATGGACTGCCGTGCCCGGTTTCCGGAGGGGAACGGCGCGCGCCGCCCCCGGTGCCGGCCGGCCCCGACCCCGTCCCGCGGTGCCCGGCCCCACCCCGCAGCGCGAGGCCGGGCACCGCGAGGCGGGGCCGGGCCGGGAGACTGGGGCGGTGACGAGCGCGACGGGCGGGCACGCGGCCGGGCGGGACCAGGAGAGCAGCCGGGCGCACGCGGTGCCGCGGGAGGCCGCCGACGGGCCGCCGCCGTGGGTGGCCGCGTGCGGGACGCCGGTCGCCGTCGTCCAGGGGGCGTGGGACGGCCGGCGCGGGCTCGGCTCCGACGACGTCTGCCCGGAGTGCCGCCGGCTGGTCCCCGCCTGAGGCGTCCTGGCTCACCGCCGCGCGTCCCGGCTCACGGTCGGCGCCGAGCCAGGACGCAGCACGATCAGGCCGGCTGGTCATGCGCGGACGCCGCCGGCTCCCTCGAGCGCGTCGTCGTCCTCGAACTCGGTGACGGTGGCGCCGGGCAGCCGCACGGTGAACACCGTCCGCCCGGGCCGGCCGGCCACGCCGACGGTGCCGCCGTGCCCGGCCACCACGGCCGCGACGATCGCCAGCCCGAGGCCGGTGCTGCCGGAGGCCCGCGAGCGCGCGGAGTCGCCGCGGGCGAACCGCTCGAAGACCCCGGCCCGCAGGTCGGCGGGCACGCCCGGGCCGTCGTCGGCGACCTCGAGCACCGCGGTGCCGTCCTCGGCGCGCAGCCGGGTGGTCGCCGTCGTCCCGGCCGGGGTGTGCGTGCGGACGTTGGCCAGCAGGTTGGCCAGCACCTGGTGCAGCCGGGCGGCGTCGCCGGGGACGAGCACGGCCGCGCCGGGCAGGTCCACCCGCCAGCGGTGCCCGGGGCCGGCGGCGTGCGCGTCGCTGACGGCGTCCACGACCAGCCCGGTGAGGTCCACGGTGCCGACGGTGAGCTCGCGGCCGGCGTCGAGGCGGGCGAGCAGCAGCAGGTCGTCGACCAGGCCGGACATGCGCACCGCCTCGGCCTCCACCCGGCGCAGCGAGGCGTCGGCGTCCTCGGGCAGCCCGCCGCGGCGGCGCACCAGCTCGGTGTAGCCGCGGATGGAGGTGACCGGGGTGCGCAGCTCGTGGCCGGCGTCGGCGACGAACCGGCGCAGCCGGGTCTCCGACGCCTGCCGCGCGGCGATGCCCGACTCCACCGAGTCCAGCAGCCGGTTGAGCGCCGCGCCCACCCGGCCGACCTCGGTGCGCGGGTCGGTGTCGGCGGCCGGCACCCGGTCGGGCAGCCGCACCTCGCCGCTGGACAGCGGCAGCGCGGCGACCCGCCCGGCGGTGGCGGCGACCCGGTGCAGGGGGCGCAGCGTGCGGCCCACCACCAGCGCCCCGGCGACGCCGGCGGCGAGCAGACCCAGCAGCCCGGCGACCACCTCGACGGCGACCAGCCGGACCAGCGCGGCCTCGGCCGAGGCCAGCGGCAGGCCGGTGACCAGCACCTCGCCGTCGCCGGCGGGCGAGGCGACCACCCGGTAGTCCCCCAGCGGGCCGAGGCCGACGGTGCGCGCGGCCCCGTCGGCCGGGACGCCGGCCAGCGCGGCGGCCTCCGCGGCGGTCAGCGCCTCGCCGTCGCCCTCCCTGCCGATGACGGCGGCCTCGGTCACCGCGCCGTCGACGACGCGCGCGCCGAGCGTGCCGTCGCCCTGGCCGGGGACGAGCAGGAAGTCCGGCCCGCCCCCCGGATCGCCGTACCCGGGCGCGCCCGGGCCGCCGTCCGCGTGCGCCGAGCGGGTCACGGCGGCGGCCAGCCGGTCGTCGACCTGACCGAGCAGCTCACCGCGGACCGCGGCGGTCGCCGCCACCCCCACCACGACGAGCACGAGGGCCAGCGGGACGAGGAAGACCCACAGCAGCCGCGCCCGCAGCGAGCGGGGCCGGGCTCGCCCGGGGAGGGCACGCGTCGTCACGGCGACCACGGTCCGCGCCGCGGCTGCGCGTTGCCTGGACGCCGGGCGGGAGTCGGCTGTGCCCGGCGCGCCACGCCGTGCCGCCCGCCGTCCCGCCTGTCACAGTCGGGGGCGATGACGACGGGGACCACGGGCCTGACCCCTCCCGCGGCGCCGGCGGGCCTGACCGCCGCCGAGGCCCGCGCCCGGCACCGGCGCGGTGAGGGCAACGTCGCGGTCAGCGCGTCCTCGCGCAGCTACGCGGTCATCCTGCGCACCAACGTCTTCTCCTTCTTCAACGTCATCCTGTTCACCATCGGCGCGGCGCTGCTGGCGCTGGGCCGGTACAGCGACGCGTTCACCAGCGTCGGCCTCGGGCTGGTCAACGCCGCGATCAGCGCGGTGCAGGAGATCCGCGCCAAGCGCAAGCTCGACCGGCTGCAGCTGCTCGCGCGGGGCACGGTGACGGTGGTCCGCGACGGCGCCGACACCGAGGTGCCGCCGGAGGAGGTCGTGCTCGGCGACGTGCTGCGGCTGCGCCCGGGCGGGCAGGTCGTCGTCGACGGGCCGGTGCTCGCCGGGCGGCTGGAGGTGGACGAGTCGCTGCTGACCGGCGAGTCCGAGGCGCTGCCGAAGGAGCCCGGGGACGACCTGCTGTCGGGCTCGTTCGTCGTCGGCGGCGAGGGCGCGCAGCTGGCCCGCGAGGTCGGCGCGGCGTCCTACGCCGGCCGGCTGACCGCCGAGGCGCGCCGGGTCTCCACCGACCGGACGCCGCTGCAGCGGCGGATCGACTTCGTCGTCCGGCTGGTCATGCTCCTGGTGCTGCTGATGAGCGTGACGATCCTGGCGCAGGCCGCGCTGGAGGGCTTCACCCTGGTGCGGACCGTGCAGACCACCGCGGTGCTGTCCGGGCTGGTGCCCTACGGGCTGTTCTTCCTCGTCGCGGTCGCCTACACCGTCGGCGCGGCCAGGAGCGCCGGCCGCGGCGCGCTGGTGCAGCAGGTGAACGCCGTGGAGTCGGTGAGCAACGTCGACGTCGTCTGCACCGACAAGACCGGCACGCTCACCACCGGCCGGCTGTCGCTGGCCGGGGTGCGGCCGGTCGGGCCGCTGCCGGCCGGCGAGGTGGAGCGGCTGCTGGGGTCGATGGCCCGCAGCACCGCCGCGGGCAACCTGACGACGGCGGCACTGGCTCAGGCGCTGCCCGGCGACCCGGTGCCCGTCGCCGAGGAGGTGCCGTTCTCCTCCGCGCTGCGGTGGAGCGCGCTGCGCACCGCCGACGGCGTGCTGGTGCTCGGCGCCCCGGACACGCTGGCGCCGCGGCTGACCGGCGAGCCGCTGGGCGTCCCCGTGCGGGAGCTGACCGGGCGCGGGCTGCGGGTGCTGGTGCTCGCCCGCGCCGACCGGGACGCACCGCTGCGCGACGGCGCCGGCCGGTTGCGGCTGCCCGCCCTGGAGCCGCTGGCCGTCGTCGCGCTGGCCGACGAGCTGCGCCCCGGCGTCGTCGACACCCTCGCCCGGCTCACCGCGGACGGCATCACGGTCAAGGTGGTCTCCGGCGACGACCCGGCCACGGTGGCGGCGCTGGCGCGGCAGGCCGGCCTGGAGCCCGGCGAGCCGGTGGCCGGCCCGGCACTGGAGGGCCTGTCGGAGGCGCAGCTCGACGAGGTCGTCGCGCGGACGACGGTGTTCGGGCGGATCGCCCCGGAGCAGAAGGAGCGGCTGGTCGACGCGCTGCGCCGGGCCGGGCACCACGTGGCGATGGTCGGCGACGGCGTCAACGACGCCCGCGCGCTGAAGCGGGCGCACGTCGGCGTGGCGATGGCCGGCGGCAGCGCGGTCACCCGCGACGTCGCCGACATCGTGCTGACCGGCGACTCGCTGGCCGCGCTGCTGCCGGCGGCGCACGAGGGCCGCCGGATCATCACCGGGATCAGCACGTCGATGCAGGTGTTCCTGGCCCGCGTCGGCACCCAGGGGCTGGTCATCCTCGCCGTCACCATGCTCGGGCTCGGCTTCCCCTACTCCCCGGCCAACGTGGGGCTGACCCTGCTCACCGTCGGCGTCCCGACGCTGTTCCTCACCGCGTGGGCCCGCCCGACCCCGCCCGACCCGCACCTGCTCACCACGCTGTGGCGGTTCGTCGTGCCGGCGGTGCTGGTGACCGCGGCCGGCGGGGTCGCCGTCTACGCCCGGCACTACACCGACCTGCTGCAGGGGTTCACCGACGACGCCGTCCCCTCGTTCGTCGTCGACGCCTTCGAGGACTACACCGGGGTGTCCTCCGACGACGTCGGCTTCGCCGAGGCCGCCGCGACCATCGGCGCGCAGACGGCGCTGTCGACGTTCGTCTCCTACGCGGCGTTCCTGCTGATCCTGTTCCTCAAGCCGCCCACCCGGTGGTTCGCCGCCTGGACCCGTCCCGACGGCGACCGCCGCCCCGCGTGGCTGGTCCTCGCGCTGGTGGTCGTGTTCTCCGCCGGGCTGTTCTGGCCGGCGTTCACCACCTACTTCGGGCTCACCGAGGCCGCCGACCCGGTCTTCGAGACCGTGGTGCCGGCGCTGCTGCTCTGGTTCGCGGCGCTGACCGCGGCCTACCGGTTCCGGCTGCTCGAGCGGGCGCTGGGCCTGACCGGGGTGGTCAGCCCGCTGCAGCCGCCGGGGTCACGGGACCCAGGAGCCCGGCGAGGGTGAGCGCGGCGGCCCGCGGCCGGTCGACGACGAGGACCTCGCCGGGCGCCGGGTCCGCGGCGCGGTAGCGGTCCCAGCGGCCGGCGTGCCGGCGCATCCGGCCCTCGGGGATGCGGCGGCCGCGGGTGCGCTGGCCCTCGGCGGCGTCGTCGGCGGAGACGTCGAGGAGCACCAGCCGGACCGCGCGCCCGGCCCGGCGGGCCGCCCGCAGCACCACCGGGCGCCACCAGCGGCTGGTCCACGGGTCGGTGAGGACGACGACCGGCGCCGGACCGGCGAGCACGCGGAGGACGCGCAGCCGGTGCGCGGTGTGCACCAGCGGGCGCACCAGGCGGTAGGGCACCCGGGAGCCGGTGCGCCACCGGGCGGCGACGTCCTCGGAGTCCACCGCGGCGACGCCCGGGACGCCGTCGCCGAGCACGCGCCGCACCAGCGTGGTCTTGCCGCTGCCGGGCAGGCCGCCGACGACGACGAGCGTGCGGGCCGGCGCCGGGGGGCGGCCGTCGGGCCGCGCCGACGGCAGCGTGGTGGTCACGGGTCTCCTCCTCGGGGCGCCGCCGTCGCGGGGTGTGCACTCCGGCAGAGCGGCGGACGGTACCGGCGCGGCGTGCCGCGGAGCGGCCCGCGTGCGCGGGGACCGGGGTGCGCGGGGACCGGGGTGCAGTGCGGCGCCGCCCTCCCCAACGGAGGACGGCGCCGCGAGGTGCCGGGACGGTCAGTCGCCCTCGTCGTCGGGGCCGCCGCGGCCGCCCCACCAGGGTCCGTCCCCGTCGGCGGACTGCACGAACTCGGTGACCCTCGCCTCCAGGTCGGCCAGCCGCTCGTCGGCCTCCTCCTGGGTGAGGTGGCCCTCCTCGACGGCGGTGGCGATGCGCTCCTCCGCCGCCGCGACGAGCGCGGCGACGAGGTCCTCGACGGCGACGCCGCGGTCCTCGGCGACCGAGGCGAGGGTGGCGCCGTCGGCCTCCAGGGCGGTGCGCAGCTCCTCCTCGGACAGGCCCAGGGTCTCGGCGACGACCGGGAAGCCGCCGCCCCAGCCACCGCCCCAGCCACCGTGCCAGCCACCCCGGCCACCGTGCCAGACCCCGGCGTCGCCAAGGGTGGCGGCGACCTCGTCGGCCTGTTCCTGGGTGATCGACCCGTCGTCGACCAGGCCGGACAGGGCGTCGCGGATGCGCTCCTCGGCCGAGGTGACCAAGTCCGTGGTGGTCGTGTCGTCGTCGGCCATGGCCGGGACGGCGAAGGCCAGGCCGCCCACGGCCAGGGCACCGGCCGCGGTGGCGAGCAGGATCTTCTTCCGCACGGGCACACTCCTCGCTCGGGTGACCGGTCGATCCGGCCCTGGTCCCGAGGATCGGGCACGAAGCTGTGACCCGGCTGTCAACCGCCCGTGCCGCGACTGTGGACCGCTGCGTCCGGGTCCGCCGCCGGGCCCGACGGGCCGGTCGAGGCGGGGTCCGGACCCGTCTGACCTGCACCGCGTCGCCGGCCGGTCCGGCAGGGGAAACACGGACGTTCCCCGCACGACCCCGATCGGGTCCACCCTGTGCCCGTGCGCGCCGTCCGCCCCTCACCCGGACGCCCGCGCCGGGGCCCGCTGGAGCGGCTGGTCCTCGGCGCGCTCACGATCGTGCTCGCGTCGGTGCTGGTGGTGACCACGGCGGGACTGCTGGCGGTGGTCCTCTGGGCCCCGGAGGGCGCCTCGCGTCCGGAGGTACCGGACGCGCAGCGGGCCACGGTCGCGCCGGACCCGGGGACGCCGGCCGAGATCCGCGGCATGGGCGTCGTCGGGGAGGCCGCCGCCCCCGTCCCGCCGCCGGTCGCCGTCGACGACACCGCGGTGCTGGCCGCCGTCGACGCGGCCGCGGGCGCGGCGGACGGCACGGTCGCGGTGGCGGTGCTCGACGCGTTCGGCCGGCCGCTGGTCACCGGTCCCGCCGCCGGGGACGCCCTCCTGTCGGCGTCGGTGGTCAAGCTGCACGTCGTCGGCCGGCTGCTGGCCCTCGACGCGGCCGGCGCGCTCGACCTCGGCGAGGACGACCTCGCGCTGATGGAGCGGGCGATCGTGACCTCCGACGACGGCGCGATGAGCACCCTGTGGGACCGCTACGACGGCGCCGCGCTGGTCACCGCCACCGCCGCCGACGCCGGCCTGACCGCCACCGCCCCGCCGCGGGTCGCCGGCCAGTGGGGCGAGGCCAGGCTCAGCGCAGCCGACGTCGCCGCCCTGCTCGCCGGGCTGGCCGACACGCTCGGCGAGGGGCCGGCCGCGACCCTGCTCGGCTGGATGCGGGAGACCGCGCCGACCGCGGCCGACGGGTTCTCCCAGACCTTCGGCCTGCTGGCCGGCGGCCCCGGGATCGCGGCCAAGCAGGGCTGGATGTGCTGCGTCGACGGCCGGCGGCAGCTGCACTCTGCCGGGGTGCTGCCCTCGGGCACCGCCGTCGTCCTGCTCGGCGACTTCCCCGCCGCGACGTCGTGGGGACGGGCCCGCGCCGCCCTCGACTCCGCCGCCGCGGCGGTGCTGGCCGCGTTGGGCTGAGGTCCCCAGGGAGCTCACAGGCCGGCCCCAGCCCCTGCGGAGGGTGCGGGGGCAGCGTGCCGTCATGGACCGCGACACCGCGCCCTGGCTGTTCGACCCCGCAGCGACCCGCGCCCTCGTGCTCGCCCGGCGCTCCCCCGGCGGCGGGCCGGTCGGCGACGTCGTCTCCGACGTGGTCTGGGGCGAGGTGGTGCGCCTGCTGCGCTGGGCGGCCGCCGGCGGGTCCGGGCCCCCGGAGCTGCGGCCGGGCACCTGGTGGCGGCTGGCCGCCGAGAGCGCGGCCCTCCTGCGCCGGCTGCCGGCGCTGAGCGCGGAGATCGACCAGCCCTGGTCGGTGGTCCCGCCCGCGCCCGCCGAGCCCGGCGTCGACCCGGCCGGGCGGATCGGCCAGGTCGCCCGCCGGCTCACCGACCGGCTCCGCTCCGGGGAGCCCGTCCCCCTGCGCGTGCTCGCCGCCGAGGTCGACGCACTCGGCGAGGCGGCCGTCCAGGCGATCGCGGCGCACTCCTTCGGCTCCTAGACGACCGTCGCATCACGATATATCGTTACTGTCATCCGATACGTCAGGAGGCGGTCACGGTGCACGACTCACGATCCGAGGGATGGCGGCCCGGCGGCCGCGGGCACGGGCGCGGCCAGCGGCCGCGCGGGTTCGGCCCGGGCGGGCCCGGCGGCGGGGGCTCCGGGCCCTCCGGCTTCGGCTTCGGCGGCCCGGGTGGCCCCGGCTTCGGCGGCCCGAGCGGCCCCGGTGGCCCCGGTTTCGGCCCCGGCCCCGGCTTCGGTCCCGGCTTCGGCGGCCCGGGAGGACCCGGTGGCCCCGGCTTCGGCCCGGGTTCCGACCCGGCGGCCGGGTGGCGGCGCCGCGGCGGCCGCGGGCGGGCCCCGCGCGGCGACGTCCGCGCCGCCGTCCTGCTGCTGCTGGCCGAGCAGCCCATGCACGGCTACCAGCTCATGCAGGCGGTCGCCGAGCGCAGCGGCGGGCGGTGGACGCCCAGCCCCGGTGCGATCTACCCGACCCTCAGCCAACTCGAGGACGAGGGCCTGGTCACGGTGACCGCCGACGCCGGCCGCAAGCTCGCCACCCTCACCGACGCCGGCCGCAGCGCCGTCGAGGAGCTGCGCGGCACCGGGAACGACCCGTTCGGCGGCGGCACCGCGGGCGCCCCCACCGCGGACCTGCGCGGCCTGCTCGACCAGCTGCACGGCGCGGTCCGCCAGGTGGCGCGCACCGGCACCGAGGCCCAGCTCACCGCCGCGGCCGGCGTCCTCGCCGAGGCCCGCCGCGCGCTGTACCTGCTGCTCGCCGAGGGGCCCGACGGCACGCCGCACGCCGGCACGCCGGAGACCCCGCACGCCTGACCTCCCCACCTCCGGTGCTCCCGTCGCGGCGTCCCGCGGCGGGAGCACCGGCGCGCCGGGGGTCGCCTCGTCCTGCCCCGGGACGTCGGGACGTGCACGAGGCGTGGCCGGGGCCCGTCTCGCCGTGCGCTTCTGTGCCGGTCCCGCCCGATCGTGACGGAAGTTGGGGATAACGGTCATGGGGACGGCGCGGGCGCCCGCCGGCTCCACGAGTGGCGGCACGCCTGCCGCGCGCCTGCCGCGCGCCTGCCGCGGCCGGTCCGGCCGTGCTCGAGCCCGGACGCGACCGGGCAGGCGCGCGGGGCCACCCGCGGCCGCCGGAGGGGTGGGCGGCGCCGGGCGGGCACGCCGGACGGGCGTCCGCTGCCGACCTGCGGGGAGGCCGTCCCGCGAGGGGACGGCCCCCGCTCCTACGCCTCGGCCGGCTCGGGGACGACGGCGCAGGTGCCCGCCGGGTAGAAGACGCCGGTGTGCCCGTCGGCGTCCCACTGGACGACGTACGGCGGCGCCCCGCCCTGTCCGCGGACCTCGAGCACCCGTCCGGTGCGGTCCGGCTCCCCCTGGTGGGTCGAGCGGACGACGATCCTGTCCCCCACGCGCGCTTCCACGGCGACCTCCCGGCGGTGGCTGGCCCTGTTCACAGCTCGTCCTGGCGGACCCAGCCTCCCGCTGCCGCCGGGACGGGACAAGGCCCTCAGGCCGTCCCGTCGAGCACCTCGCGCAGCCGGGCCGCGAACGCCGCGGGCTCCCCGGTCTGGCCGTACTCGCCGCCGAGGAAGCCGGCGTGCCCGCCGGGGAAGACGACCGGGGCGGTCCCCAGCGCCTCGGCGACGCCCACGCCGCCGCGGTGCGCGAGCTCTCCCTCGGACCCGGCGCCGACGGCGACCACGACCCGGGTGGGCGCGGCCCGCAGCGCCGCGACGTCGTGCTCGTGATGGGTGCACGAGACGAGGTTCTGCCCGAGCAGGACGTCGTCGCGCGAGCCGTCGTCCTCGGTGGGCAGGCCGAACAGGGCGGGGTCGGGGGCGGGGCCGGCGAGGTCGGGCGTCACCGGGCCGCGGTGGGCGACCAGCCGGACGAAGGCCGCCATGCCGGCGCCGAAGCCGGACCGCCGGTAGGCCTCCCCCACGGCGTGGGTGGCGGCCGAGGCCTCCGCGGCGTCGGGCACGTACCGCACCGACGGCGGCTCGTGCGCGACCAGCGTGCGCACCCGCCCGGGGTGGCGGGCGACGAGGGTCAGCGCGTTGACCGCGCCGCCGCTGCTGGCGAAGACGTCGACCGGACCGCCGCCGACCGCGGCGACGACGCGGGACAGGTCGTCGGCGTGCTCCTCGGGCGTGCTCGTCGCGGCGCCGTCGGTGCGGCGGCTGCGCTCGGAGCCGCGCGGGTCGTAGGTGACCACCGTGCGGTCGGCGAAGTACCCGGCCAGCGTGCCGAAGCCGGCCGCGGCCATGGGCGAGCCGACCAGCAGCAGCACCGGCGCGCCGGCCGGGCCGGGGCGGACGTCGTAGGCGAGGACGGCGCCGGGCACCTCGAGGGTGCGGGTCTCGAGCGCGGGGGCGGTGCTGGTCATCTGGGGCCTCCCGGGAGCGGTGGTGTCGAGGGGTGGACCGTCGCGGCGGACGGAAGTCATCGGCGCGCCGCCCCCCGGCGATGCGTACGGGCGTCCGCATGGATGTGTACGCTCGTCCGCATGACCTCGCTGCCCGCCCCGGACGACGGCCGGACCATGCGCGAGCGGATGCTCGCCGGCGACCTCTACGTCGCCGACGACCCCGAGATCGGCGAGGAGAGCGCCACCGCCCTGGACCTGGTGGCCGCCTACAACGCCACCTCGGTCCGCCAGCGGCCGCTGCGCCGGGAGCTGCTCGGGCGGCTGTTCGGCTCGGTCGGCGAGGGCACCGAGATCCGCCCGCCGCTGTACGTCGACTACGGCAGCCGGATCCGCGTCGGCGCCCGCTGCTTCGCCAACGTCGGCCTGGTCGCCCTCGACGTCGCGGCGATCACCATCGGCGACGACGTGCAGATCGGGCCGAACGTCCAGCTGCTCACCCCCACCCACCCGGTGGAGCCCGGGCCCCGGCGGGACAAGTGGGAGGCCGCGCGGCCGATCACCATCGGCGACAACGTGTGGCTCGGCGGCGGGGTGATCGTGCTGCCCGGCGTCAGCATCGGCGCGGACACCGTCGTCGGCGCCGGGTCGGTCGTGACGCGGGACCTGCCGGCCGGCGTGGTCGCCGTCGGCAACCCGGCCCGGGTGGTCCGCGAGCTGGACCGGGGGTGAGCACCCCCGTCCGGCGGCCGCGGCGGCACGACCCCGGCCGCCGCGACCGGCTGGTGGCCACGGCGCTGGACGTCATCGCCGACGCCGGCGTCACCGGCGCCACGCACCGGGCCATCGCCCGCGCCGCCGACGTGCCCCTGGGGTCGATGACCTACCACTTCGCGAGCCTGGACGAGCTGCACGCCGCGGCGTTCACCCGGCACGTCGAGGAGGTGGCCGCCCGGTTCGACGCGCGCATGTGCGCCGCTCCCGACCGGGCCGCCGCCCTGGACGCGCTGGTCGAGCACCTCACCGGCGACCTGCTCGGCTCCGGCCGGGACCTCGTGCTCGCCGTCGAGCTCTACGTCGCCGCCGCCCGCCGGCCGGCGCTGCGCGCGGTCACCCAGGACTGGATGCAGCGCAGCCGGGCGAGCCTGGAGCGCCACTTCGACCCGGTGACCGCCCGCGAGCTCGACGCCCTGGTCGAGGGGCTGGTGCTGCACAGCGCCCTGTCCACCGACCCGATGGACCGCGCCCAGATCCGTGCCGCCATCCTCCGCTTCGCCGCCTGACCCGCCCCCGACCCCTGACCACCCGCCCTGACCGCCCGCCCCTCCAGACAGGACACCCGTGTCGGACACCCTCCCGGTCACCGCCCCGCCCCGGCTGCGCGCCGCCCGCGCCGCCGTCGCCGCCTGCTTCTTCGTCAACGCGGTGCTCTTCGCCGACCTCGTGCCCCGGCTGCCCGAGGTCAAGGACCGGCTGGGCGTCTCCAACGCCGAGCTCGGCGCGGCGCTGGCCGCCCTGCCGCTCGGCGCGCTGGTGTCCGCGCTGGCCTCGGCCGCGCTCATGCGCCGGTTCGGCTCGGCGCGGGTGGCCTCCTGGGGCCTGGTGGCGCTGGCCGCCGCCGTCTGGGGGGCCGCCGTCGCGCCCTCGTGGTGGCTGTTCGCCGGGGCGCTGTTCGTCGCCGGCGCGCTGGACGCGGTCGTCGACGTCGCCCAGAACGCGCACGGCCTGCGGGTGCAGCGGGCCTACGACCGGTCGATCCTCAACTCCTTCCACGGCCTCTGGAGCATCGGCGCGGTGGCGGGCGGGCTGCTGGGCTCCGCCGCGGCGGGCCTGCGCGTCCCGCTCGGGGTGCACCTGGGCGTGGTCGCGGCCGTCTTCGCCGTCGTCGCGCTGGTGGCGCACCGGTCGATGCTGCCCGGTCCCGACCAGGAGGAGGTGCCCGGCGACGCCGTGCCCGCGGGCGGGCGGGGGACGCTGCGGGCGGTCGCGCTGCCGCTGGCCGCGCTCGGCGTGCTCGCCGCGTGCGGGGCGTTCGTCGAGGACGCCGGCTCCTCGTGGAGCGCGCTGTGGCTGCGCACCGAGGTGGGGACGGGCGCGGCGGCCGCGGGGCTGGGGTTCGTCGCGCTGTCGCTGGCGATGACAGTCGGCCGGCTGACCGGTGACCGCGTCGTCGACCGGTTCGGGCAGCGCCGGGTGGCCCGTGTCGGCGGCGCGATGGTGGCCGCCGGCATGGGGCTGGCGCTGGCGGTGCCGTCGCTGGCCACGACGCTGGCCGGGTTCGCCCTGGCCGGGCTGGGCGTCGCGACGCTGGTCCCCGCCGTCTACGCCGCGGCCGACGACCTCCCGGGGCTGCGGCACGGCGTGGGGCTCACGCTGGTCAACTGGCTGCTGCGGATCGGCTTCCTGGTGTCCCCGCCGCTGGTGGGCGCGCTCGCCGACGCGACCAGCCTGCGGGTCGGGCTCCTGACCGCCGTCGTCGCCGGGGTGGCCACGGTGCTGTGCGGCCGGGTGCTGAAGGCGTCGGTGAGCCGCACGACCTGAGGGCGCGGCATCCGGTGGTGCACCACCGGGGTCCCGGCGGCCGGGCCAGGGAGCGGAGCTCGGAACCTGGCCCGGTGCCCCGGCGAGGAGTCCCCCTCTACTCGGCCGGGGCGGAGCACGTGCACCCAGGGTGCACGCCCGGTGCACGGTCCGCATCCCGGGCTGTCGGTACCGGGGGTCAGGATCGGCCGGTGACCGCCTTCTTCCTCCCCCGCGCCACCGACGACGACCAGGCCGAGCGGCTCTACGAGGCCCTCGCCGAGTTCGCCGGCTGCGAGCCCGCGCCGCCGGGCGCGCGGGTGCGCTCGGTCGCCTTCGACCAGGACGGCGCCCGGTGGGTGGCCGAGGTGGGCCGCGAGCTGCGCGGGCGGCGGACGACGCGGCTGCTGCGCCGCGGCGAGCTGCTCGAGCACACCGAGGAGCTCACCGACCCCGCCCGCGTGCTCGCCGTCTACCCGGGGACGCCGTACCACGTGGTCACCGACGCCCAGCCGATCACCGGCACCGCCTCGGGGTGGGCCAACCCGTTCCCGGTCACGCCCGGCGAGGTGGTCCTGTTCGACCCCCGCTGAGCCGGGCGGCCACCGGGGTGCCGCGCTCACGACAAGATGTCGCTATGTCCTGACAAAGCCTTGACGCCGGAAGGTGTCGCGGCGCACAGTCGGGTCCCACGGGGCACGACGCACAGGACGGAGCGGACCGTGGACGACACCCCCGACGCAGTCGCCCCCGACGTCGTGGTGATGGGGCGCAGCGGCGTCGACGTCTACCCCCTGCAGATCGGCGTGGGGCTCGAGGACGTCGAGTCCTTCGGCAAGTACCTCGGCGGCAGCGCGGCCAACGTCGCCGTCGCCGCCGCCCGCCTCGGGCACTCCCCCGCGCTGGTCAGCGGTGTCGGCGACGACCCGTTCGGCCGCTTCGTGCGCCGGGCGCTGCGCGAGCTCGGGGTCGACGACCGGTTCGTCGTCGTCGACCCCCACCACGCCACGCCGGTCACCTTCTGCGAGGTCTTCCCGCCCGACCACTTCCCGATCTACTTCTACCGCCGCCCGACCGCGCCGGACCTGCAGATCCGGCCGGAGGACCTCGACCTCGACGCGGTCCGCGGCGCGCGGCTGCTGTGGGCGACGGTCACCGGCCTGTCCGAGGAGCCGAGCCGCTCGGCCCACCACGCCGCCTGGGCGGCCCGCGGGCGCCGCCGGCACACCGTCCTCGACCTCGACTACCGGGCGGTGTTCTGGCCCTCCCGGGAGGCGGCCGCCGAGCAGGTCAGCGCCGCGCTCCCCTCGGTCACCGTGGCGGTCGGCAACCGCGAGGAGTGCGAGGTCGCCGTCGGTGAGACCGACCCGGACCGGGCCGCCGACGCGCTGCTGGACGCCGGCGTCGAGCTGGCGGTCGTCAAGCAGGGCCCGGAGGGGGTCCTCGGCGCGACCCGCGACGAGCGGGTCGTCGTCCCGCCGACCCCGGTCGAGGTCGTCAACGGCCTCGGCGCCGGGGACGCCTTCGGCGGCTCGCTGATCCACGGGCTGCTCACCGGCCTGCCGCTGGAGCAGCTGCTGCGCGAGGCCAACGCCGCCGGCGCGATCGTCGCCTCCCGGCTGGAGTGCTCGACCGCGATGCCCACCGCGGCGGAGGTGGCTGCCCACGTCGCCGCCGCCCGCCCGGCCGTCCCCACCCCCCGCCTGGAGGGCACCCGTGTCTGACACCGCCGTGCACCTGCCCGCCGTCGGGACCGCGCCGGTGTGCGCCACCTACGCCGAGGTCACCGAGCTGCGCAGCCGCTCCCCGCAGGCGGTCGCGCAGGCCCTGGCCACCCGCCGCCGGCGACCGGCCTTCCTCCCCGACGACGGCCGGCTGATGCTGATCGCCGCCGACCACCCCGCCCGCGGCGCGCTGTCGGCGCAGGGCCGGCCCACCGCGATGCACAGCCGCACGGAGATGCTCGACCGGCTGCGCGCCGCGCTCGCCCGACCCGGGGTCGACGGGCTGCTGGCCACCGCCGACGTCGCCGAGGACCTGCTGCTGCTCGGCGCGCTGGAGGACAAGGTGGTCGTCGCCTCGATGAACCGCGGCGGCCTGGCCGGCTCGGTGTTCGAGATCGACGACCGGATGACCGGCTACGACGTGCAGGGCGTGGTCGACGCCCGGTTCGACGCGGCCAAGATGCTCAACCGCGTCGACCTCGACGACCCCGCCACGGTCGTCTCGCTGGAGACCGCCGGCCGCGCGGTCACCGCGCTGGCCCGCGCCGGGCTGGTCGCGATCCTGGAGCCGTTCCTGTCCCGGCGGGTCGACGGGCGGGTGGTCAACGACCTGTCCCCCGACGCGGTGATCAAGAGCGTGCACGTCGTGCAGGGCCTGGGCGCCACCTCCGCCTACACCTGGCTGAAGCTGCCGGTGGTCGCGGAGATGGAGCGGGTGGCGGACGCGACCACGCTGCCCACGCTGCTGCTCGGCGGGGACCCCTCGCGCCGGCCGGAGGAGACCTACGCGCAGTGGCGCGACGCGCTCGCGCTGCCGCCGGTGCGCGGCCTGGTGGTCGGCCGCACGCTGCTCTACCCGCCCGACGACGACGTGGAGGCCGCGGTGGACACCGCCGTCGCCCTCGTCCACGGAGGGAGCCGGCCGTGACCGCCACCGCCCCGCGCACCACCGCCCCGCGGACCACCGCCCCCGGCTCCCGCTCCCTGCACCTGCCCGCCGGGTCCGCCGCCGCCGGCCCGTACGCGCTGGAGGTCACGCCCGAGTCGGCCGGCTGGGGCCACACCGGGCTCCGCGTCCTCGAGCTGCCCGCCGGCGGCCGGCACGTCCTGGACACCGGGCCCGACGAGGTCGTCGTCGTCCCGCTGGAGGGCGGGGTCACCGTCGCCTGCGACGGGGAGGTGCTCCCCCTGGCCGGCCGCAGCTGCGTCTTCGCCGGGCCGACGGACTTCGCCTACCTCCCGCTGGGGGCCACCGCCGAGCTGACCAGCCGCAACGGCGGCCGGTTCGCCCTGTGCGGCGCCCGCGCGCGGCGCCGGTACCCCGTCCGCTACGGCCCGGCCGCCGCGGTGCCGGTCGAGCTGCGCGGCGCCGGCCGGAGCAGCCGGCAGGTGCACAACTTCGCCACCGCCGACGTCCTCGAGGCCGACTCGGTCATCGCCTGCGAGGTGCTCACCCCCGGCGGCAACTGGTCGAGCTGGCCGCCGCACAAGCACGACGAGACCTCCGCGGTGGAGACCGAGCTCGAGGAGGTCTACTACTTCGAGGTCGCCACCGGCCCGCAGGGCCAGCCCGGCCTGGCCTACCACCGCGTGTACGGCACCCCCGAGCGGCCGGTCGACGTGCTCGCCGAGGTCCGCGACCGCGACGTCGTCCTGGTGCCGCACGGCTGGCACGGACCCTCGATCGCCGCGCCCGGCCACGACCTCTACTACCTCAACGTCATGGCCGGCCCCGGCCCCGAGCGGGCGTGGCGGATCGTCGACGACCCCGCGCACGCCTGGGTCCGCGGCACGTGGGCCGACGAGGACGTCGACCCCCGGCTGCCGCTGCCCACCCACCGCCCCGACCCGGAGGGAGCGTCCCCCTCGTGAGCCAGACCCCGCCGCAGGCCCGTCCCGGGACCGCCCGGATGACCGTCGCCCAGGCCGTGGTGCGCTTCCTCGCCCAGCAGTCCACCGAGCGCGACGGGCACCGGCAGCGGCTGTTCGCCGGCTGCCTGGGCATCTTCGGCCACGGCAACGTCGCCGGCCTCGGCCAGGCGCTGCTGCAGGCCGAGCTGGAGTCCCCGCGGGCGCTGCCCTACGTGCTCGGCCGCAACGAGCAGGCGATGGTGCACACCGCCGTCGGCTACGCGCGCGCGAAGGACCGGCTGCAGACCTGGGCGGTGACCACCAGCATCGGGCCCGGGGCGACCAACCTGGTCACCGGCGCGGCGCTGGCCACGGTCAACCGGCTGCCGGTGCTGCTGCTGCCCGCCGACACCTTCGCCACCCGCGCCGCCGGCGCGCTGCTGCAGGAGCTCGAGCGCCCCGACAGCGGCGACGTCTCGGTCAACGACGCCCTCCGCCCCGTGTCGCGGTGGTTCGACCGGGTGGAGCGGCCCGAGCAGCTGCCCGCCGCGCTGCTCGGTGCGATGCGGGTGCTCACCGACCCCGCCGAGACCGGCGCGGCCACCGTCTGCCTCCCGCAGGACGTGCAGGCCGAGGCGTTCGACTGGCCGGTGGAGCTGTTCGCCCCGCGCACCTGGCACGTCGGGCGCCCGCAGCCCGAGCCGGCCGCCCTGCAGCGCGCCGTCGAGGTGGTCCGGACGGCCCGCCGGCCGCTGCTCGTCGCCGGGGGCGGCGTCGTCTACTCCTCCGCCACCGCGGCGCTGGACGCGTTCGCCACGGCCACCGGCATCCCGGTCGCGCAGACCCAGGCCGGCAAGGGCGCGCTGCCCTTCGACCACCCCCGGTCGGTCGGCGCGATCGGCTCCACCGGCACCACGGCGGCCAACGCGCTGGCCCGCGAGGCCGACGTCGTCATCGGGGTCGGCACCCGCTGGCAGGACTTCACCACCGCCTCGCGCACCGCCTTCGCCGACCCGGGCGTGCGGTTCGTCAACGTCAACGTCGCGGCGGTGGACGCCGCCAAGCACGCCGGCGTGACGGTGCAGGCCGACGCCCGCGAGGCGCTCACCGCGCTGACCGGGGCGCTGGCCGGCTGGTCGGTCGACGACGCGTACCGCGCCCGCACCGCCGAGCTCGCCGCCGCGTGGGAGGCCACGGTCGAGGCCGCCTACCACCCGGCCGCACCCGGCAGCGGGGGCCGGCTCACCCAGAACGAGGTCATCGGGCTGGTCAACGAGGTGTCCGCGCCGCGCGACGTGGTGGTGTGCGCGGCCGGGTCGATGCCCGGGGACCTGCACAAGATGTGGCGGGTCCGGGACCCCAAGGGCTACCACGTCGAGTACGGCTACTCGTGCATGGGCTACGAGATCCCCGGCGGCATCGGCGTCCGCATGGCCAGCCCGGACCGTGATGTGTTCGTCATGATCGGCGACGGCTCCTACCTGATGATGCCGACTGAGCTGGTCACCGCCGTCCAGGAGGGCGTGAAGGTGGTCGTCGTCCTGGTGCAGAACCACGGCTTCGCCTCGATCGGCGCGCTCTCGGAGTCCCTCGGGTCGCAGCGGTTCGGCACCCGCTACCGGTACCGGTCGGGCTCCGGCCGGCTCGACGGGGACGTGCTGCCGGTCGACCTGGCCGCCAACGCCGCCAGCCTCGGCGTCGACGTCCTCTCCGCCCAGGACGGACCGAGCCTGGAGGCCGCCCTCCGCAAGGCCAAGGCGAGCGACCGGACGACGGTCGTGCACGTCGAGACCGACCCGCTCGTCGACGCGCCCTCCAGCGAGTCGTGGTGGGACGTGCCGGTCAGCGAGGTCTCCACGCTCGAGAGCACCCGGCGCGCCCGCGCCGTCTACGCCGAGGAGAAGGCGCGCCAGCGCCCGTACCTCACTCCTGCCCAGCCCTGATCCCCGCCAGGAGGAGCACCCATGACAGAGCAGCACGGCCGCGCGCGGATCCGGGTGGGCTCGGCTCCCGACTCGTGGGGCGTCTGGTTCCCCGACGACCCGGAACAGGTGCCGTGGCAGCGCTTCCTCGACGAGGTCAGCGCCTGCGGCTACGAGTGGATCGAGCTGGGTCCCTACGGCTACCTGCCCACCGACCCGGCGCGGCTCTCCGACGAGCTCTCCGCGCGGGGCCTGCAGGTGTCCGCCGGCACCGTCTTCGAGCACCTGCACCGGCCCGACTCCTGGGACGCGGTGTGGAGCCAGGTCAAGGACGTCGCCGCGCTGACCCGGGCCACCGGAGGCACCCACGTGGTGGTCATCCCCGACACCTTCCGCGACCAGAAGACCGGCGCCGACGTCGAGCCGCGCGAGCTCACCCCCGAGGCGTGGCGGGCGAAGACCAGCGGGGTGGACCGGCTGGCCCGCGCGATCCGGGAGGAGTACGGGCTCACGATCGCCTACCACCCCCACGCCGAGAGCCACGTCGGCTGGCAGCGCGACATCGAGCGGTTCCTCGCCGACACCGATCCCGGGTACGTGCCGCTGTGCCTGGACACCGGGCACGTCAGCTACTACCGCGGCGACAACCTCGACCTGATCCACCGCTACCCGGAGCGGATCGGCTACCTGCACCTCAAGCAGGTCGACCCGCAGGTGATCGACGAGGTGCTGGAGAAGGACGTGACCTGGCCGGACGCGGTCAGGATGGACGCCTTCGTGGAACCGCCCCACGGCGTGCCCGCCTACCCGCCGCTGTTCGAGGCGATCGAGGAGCTCGGTCTGGACGTCTTCGCGATCGTCGAGCAGGACATGTACCCCTGCCCGCCCGACCGGCCCCTCCCCATCGCCCGGCGCACCCACCGGCACATCGCCGGATGCCGACTGCCGTCGCTGCAGATCGGCGCCCCGAGGACCCCCGCACCCGGATCGGAGGCCCGGGCGTGACCACCACGGAGACGCAGGCCGGTGTCCTCCCGGCGATGGCCGACGTCCCGGCACGCGGGCTCCGGGTCGCCGTGCTCGGGGTCGGCATGATGGGCGCCGACCACGTCGCCCGCCTCCACAGCCGCATCTCCGGCGCGGAGGTGGTCACGGTCAGCGACGCCTCCGCCGAGAAGGCCGAGCAGGTGGCCGCCGGCGTGCCCGGCTGCCGGGTGGTCGGCGACCCGCTCGCCGCGATCGCCGACGACGGCGTCGACGCCGTCCTCGTCGCCACCCCCGGGCAGTTCCACGAGGAGCAGGTGCTCGCCTGCATCGAGCACGGCAAGCCGGTGCTGTGCGAGAAGCCGCTCACGATGGACGCCGACAGCTCCATCGCCGTCGTGCGCGCGGAGGACGCGTACACCGCCCGCACGGGCCGGCGGCTGGTGCAGGTCGGCTTCATGCGCCGCTTCGACCCCGAGTACGCCCAGCTGCGGGCCCTGGTCGCCGAGGGCGGGCTGGGCGAGCCGCTGATCGTGCACTGCGCCCACCGCAACGCCGCGGTCCCGCCGCACTTCACCAGCGAGATGATGGTCAACGACTCGGTGGTCCACGAGGTCGACGTCGCCCGGTTCCTCCTGGACGAGGAGATCGCCGCGGTCACCGTGCTGCGGCCGCGGGCGACCCGGCACGCGGTCGCGGGCCAGTCCGACCCGCTGCTGGTCCTGTTCGAGACCACCGGCGGCCGGCTGGTCGACGTCGAGGTCTTCGTCAGCACCGGGGTGGGCTACGAGGTCCGCACCGAGGTGGTCGGCGAGGACGGCAGCGCCGTGATCGGCCTCGACGCCGGGCTGCTGCGCACGTCCGGCGGGGCGGCGGGCCCGTCCCGGTCGGCCGGCATCGCGCCGGACTTCCGCGTGCGCTTCGGCCGGGCCTACGACGTCGAGCTGCAGCGGTGGACCGACGCCGCCCGCCGCGGCGGGATCGACGGCCCCGGCGCGTGGGACGGCTACGCGGCCCAGGCGGTGTGCGCGGCCGGCGTCGAGGCGCTGCGCACCGGACGGCGCACCGAGGTCCGGCTGGAACAGCGGTGAGGATCGCCCTGGACCCGCAGATGCTGCGGACCACGCCGCTGCTGGAGTTGCCCGACGTCGTCGCCGCGATGGGCTACGAGTGGATCGAGCTGTCCCCGCGGGAGGACTTCGTCCCGTTCTTCAAGCACCCCCGCGTGGACCTGGCCACCGTCCGCGCGTTCCGGTCGCGGCTCGCCGACGCCGGCGTCGGCGTCACCTCGGTGCTGCCGGTCATGCGCTGGTCCGGGCCCGGCGAGGACGAGCGGCAGGCGGCGGTGCGCTACTGGAGGCGGGCGATCGAGATCACCGTCGAGCTCGGCGTGGACACGGTGAACTCGGAGTTCAACGGCCGCCCCGAGGCGCCGGAGCTCGCCGAGGCGATGTTCTGGCGGTCGATGGAGGAGCTGCTGCCCGTCCTCGAGCGGGAGGGGCTCCGGCTGGCCCTCGAGCCGCACCCGGACGACTTCATCGAGCTCGGCCACCCCGCGGTCGACATGGTCCGCGGCATCGACTCGCCGTGCGTGTCGTTCCTCTACTGCACGCCGCACACCTTCCACCAGGGCGACGACGCCGCCGGGATCATCGCGCACGCCGGCGACCTGCTCACCCACGTGCACGTCGCCGACTCGATGGACCACCGTGCCTCCGACGGGCTGCGCTACATCACCAACCCGCCCGGTAACACCACCCGCGTCCACCAGCACATGGAGATCGGCCGTGGCGACGTCGACTTCGACGAGGCCTTCGCCGCGCTGGCCGGCACCGGCTTCGACGGGGTCCTCACCACCTGCGTGTTCGGCTGGGACGACCAGGCCCGCGAGTCCGGGACGCGCATGCTCGAGGCCATCCGCGAGCTGGTCGCCAAGCACTTCCCCGACGACGCCGGCCGCGGCGCCGCCCGACCCGACACCGGCGCGTCGGAACGGCCGAACTTCCCGCAGACACCGCTCCCCGACGACACCGCTCCGTGACACCCACCCCGGGAGTAGCAGCCATGCCCACCTCCATCCCCCACTGGATCGACGGCGCCCGCCGCGAGGGCGCCGGCGGCCGCACCGCAGAGGTGACCGACTCGGCGACCGGTGAGGTCCTCGGCGAGGTCGCCCTGGCCTCGACCGAGGAGGTCGACGCGGCCGTCGCCGCGGCGACCGCGGCCTTCCCCGCCTGGCGCGACACCTCGCTGGCCAGGCGCACCGCGGTCCTGTTCCGCTTCCGCGAGCTGCTCAACGCCCGCAAGCCCGAGCTGGCCGCGATCATCACCGCCGAGCACGGCAAGGTGCTCGACGACGCGCTCGGCGAGGTCTCCCGCGGCCAGGAGGTCGTGGAGTACGCCTGCGGCGTGCCCTCGCTCGTGCGCGGCGGGTTCACCGAGAACGCCTCGACCAACGTCGACGTCCACTCCGTCCGCCAGCCGCTCGGCCCGGTGGCGGTCATCAGCCCGTTCAACTTCCCGGCGATGGTCCCGATGTGGTTCTTCCCCATCGCGATCGCCACCGGCAACACCGTCGTCCTCAAGCCCAGCGAGCAGGACCCCTCCGCGTCGCTGTGGATGGCCGAGCTGTGGCAGGAGGCGGGGCTGCCCGACGGCGTCTTCAACGTGCTGCAGGGCGACAAGGTCGCGGTCGACCGGCTGCTCGAGCACCCCGGGATCAGGTCGGTGTCCTTCGTCGGATCCACCCCGATCGCCCGGTACGTGTACGAGACCGGCACCCGGCACGGCAAGCGGGTGCAGGCCCTGGGCGGAGCCAAGAACCACATGGTCGTCCTCCCCGACGCCGACCTGGACCTGGCCGCCGACGCCGCGGTCAACTCCGGGTTCGGCTCGGCCGGCGAGCGCTGCATGGCCATCAGCGCCGTGCTCGCCGTCGGGGGGATCGGCGACGACCTGGTCGCCCGGATCGCCGAGCGCACCCGGACGCTGCGCACCGGCGACGGGCGCAAGGGCTGCGACATGGGCCCGCTGATCAGCAAGCGGCACCGCGACCGGGTCGAGTCCTACGTCGAGGCCGGTGAGGAGGAGGGCGCGAAGCTGGTCGTCGACGGCCGGCAGGTGCAGCCCGACGGCGCCGAGGACGGCTTCTGGCTCGGCCCGACGCTGGTCGACCACGTCGAGCCGGGCATGAGCGTCTACACCGACGAGATCTTCGGCCCGGTGCTGTCGGTGCTGCGGGTGGACAGCTACGAGCACGCCGTCGAGCTGGTCAACCGCAACGAGTACGGCAACGGCACCGCGATCTTCACCAACGACGGCGGCGCCGCCCGGCGGTTCCAGCACGAGGTCGAGGTCGGGATGATCGGCATCAACGTGCCGATCCCGGTGCCGATGGCCTACTACTCCTTCGGCGGGTGGAAGAACAGCCTCTTCGGCGACTCCCACGCCCACGGCGCCGAGGGCGTGCACTTCTTCACCCGCGGCAAGGTCATCACCTCCCGCTGGCTCGACCCGAGTCACGGCGGCCTGAACCTGGGCTTCCCGCAGAACGCCTGAGCGCGCCCGGTCAGTGGTGGTGGGCGTGCCGGCCGAGGGTGTCCACGGGGGTCGCGCCGGGGCGGGTCCACTGGGGCACGGGGCGGCTGGTCGGGCCCCAGGCGGCGTTCCCGTCGGCGTCCGAGCGCCAGTACCAGCAGATCGGCGCGCCGTGCCCGCCGACCGGTGAGCCGACCTGCGGGGCCGCGGGCCAGCCCTCGGGGACGTCCTCCCACGCCTCGCGGCGGCCGTAGGGCGTCATGTCGAGCAGGCCGAGAGTCCCGTCGGCCGGCTCGTTGCCCCGGCCGGTCGTGGAGTAGGTGAGGAAGACGCGGTCGCCGTCGCGCAGGTAGCAGGACAGGTGCCCCTCCTCCGTGGCGATCCGCTCCTCCGCGCCCCGCACCGAGTACCAGGGCTGGGCGTACCCCATGAACTCCACGAAGGGCGCCACCTCGTCCCAGGGGCCCGAGGTCACGACGGCGGAGGAGACGCCGCGGGCGTCGAGGTAGACGGCGTCCCGCAGGTGCCAGAGGTTGAAGGTGCAGCCCTCGCACTGCCCCTGGTGCGGCGCGCCGTCGTACCACATGGAGTGGTACACGAGGAGCTCGTCGCGGCCCTGGAACAGGTCGGGGAACGGGACCGGGCCACCGGGTCCGACGACCTCGGCCGCGCCGTCGACCTCCACCATCGGCAGCCGGCGGCGGGCCGCGGCGATGGCGTCGCCCTCGCGGGTGTGCGCCTTCTCGCGGACCAGGAGCTCGTCCCGGGCGGCCTGCCAGGTGGCCCGGTCGACGACGGGCGGGCGGCCGGTGGGCGCGGGGGCGGGGCGGTCCGGGACGGTCGTCATGGCGTCCTCCGGGGGGATCTCGTCGCCGGCGGTTCCCAGGGAGGACCCCCGCCCCGGCCGGAACTCATCGCGGCGGGAGCCCCCGTCACCGACGGGCCAGGGCCACCGCGGCGGCGAGGTCGCCGCGCCACGGGTCGCCGTGGCCGGGGACGAGCAGGTCGGCCGGCAGCGCGGCGAGCGCGCCGAGGGCGTCCCGGGCGCGGTCCGGCGAGGCGGAGAAGAACCCCGGCAGCAGCTGCGGTCCGCGCACCCGCGACGTCGGGTGCCCGGTGACCAGCGCGTCGCCGGTCGCCACCACCCCGTCCCGCGGGAACAGGTAGGCGGTGTGCCCCGAGGTGTGGCCGGGCGTGGGCACGGGGACCGGCCCGCCCGGGAGGTCCAGCGCGCCGCCGTCCGGGCCGCCGTCCGGGAGCGGCAGCGCGCCGGCGACGAGGGGGTGCCCGGTCGCCCCGGCCCGCACGATCGACAGCGCCCACCGGGCGACCCGCGGCCGCCAGGCCCGGACGGCGACGTCGAGCGGCGTGGCCTGCTCGCGGCGCTCCCCGCGGGCGTTCGGCAGCTCGTCCGGGTGCACGAGGACGGGGGTGCCCGGCGTGAGGGCGGACAGCCCGCCGACGTGGTCGACGTGGGCGTGCGTGACCAGGACGGCGCGCACGTCCTCCGGCCGGGAGCCCAGGGCGCGGACGGCGTCGGCGAGGCCCGCGGCGTCGCCCGGGTACCCGGCGTCGACCAGGGTCAGGTCGCGGCCGTCGCGGACCAGCACCCGGTTGACCGCGGTGCCCGGCACGCAGGAGACGTCCTCGGTGACCTCGTGCACCGGCGCTCCCTCCCTCGCCCGGACGGTAGCGCCGCGGGGCTTGCCCGGCCGCCCGGCGGGGTGTCGACTGGCCGGGCCGTCGGAGGGAGGGAGCCGGTGGGACGCCGACCCCGGAGCGGGCTGCAGGAGGAGCTGCTGCGGCTGCTGCGCCCGCCGGACCCGCGGCGGGAGCAGCTGCTCAGCGAGCGGGTCGCGCCCACGCTGGCCGCGGTCGCCGACCGCATGGCGGGACGGCCGGCGGACGAGGTGGCCGCCGCGCTGGGGGCCGCGGTGCGGGAGGCCGGCGGCACGCCGGACCGGGCGGCGCTGCGGGAGCTCGCGGCGCAGGTCGAGGCCGGCGAGAACCCGTTCGCCTGAGGGCCCGGACGGTGGGACGCTCGGTCCGGAGGGGTGCTCCCCCGTTCCTCCGCCCCGGCCGAGGGAAGGCCCGATGTCCAACGCGGCGATCCGCCGGCTGAGCGCGGCCGGTGTGGGGGCGTGCCTCCTGCTGGCCGGCTGCGCCGGTGACCCGGGCGCCTCCCCCGCCCCGGCGGCTCCGGCGACGCGCGTCCCCGACTGGCGGAACACCACCTACACCGTGACCTGCGACGGCGTCGTCCCGGACGGGTTCGCGGCGACCCTGCGGGACGGGTCGGCGCGGGTGCCGGCCGCCGCGGGTCCCTACGACTGGTTCGACGTCTCCCTCGGCGCCGCGGTGAGCGGGGACGTCGACGGCGACGGCCGGCCGGACACCGTCGTCCTGCTGCGGTGCTCCCCGCAGCCGTCGAACGGGATCGTCGAGGAGGTGCACGTCCTCGACGCCGGCGGCCGCCGGCTGGCCGTGCTGCCGAGCCCGCGCACGCTGCCGCGGGCCGACGTCCTGCCGCCGGTCTACGACCCGGACGGGCTCTCGGTCGAGGACGGCCGGGTGGTGGCGGTCATGCGGGTGTACGAGCCGGGCGACACCCACGCCGGCGGGCCGTCCGGGCGGATGACCGTCCGCTGGGAGTGGGACGGCGGGGAGCTCGAGCGGCTGCCCTAGCCCGCCCGCCGGACGGGTCAGGCGCGGGCGAACAGCGCCCGGTGCGCCTGGCGGCCCAGGATCTCGGCGGCGAGGCTCTCGCCGGAGCCGCGGCCCTCGAGCAGGGCGGTGAGGTCGTCGCGGTCGGCGGTCGTGGCGTAGTCGGCCAGCTCGCGCTCGAGGGCGCGGCGGGACCGCTGCCACACCGAGCCGCGGCGGGAGGGGGTGAGGAGGGTGGACATGGCGGTTCTCCGAGCTGCGTCTGCGTCGTCTTCTCTGTACCGACTCCATCGTCCTCGCGCGCGGCGCGGCGGTGCGGCATCCGGCCTGTGAGTGTGCGCACCGTGACCGGGCACACCGGCCGCCGTCAGCGGCCGACGAGCGTCGTCTCGAAGTCGTAGCGGGACGCGCGGTAGACGTGCCGGCCGAGCTCCACCGCGCCGCCCTTGTCGTCGAACGCCGTCCGCTCCATGGTCAGCAGCGCCGCCCGCGGCGGCTCCTGCAGCAGCCGCGCCTCGTCGGCCCGGGCCAGGCGCGCGCCGATCCGCTGGTGGGCCACCCGCAGGTGCACCCCCTGCGCGCGCAGGTACTGGTAGAGCCCCCGCTCGGTGAGGTCCTCCACCGACGGGTCGAACCGGCCGGGCAGGTGGTTGGTCATCAGCGCCAGCGGCTCGCCGTGCGAGCGGCGCAGCCGGCGGACCACCACGATCTCCTCCCCCGGCGCGAGGTCGAGCTCCCCGGCGACGTCGGCCGGCGCGGGCCGCCGTTCCAGGGACAGCACCTCGGTCGTCGGCGCCTCGCCGGCGCGGGACAGGTCGTCGTAGAGGCTGGTGAGCTCCACCGACCGGCGGACGTGCGGCTGGATCACCTGGGTGCCCACGCCGCGCTTGCGGACCAGCAGGCCCTTGTCCACCAGCTCCTGCACCGCGCGGCGGACCGTCGGCCGGGACAGCCCGTAGCGCTGGGCCAGCAGCAGCTCGTTCTCCAGCCGCGAGCCCGGGGGCAGCGAGCCGCCGGTGATCGCCCCCTCGATGGCCTGCGCCAGCTGGAAGTACAGCGGCGTGGGACTGGAGCGGTCGATGTCGAAGGTGAGCACGTCTGCCTCCCGGGAAGCGAGCACCGCGGGTCGGTCCGGAGACCCGCTTCCCGCGTCCCCGATGATCGCACCCGGGCGGGCACCTCCTGTCGTCCCCACATCGGGGCAGCCGGACATCAGGACGTCCGGACAAACACGTCAGCCGTAGGCGGCGCGGAACGCCTTCAGCGCGTCGTCCGGGTCGCCGGACGCCCAGCCCTCCAGCGCGACGACGCCGTCGTAACCGAGCCGGTCGAGCGCGGCCGCGACCGCCTCGTGGCGGATCTCGCCGGTGCCCGGCTCGCACCGCCCCGGGACGTCGGCCACCTGCACCTCGCCGACCAGCGGCAGCGCCCGCTCCACCAGCGCGACCAGGTTCCCCTCGCCGATCTGCGCGTGGTAGAGGTCGAGGTTGAGCCGCAGGTGCGGGCTGCCCACGGCCTCGACCAGCGCGATGGTGTCCGCGGCCCGGGCGAACGGGGTGCCCGGGTGGTCCACGGCGGTGTTGAGGTTCTCCAGGGTGAACACCCGCCCGGCCCGCTCGCCGAGCCCCGCCAGCCGGGTCAGCGTGCGGGCGGCGGTCAGCCACATCGCCGGGGTCACGACGACCGCGGGGACGACGGGCAGCCCGCGGGCGTCCAGCCCGGTGCCGTGCACGTTGAGCCGGGGGCAGTCCAGCCGCTCGGCGGCCGCCAGCGACAGCTCGGCGGTGCGCAGCAGCTCGGCCGCGCCGTCGTCGTCGGCGAGTGTGCCGGTGACGTAGCCGGTCATCGAGGAGAACGTGGCGCCGGTGCCGGCGAGCGCGTCGAGGTCCTTCGCCGTCCAGTCCCAGAGCTCGACCTCGAGACCGGCGGCGGCGATCCGCCGCACCCGCTCGGGGAACGGCAGGTCGAGGAACAGCATCTCCGCCGACGCCGCGAGCCGGTACCGGCTCACTTCTCCACCTCGTCGGTCCGCACCGGCCGGCCCGCCCGGACCGACTCCGCGGCGGCCAGCGCGATCGCCAGCGCCGCGCGGGCGTCCTCCCCGGTGACCGGGGGCGGCGTCCGGCCGCGGACGGCGTCGACGAACGCCGCGAGCTCGGCGGTGTAGGCGCCGGCGAACAGCTCCTGGTCGCTGCGGACGGTCTCCGCCACCCGGCCGCCGGGGCCGGAGAACACCATGCCGGTGCGGCGGCCGTCGCCCATGGTGGCCATGCCGCCGGAGCCGAGCACCTCGCCGCGGACGTCGTAGCCGTAGGACGCCTCGAAGCAGGCCTCGGCGACCCCCATCGCGCCGTCGGCGAAGCGGACGACGACGACCGCGGTGTCCAGCAGCCCCCGGTCCCGCCAGGCCGGCTCGACCAGCGCGTCGGCGACGGCGTGCACCTCCACCGCCTCCGCGCCCGGGTGCAGGAACCGCAGCGTGTCGAAGTCGTGGATCAGCGTCTCCAGGAAGACGGTGTCCGGCCGCACCCGCGCCGGGACGAAGCCGCCCGGGTCGCGGGTCAGCGAGCGCAGCAGCCGCGGCGTGCCCAGCATGCCGTCGTCCAGGAGGGCCCGGGCGGCGGCCCAGTCCGGGGCGAAGCGGCGGTTGAAGCCCACCTGCAGCACCACGCCGGCGGCGCGGGCGGCGTCGATGGCGCGGTCGGCGTCGGGCAGCGTCACCGCCATCGGCTTCTCGCAGAACACGTGCCGGCCGGCGGCCGCGGCGGCGACCACGAGGTCGGCGTGCGCGCGGGCCGGCGCGGCCACCACGACGGCGTCGACCTCCGGGTCGTCCCACACCTGCGCCGCGTCGGTGTAGGCCCGGCCCGCGCCGAGCACCCCGGTCAGGTACTCGGCGGCGCCCTGCGCGGGGTCGGCCACGGCCACCAGCCGCGCGGACGGCAGCCGCCGGGCCAGGGTCTGCGCGTGGAAGGCGCCCATCCGCCCCGACCCCAGGAGGGCGACGCCCAGCGGGCCGGCGGTCACAGGTCCAGCACCAGACGCGGGCCCGCGGCGCGGGAGACGCAGATCATCATGCAGTCGCCGGCCTGCCGCTCGTCGTCGCTGAGCACGGAGTCGCGGTGGTCGGGGGTGCCGGCCAGCACCGCCGTCTCGCAGGTGCCGCAGGTGCCCTCCGCGCAGGAGGACAGCACCCCGACCCCGGCCGCCTCCACCACCTCCAGGATCGAGCGGTCCACCGGCACGGGCAGGGTCAGCTCGCTGCGCCGCAGCACCACCTCGAACGGCTCGTCGCGCACCGGCCCGGTCCGCGGGCGCGGCGCGAAGCGCTCCACGCGCAGCGACCGCGGGGGCCAGCCGGCGACCGCGCGCTCGACCGCCGCGAGCAGCGGCTCGGGGCCGCAGCAGTAGACGAGGGTGTCCGGCTGCGGGGTGCCGAGCAGCGCGGGCAGGTCGAGCAGGCCGGTCTCGTCCTGCGGGCGGACCGACACCCGGTCGCCGTGGGGGGCCAGCTCGTCGAGGAAGGCCATGGAGGCGCGGCGCCGGCCGCCGTAGACCAGCCGCCAGTCGGCGCCGGCCGCCTCGGCCGCCCGGACCATCGGCAGGACCGGCGTGATGCCGATGCCGCCGGCGATGAACAGGTACCGCGGCGAGGGCGCGAGCGGGAAGTTGTTGCGCGGGCCGCGCACCCGCACGGGGTCGCCCTCCCGGAGGGTGTCGTGCACGTACCGGGAGCTGCCGCGCCCGTCGGGGTCGCGCAGCACGCCGAGCCGGTACGCGGAGTGGTCGGCGGGGTCGCCGCACAGGGAGTACTGCCGGGTGGGCGCCCCGTCGAGGACCAGGTCGACGTGCGCGCCCGGCTCCCACGCCGGCAGCGGTGAGCCGTCGGCCGCGCGCAGCACCAGCTCCACCACGCCGTCGGCGACCTCGCGCTTGGCCGCCACCCGGGCCGGCGCCTCGAACTCGGTGGCGGCGAGGGTGACGCTGGTGGTGCGGTGCCGGACCTCCTCGACGTGCGGGCGGTGCCGGGCGGCCCCGCCGAAGCTGATCGGCAGGTTCTTCCAGACGTACATGTTCGGGGAGCTCGGGTAGAAGACCGGCGGGCCGGCGAGCTCGTAGTCGCCGAGCACCGGCAGCGCCTCCTCCAGCGCGATCCGCGCCTCGAGCCGGGCCAGCGGGGCGCCCAGGCAGCCGTGCACGCCCTCGCCGAAGCCGAGGTGGCGGCCGCGGGGCCGGGTGACGTCGAACGCGTCGGGGTCGGGGAACTGCCGCTCGTCGCGGTTGGCCGCGCCCATGACCAGGACGACGCGGCCGCCGGCCGGGATCGTCACGCCGTGCAGCGTCACCTCGCGGGAGGTGGTGCGGGCGGTGAGCTGCAGCGGGGTGACCAGCCGCATCGCCTCCTCGACCGCGGCCGGGATCAGCGAGGGGTCGGCCCGCAGCAGCGCCCGCTGGTCCGGGTTCTCGGCCAGCAGCTGGAACAGCGTCCCGGTCAGCCCGGCGGTGGACTCCACGCCGCCGAGGAACAGGATCATCATCAGGCCGCTGACCTCGGACTCCGTCGTCACCCGCTCCGGGACGAACGGCACGCCGTCGACGTCGGCCTGCACGAACCGCGTGACCAGGTCGTCGCGGGCGGCGCGGCGGCGGTCGTCGAGCAGGTCGATGAAGAACTGCTGCACGCCGGCGGTGGCCGCCCGCGCCACGGGGGTGAGGTGCGGGGTGCCGGGCACGCGGTCCTTGAGCTCGTGCGTCCAGTGCTCCAGCTGCTCGCGGCGCGCCTGCTCGAGGGGGTCGGGGTCGTGCCGGCCCGGCAGGCCCATGAGGTGGAAGAACACGTCGAAGGGCATCGGCCAGGCCAGCTCCTGGGCGATGTCGACCGTGCCCCGCCCGCCGGTGCCGCGGTCCCGCCAGGAGCCGACCAGCCCGCGGACGACGGCGCGGATGCCGTCCTCCCGGTCGGCGATCCGGCGGGGCACGAAGTACGGCTGGACGACCGAGCGGACCTGGTCGTGCCGGGGGTTGTCCATGCTCCCGATCGACCCCGGCGGCGCCTGCTCGAGGCGGCTGTCGTCGATGTCCATGCCCTCGAAGCTGCGGAAGGTGTCCGCGTCGAGCGCGGCCGCCCGCACGTCCTCGAAGCGGGTCAGCACGTACCAGCCCCAGCGCTCGCTGTGCCACACCGGTGCCTCGTCGCGCATCCGGCGGTACAGGGCGAAGGGGTCGGACGTGTAGAAGTCCGGCCGGAACGGGTCGTACTCGATCGCGGTGGCGGTGCGGGGGGCGGTGGTCGTCACGGCGGGCTCCCTGCGCGGTGCGGGCGGTGCCGTCGCCGGTCCGGCCGGGCCGACGCGGACGTGCGGCGTCGCCCGGCCGTCCGGCTGCGGCGGGAGGTGGGCACGGCCGGGTCCTCCCCGCGCGGGACGGCGCGGGGGGACCCGGGTGCGGTCAGCGCTTCAGCTCGTGCGAGAGCTCGGCGAGCTCCTGGCCGCCGGCCATCTCACCGGTGAGCTCCTCGAGGGTGACCTCGGAGCGCTTCTTGTCGAGCACGCGGCGGCCCAGCTTCAGGATCACGAAGTGGTCCCCGACCATGAAGGCGTGGTGCGGGTTGTGGGTGATGAAGACGACCCCGAGGCCGGCGTCCCGGGCTGCCGCCGTGTACTTGAGCACGACGCCGGACTGCTTGACGCCGAGCGCCGCGGTCGGCTCGTCGAGGATGAGCACGCGCGCGCCGAAGTAGACCGCCCGGGCGATCGCCACGCACTGGCGCTGACCGCCCGACAGCGTGCCGATCGGCTGGTTGATGTCCTTGACGACGATGCCCATCTTCTGCAGCTCGGTGTCGGCGATCTCCCGCATGGCCTTGATGTCCAGCGGTGCCATCGGGTACTTCCCCTTGCGGATCTCCGAGCCGAGGAAGAAGTTGCGCCAGACCTCCATGAGGCTCACCACCGCCAGGTCCTGGTAGACGGTCGCGATGCCGGCGTCGAGCGCCTCGCGGGGTGAGCTGAAGCGCCGCTCCTGGCCGTCGACCCGCAGCGTCCCCTCGGTGTGCGGGTGCAGCCCTGAGATGATCTTGATGAGCGTCGACTTGCCGGCGCCGTTGTCCCCGAGGACGCAGGCCACCTCCCCGGCGTTGACGGTCAGGTCGATGCCCTCCAGGGCCCGGATGGCGCCGTAGGACTTGCCGACGCCCTGCATCTCGACCAGCGGCGTGCCGGCCTTCAGGTCGGGCGCGGCGTGCTCGGTGATGGTGTCGGTCATCGTCGTCACTTCCTGCGCTCGGCGTAGTTCTTGACGTAGAGGTTGACCATGACGGCGAGCAGGAGCATCACGCCGAGGAAGGTCCGGAACCAGTTCGGGTCCCAGCCGGCGAAGACGATCCCCTGCGTCGTCATGCCGAAGATGAAGGCGCCGAGGGCCGACCCCACCGCCGAGCCGTAGCCGCCGGTGAGCAGGGCCCCGCCGACGACCGCGGCGATGATGTAGATGAACTCGTTGCCGATGCCGAGGCCGGACTGGACCGAGCTGAAGTTGAACAGCAGGTGCATCCCCAGGAACCAGGCCAGGAACGAGACGCCCATGAACAGGCCGATCTTGACCTTGCGCACGGGGACACCCACCGCGCGGGCGCTGGCCTGGTTGCCGCCCGAGGCGGTGATCCAGTTGCCGGTGCGGGTCCGCAGGAGCAGCCAGGTGCCCACGGCCACGAACAGCAGCCACCACAGCACCGTGATCTTCACCGTCATGAAGCCGAGGTCGACGTCGCTGGCGAACACCGCCCGCGCCGCGTCGAACCCGTCGATGTCGCTCACGTTGGGCGTCGCCACGGTGCCCGTGACGATCTTGGTCACGCCGAGGTTGACGCCCTGGAGGATGAAGAAGGTGCTCAGGGTGATGAGGAAGCTGGGGATCCCCGTCCGCACCACCAGGTAGCCGTTGACGAACCCGATGACGAGGGCGACGGCGAGGCTGAAGACGACGCCCACCCACATGTTCAGGCTGTACTGGTAGGAGAGCATCGCCGAGGCGAGCGCCGCCGTGGTCACCGTGACGCCGGACGACAGGTCGAACTCGCCGCCGATCATCAGCAGCGCGACCCCCACCGCGACGATGCCGATGGTCGAGCTGGCGTAGAGCACGGTGGCGAAGGCGGGCAGCGTCCGGAACGGCGCCGCGACCGCGTAGAAGAAGACGAAGATCGCGATCGCGGCGGCCAGGGCGCCGACCTCGGGGCGCGCCAGCAGGCGGGAGAGCAGCGACCGCTGGGTGCGCGCGGCGACTGCGGACGACGCCGGCGCTGACGGCGGTGTCGCCACGGATGAGCTCATGTCTGCACTCCAGGAGGGAGGGCGGGGGGAGCCGGGCTGTCCCGGCTCCCCCCGAGCGGGTTACCGGGTGTTGTTGGCCGCGTACTCGACGATCGGGCCGATGTTGGTCTCGTCGACGAGCGACGGGCCGGTGAGGACGGGGCCGCCGCCGCCGATGTCGTTGCCGTTGGTGATGTTCAGCCACAGCGCGGTGACGGCCATGTACCCCTGCACGTAGGGCTGCTGGTCGACCGAGAAGGCGATGTCCCCGCTCTGGATGGCCTCGGCCACGTCGGAGTTGAGGTCGAAGGTGACGACCTCGGCCTGGCTGCCGGTGTCGTTCTTGGCCTGCTGCGCCGCCAGGGCGATCGGCGCACCCAGCGTGACGATGTGCGTGATCGTGGGGTCCTGCTGGAGCTTGGCCCCGATCGTCTGCTGCACCGCGGGCAGGTCGGCGCCGGGCACGTTGATGTTCTCGGTGTTGGCGAAGGTCCTCGCCACGCCGGCACAGCGGGTCTCGAGCGCGATGTGCCCCTGCTCCTGGATGACGCAGAGGGCCTTGCCGCCGCCGTCCTGGCCGATGCGGGTGCCGACGGTCTGGCCGGCGAGGTCCTCGTTGGACCCGAAGTACATCGGTACGCCGTAGTTCTGGTAGTCGTTGATCCCGGAGTTGAAGGCGACGACGGGGATGCCGGCCTCGATCGCCGACTGCGCCGCCGGCCCGACGGCGTCGGGGAAGGCGAGGGTGACCGCGATGCCGTCGACGCCCTGGTCCACGGCGTTCTGGACGAGGGTGGCCTGCTCGCCGGAGTCGTTGTCGTTCGAGTAGTTGAGCGTGAGGCCGTGGGCGTCGGCGGCTGCCTCCGCGCCGGCGCGGATCTTGTCCCAGAAGGTGTCCCCCGGGACCTCGTGCGTGATCATCGCGATCGTGTAGTCGCCCTGGTCCGCACCGCCGCCCTCGTTCCGGGCACCGCCCTCGCTGCTGCACGCACTCGCGACCACCACCGTCGCGCTCACCGCCACCGCCAGCTGCAGCGACCTGCGGGTCCTCCTCATGGGCGTCTCCTCGTCGGGATGGCCACCCTCCTGGCGGCCGTCGGCCGGTCCAGACCCCGGACCCCCCGTCACAACGACGTCCTTATGTCTGGACATAGTGACATGTGGAATGTGACATGGGGCACCAGAGGCGTCAAGGGCCCGGCGTGCCCCCGACCGGGACCGCCCGGTCCGCGGGGACCGCCACCCGCTCCCCCCGGGCGGCGGAGTCGGCGATCGCGTCGAGGACGACCGCCGCCCGCACCGCGTCGGCCAGCGTCGCGCCGTGCGGCTCGCCGGTCGCGGCCGCCAGCAGTGCGTCGCGCGCCTCGACGACCTTCAGGTCGTCGAAGCCCATCGGGTTGCCGGGGCCGGGCTGGAAGGCCGCGTACTCCCCCGCCCCGGGACCGACCAGCACGGTGGCGACGGGCTGGTCCTGTGCGACCGGGCCGCGGCTGACCTGCAGCTCGCCCATCCGGCGGAAGTCCCACGCCAGGCGCCCGGCGCTGCCGTGCACCTCGAAGCCGTAGGCGTTCTGCTCCCCTGCCGCCACCCGGCTGGCCTCCAGCGCCACCCGCGCGCCGGAGGACAGCCGCAGCAGCGCGGCGACGTGGTCGTCGTTCTCCACCGGCCCCGGGACGCCGCCGGTCGCCAGCGCGTGCCCCGACGTCGGGCCCGCCGGTCGGGGCCGCTGCGGCACGAACACCGCCGTGTCGGCGAGCACGGACTCGACCTCGTCGCCGAGCAGGTGGCGGACCAGGTCGACGGCGTGCGAGCCGAGGTCGGCGAGGACCCCGCTGCCGCCGCGGGCCCGCTCGTACCGCCAGGTCAGCGCCCCCTCCGGCGCGGCGGCGTAGTCGCTGAGGAAGGCGACGCGGGCGTGGGTCACCCGGCCGATCTCGCCGGCGGCGACCATCTCCCGCGCCAGGGCGACCGCGGGCACGTTGCGGTAGCTCAGCCCGACGACGCCCTGGACGCCGGCCGCGGCGGCCGCGCCGGCCACCGCGCGGGCGTCGTCGGCGGTCAGGCCGACCGGCTTCTCGATCCACAGGTGCCGGCCGGACCCCGCGACGGCGACGCCGATCTCCCGGTGCAGCCAGTTGGGCGCGGTGACCGACACGAGCTCCACGCGCGGGTCGGCGAGCACCGCCCGCCAGTCCGTGGTGGCCGTGGCGAAGCCGTAGCCGGCGGCGGCGGCCTCGGCGCGGCCGGGGACGTCGTCGGCGACGGCGACCAGCCGCGGGACGACGGGCAGGCCGGGGAAGTGGTGGCCGACCCGGGCGTGCGCGCGGGCGTGCACGGTGCCCATCCAGCCGAACCCGACGACCGCGACCCCGACCGGACGCCCGGTCCCCGGCCCGTTCCCGCCCACGGCACGCCCCCCTCGGCCCCGTGAGTGGGAGCGAGCGTAGGCCCGGACCGGCCCGCGGGGACCGCTCCGTGCCGTGGGGTCGGGAGCCGCCGGGTCAGGCGCGGAAGAACAGCCGGACCGTGGTGCCGGCCGGCCCGGTGCAGACGGCGGCGTCGTCGGCCAGGCTCCACGCCAGCCACATGCCGCGCGCGCCGTCGGCGGGGTCCGGGGGCACGTAGCCGAGCGTCGCGTCGGCCAGGCCGGGCCCGGCGTCGGCCACCTCGACGACGAAGGCGTCCCCGTCGGTCCAGGTCGACAGCTCGGCGAAGGGGGCGGCCCCCAGCGCGTTGACCAGCAGCTCGTGGGCGGCCAGGACGACGTCGCCCAGCCGCGCGCGCCGGCCGGCCGGCAGCAGCACGCTCAGTGCGCGGCGGCCCTGCCCCGGCGACGTCACGGGCAGGACTGGCGCGGCCTCGGGGCGCGGGGTCCAGGCCGGCTGCGCCAGGTGCAGGAAGCAGGCCGGGTCCTCGTACGCCGGCTGGGGTGCCGGGGCGGCGCCGTCCCAGGTGAGCGGGTGGGTGCGGGCGACGGCCGCGAGGACGTCGGCGGGCAGCCGCTGGGCGTCGTGCAGGCAGAGGCTGTAGTACGGCATCGTGTCGTAGCAGCGGTTGGCCACCGCCTCGAAGCGGCTCCACTCCCGCCCGTCCTCCCGGGCCAGCCACACGGGCTCGGCGGCCAGCCGCCAGCTCGGCGCCTCGGCGCGGAGGGCGCGCAGGTCGCGGTCGTAGGCCTGCAGCGTGCCGTGGCCGCCGCGCCACCAGGTCTCCGCGGCGGCGAAGACCGCCAGCCGGCCGAGGTCGGTCCCCAGCTGCCCGGCCAGCAGGCTGCGCACCCGCTCCCCGGCGACGACGAGCACCGGCTCGTCCCGGCGGAAGCCCTCGAGGACGAAGGGCACCACCCGCTCGACCAGTTCGGCGTCGGAGGAGAAGACGAACCCCTCGTGGGCGAGGCCGGTGCCGTCCCAGTCGCCGGTCGGGTGCAGCCAGGTCACGGCTGCCCCGGGGCCGTGCCGGACGGCTCCCGGCCGAACGGTTCCAGGCCGAACAGCTCCAGGCAGCGCAGCACGTTCCGGCGCGCCGCGACCGGCCGCAGGTCGATCCCGCGGGCGGCCAGCTCCCGCGCCGCGCCGGCCAGCGCCCGGGCGCCCGCGACGTCGAGGAAGTCGAGGTCCGCGAGGTCGAGCACCAGCTCGCCGGGGGTGTCGCCGGCGACGTCGACCAGCGCGGTCGCCACGTGCGCGGCCTCGGTGAGGTCCACCTCGCCGTGCAGCGACAGCCGGGGTCCGCGGCCGGACAGGTGCGCCAGCGGCAGCCGGTCGCCGAGGTGCTGCAGCGGGTGGAGGACGGCGACCGGCCCGAGGACCTCCGGGCCCACCGACGCGTCGTAGAGGCACAGCGCGGTCATGGGGACCGCGGCCATGAGCTCGTCGGCGAGCTGCTCGTAGGCGTGCAGCAGGCGGCGGCCGGCCCGCCCGCCGCGGACCAGCTCGGTGACGTCCGCGGCCACCCGCAGGCCGGTGCGCCCGCCGGCGAGCGCCGCCCGCGTCGCGGCGCGGTAGTGCTCCACCTGCTCGGCCGGGGTGAGGCCGCCCGCGGCCGTGTAGCTGTCGCCGGTCGTCTGCAGGTCGAGCCGGCCGGCGGCGAACAGCTCGTCCCGGTGCGGCAGCCCCGACACCGCGGCCAGCAGGGCGGACCGCGAGGGGCCGACCACGACCAGCTGCTCGTCGCGCCGGTGCCCCTCCTCGAGGAAGGGCACGACCGCCGCGGCCAGGTCGGCGCCGTCGCCGAAGGACCAGCAGGCGTGGTCCCCCGGCCGGAGTCCGGTCGGGGTGCCCAGACCCTGCGGGGTGGTCACCCCGGTGACGCTACCCACCCGCGTCGCCGGTGTCAGGACCCGGACGGATCCGTTCCGGGGGCGCTCGCGGAGGCCCTGGTCAGGCGCGCACGAGGCGGACGGCGTCGACGGCGGCCAGCGCCCCGAGCTCGTCGGCGACCATCCAGACGTCGGCGATCCGGCCGCCGTCGAGGGTGAGGACGTCGACCACCCGCAGCCGCACGTCCCGGCCGGTGGGCGGGAGCGGGCCGGCCGCGGTCTGCAGCGGCCCCACCTGCCGGCCGCCCATCCGGAAGGCGACCACGACCCGGTCGCCGTCCTCGACCACGGCGACGACCTGCCGCTCCACCCGCTCGAAGGTGCCCTGCACCGCCCGGGCGCGGGCGACCAGGTCGGCGGCGGTCAGCGGCCGGCCGTTGACCGTGACGGGGTCGGTGTAGACCGCGCGGAAGGCCTCCTCCGCGGCGGGTCCGCCGGGCAGCGGGTCGGTCCACAGCCGCAGCAGCCGGTCGACGTCGAAGGTCATCGGCCCGTCACCGCCGGGTGCGCAGGATCGTCCCCAGGAGCACGCCGACCAGCAGCACGATCGTCAGGATCGGCCACAGCGGCGACGAGACGTCGACGGTGAACAGGTCGACGGTGACCCGGTCGCGGTTCTGCAGGGTGAACGCGACCGTCACGACGGCGAGGACCGGCGCGAGGACCTGTCCCGGCCGGACCCGGCGCCGCGCCGGGCGGGACGACGGGGCGGCGGGTGGGGTCCTGGCGGGTGTCGTCGTGGCCATGGGGTCCTCCGCCGGTCGGGAGTGGCACGGTCGAGGCCGGACGCGCCACCGTCCCGTCGCGGCGGCGGGCCCCGCCTCACCCCGGGCGGACGAGGCGGGCCGTCGGGGACCGCGGCCCGTCCCGACCCTCCGCACCCGGGCCCGGGTCCGGGCACGCGCCGCCCGCTCGCCGAAGCCGCTGTGACCGGCGCCGGTCAGGTCCGGACGACCAGGGTGTGCGCGGCCATGTCCCCGAGCCGCTGCCGGCGGGGGTTGGACAGCACGACGACGAAGGCCACCAGGTAGCCGAGGAGACCGTCGACCACCCGCAGCACGGTGCGGATCGCCGCGGCGGCGTAGCCCGGCGGCGTGGCGCCCGTCCGCTCGTCGACGACCCGGATCCCGGTCGCCATCTTGCCCAGCGTCTGCCCGAGCGCCCCCTCCATGAGGACGAAGTAGGCGAGGGCCGCCACGGCGTAGAGCACGCTGGCCCAGGGCGGGGCGTCGGACACCCACTCCCACGGGCCCACCTGCTCGATGGAGTCGGTGCCCGCGGCCAGCAGGGTGAAGGCGGCGCCGACGACCACGCTGTCGATGAGCGTGGCGAGGACGCGCCGGCCGGTGACGTGGACGTCGGTGGTCGCGGCGTACGGGGCGGAGAGCGCCGTCATGGCTGCCTCCTGCGTCGGGTGCGGGACGGACCGCCCCAGCCTCGCGGGGTGGCCCGTCCCGTCCCCACGCCCGGACGGCCCGGGCGCGCGGGGCCCTTCGGCCCCGGGTCAGTCGCGCACGCGCAGCAGGACCTTGCCGGTGGCGCGGCGCTCGTCGAGCTCGGTGACCGCGGCCGCGGCGTCGGCGAGGTCGTGCACCGTGCCGAGCACCGGCCGGAGGCGGCCCTGCTCGAGCAGCGGCAGCAGGTCGGCCCACTGCTCGCGCACGAAGCCGGGGTCGCCCGTCCAGAACGCGCCCCAGCCGACGCCGACCACCGACACGTTGTTGAGCAGCAGCCGGTTGACCTTGACGGTCGGGATCTCGCCGCCGGTGAAGCCGAGCACCAGCAGCCGGCCCTCGCGGCCGAGGCTGCGCAGCGAGTCGGTGAACCGGTCCCCGCCGACCGGGTCGGCGACGACGTCGACGCCGCGGCCGCCGGTGAGCTCCTTCACCCGCTCGCGGAACCCGTCGGCGAGCACGACCTCGTCGGCGCCGGCGGCGCGGGCCACCTCGCCCTTGGCCTCGCTGGACACCACCGCGAGCACCCGCGCGCCGTAGGCCTTGGCGAGCTGGACGCCCGCCGTCCCCAGCCCGCCCGCGGCGCCGTGCACGAGCACCGTCTCGCCCTCGCGCAGCTGCCCCCGCCGGCGCAGCGCGAAGTGCATGGTCAGGTAGTTCATCGGCAGCGCGGCGCCCTGCTCGAAGGAGACGCCGTCGGGCAGCGGGAAGACGAAGCCCGGGTCGGCCGCGGCCACCTCGGCGAAGCCGCCGAAGCCGGGGAAGGCCGCCACCCGCTGCCCGGCGGCGAGCCCGCTGCCCTCCGGGGCACTGCGCACGACGCCGGCCACCTCGCTGCCGGGCACGAACGGCACCGACGGCTTGAGCTGGTACTCGCCGCGGCTGAGCAGCACCTCGGGGAAGGTCACGCCGGCGACGTGCACGTCGATCACGACCTTGCCGTCGCCGGCGGGCTCGGGGACGTCGGCGACGGAGATGGCCGAGGGGCCGTCGAGGCTGGTGATCTGCGCGGCGCGCACGGGTCCTCCTGGAGGGCTCGGGAGACGGTGCGGCGAGTGTGTCAGAGCACGCCCGCGGCGCCGCCGGCCCGAGCCGGGTCCCCGCCGGCCCTACGACCCCGCCGTCCCGACGGGCACGTCCAGCTGCACCTGCCCGGCCTCCTGGAAGGCGAACGTGACCTGGACGGTGTCCGTGGTGGTGATGTCGGCGGTGACGTCGTCGAGCTGCATCCGGACCTGGCCCCGGGTCGCGTCGACCGAGCCGTCGGCGGGCAGGTCGATGCCGTCGGGGCTGCTGTCGCCCTGCTCGTCGAGCAGCGTGACCGACCCGGCCGCGGGCGTGCTCACCGAGACCAGCCGGTCGTCGGTGTCCCCGTCGTTGGTCAGCGCGCCGCGGAGGGCGACCGAGTCGCCGGCGGCGATCGTCGCGTCGGCGTCGAGGTACACGTCGCTGAGGGCCACCTGCCCGACCGAGCCGTCGACGCCCGGGGTGTCCGGCGTCTCCCGGGCGGTCTCCGCGTCCTGCCCCGTGCCGCACGCGGCGGCGAGGAGGACGAGGACCGCGGCGCCCGTCGCCGTCCCGAGGGGTGCGCGTGCTCCGGTCCGCTGCTCCACGGGCCCTCCTGACGCCGGCACGGACTGTGGCGTACCGGTCATCGTGCTCCGCGTGACCGCTCGCGCCCAGCGGGTCGCGCGCGGGTCCGGGCTCAGGCGCCGGGTGTGGCCTGCAGGTCCTCCCGCCGCCGGACGCGCACCGCGCGGAACGGCCGCCCGTGCGCCGGCTCCTCGACCCAGTCCACGGTGACCACCTGCCCGGCGCGCAGCGTGCCGCCGGCCGGGTCGACGGCGGCGGCGTCGGCCCAGCAGTCGCCGGGCAGGCCGGGCACCTCCACGACGGCGCCGCGCGCCTGCTCGTCCCAGCGGACCACGGTGCCGGTGGACGTCCCCCTGCGCGTCATGCAGCGAGGGTGCGGGCCGCGGCGCCCCGTGGCAACGACGTGCTCCCGCGCACATCCCGGACGGATGCGACCCGCGCGGGCGTTGTACCCGTCGTGAGCACCCCGAGCACGACCACCGAGCGGGCCCCCGACGCGGCCGGCCCGCTGACGGAGGCCGTCCTCGCCGACGGCACCCCGGCCCTGGTCTGGCCGCTGCTGGACACCGACGGCGAGGCGCTGCGGGCCGGCTACGCCGAGCTCTCGCCCGAGTCGCGGCGTTCCCGCTTCCTCACCGACCTGCCCGAGCTGTCCGACTCCCTCCTCCGGCTCCTGGTCGACGGCGTGGACGGCGTCGACCACGTCGCCGTCGTCCTCACCGCCTTCCCGGTCGACGGCGGCGCCCGCCCGGTCGGCGTGGCCCGGCTGGTGCGCTGGCCCGGCGAGCCGGAGACGGCCGACGTCGCGGTCACCGTGCTCGACTCCTGGCAGGGCCGCGGTGTGGGCCGGGCGCTGCTGGACGCCGTGCTGGCCCGCCGGCCCCGCGACGTCGTCCGGCTGCGCACGACCGTGGCCGCGCACAACCGCGCCTCGCTGGGGATGCTGCGCCGGGCCGGCCGGCTGACCGCGCGGCACGAGGGCGGGGGCGAGCTCACCGTCGAGGTGACCGACCTGCCCCCGGTCCCCTGACCCCGGGCGCGCAGCAGGCGCCGCTCGGCGCGCGCCGCGACCAGTCCGGTCCGGGCGACGCGCGGGCGGGCACCCCGACGAGCCCGCGCGCGCCGGCCCGCCCACAGCGGCGGCGCTGCGCGCGACACTGGCCGCGCCGTCGCCGTCCGTCGACCGAACCGGTGGTGGACCATGGAGAGGACCGACCGGCCCGTCGTCCCCGACGGGCTCCCCCGGCTCCGGGCCGGGTGGCACGCGTCGCCGGAGCAGGGCGCCTGTCTCATGGAGTACGTCTCGGTGCTCGCCGGGACCTCCTTCGACGACCACCCCCGCTGCACCGACCCCACCCTGGCCGCGCTGGCCCGGCTGGTGAACGACGCCTCCACCGACGACGGGCGGCCGCTGCTGGCCGCCTTCGCCCCCGCCCTGGCCGGCACCGCCCGCTTCCGGGACGCCCGCCGCACGGCCGCCGTCGTCCACGCCGCGGTGCGGGCCGCCGCCGCCGCGGCGGAGCACCCGGCCCTGCTGCGCCGGCACCTCGCCCGCGCCGGGCGGCGGTGCGTCCGCGTCGCCGGCACCGGGCCGCGGGCGGGCCTCGCCCGGTGGCTGGACCCGCTGTACCGGCAGGGGCCGGGGCGCCACCGCCTGGAGGCGGCGGTCGCCGCGCTGTGGGACCTGCCCGGACCGCGGCGGGACGCCGCCCTGCGGGCCACGCTGGCCGCGGCCGTCGCCGCCGCCCGCGCGCCGGTGACCGGCGGGCCGGTCCCGTCAGCTCACGTGCCGGGTCCCCGGCCCGACCAGCTCCAGGCGTAGCGGCCGTCGTCGGAGGCGGTGCCGGCCTCGCCGAGCTCGAGCGGGCGGAAGGTGTCGACCATGACCGCCAGCTCGTCGAACCGCTCCGCGCCGAGCGACCGCTCCACCGCGCCGGGCTGCGGGCCGTGGCTGTGCCCGCCGGGGTGCAGCGAGACCGACCCCCTGCCGATCCCCGAGCCCCGGCGCGCCTCGTAGTCGCCGTCGACGTAGAACATGACCTCGTCGCTGTCGACGTTGGAGTGGTAGTAGGGCACCGGCACGGCCAGCGGGTGGTAGTCGACCTTCCGCGGCACGAAGTTGCAGATGACGAAGTTCGTGCCCTCGAACACCTGGTGCACCGGCGGCGGCTGGTGCACCCGCCCGGTGATCGGCTCGAAGTCCGCCACGGCGAACGCGTAGGGGTAGAGGCAGCCGTCCCAGCCGACGACGTCGAAGGGGTGCTCCGGCGTCACGTGGACGGTGCCGGCCAGCCCGCCGGGCCCGGGGCCGCGGTGCTTGACGTACACCTCGACGTCGGTGCCCTCGGCCAGCAGCGGGGCGTCCGGGCCGCGGAGGTCGCGCTCGCAGTAGGGCGCGTGCTCGAGGAACTGCCCGTAGCGGGACAGGTAGCGCCTGGGCGGCGCGATGTGGGAGTTGGCCTCGATCGCGTAGGTGCGCAGCGGCTCGTCGCCGGTGGGGACCCAGCGGTGGGTGGTGGCCCGCGGGACCACCACGTAGTCGCCCGCGCCGGCCTCCAGCGCGCCGAACACGGTCTCCACGGTGGCGGTGCCGCGCTCGACGAACACGCACTCGTCGCCGACCGCGTTGCGGTAGTACGGGCTGGGCAGCGACGAGACGGCGTAGGAGATGCGGACGTCGGCGTTGCCCAGCACCAGCCGTCGGCCGGTGACCGGGTCGACCCCCTTGGGCTCCTCCCCCGGGAACAGGTCGTGCAGCCTGAGGTGGCGCGGCACGAGCGGTGCGTTCGGCGTCAGGGTCTGGTCGGGCAGCTCCCACGGGCGGGCGTCGACCAGCGCCGAGGGCAGGCCGCGGTGGTAGAGCAGCGAGGAGTCGCTGGAGAAGCCCTCCTCCCCCATCAGCTCCTCGGCGTACAGGCCGCCGTCGGGACGCCGGAACTGCGTGTGCCGCTTGGGCGGGACCTCGCCCACCCTCCGGTAGAACGCCATGGTGGCCTTCCTGGTGAGGGACTCGAACCGCCACCCTTCAGGGGCCCGCGCCGAGCGGAGCGAGGCCTGGGGGGAAGGGTGGCCCTCCTAGAAGTTGCCGCGCTTCTCCTGCTCGCGCTCGATGGCCTCGAAGAGTGCCTTGAAGTTGCCCTTGCCGAAACCGAGCGAGCCGTGCCGCTCGATGAGCTCGAAGAACACCGTCGGCCGGTCGCCGGTGGGCGTGGTGAAGATCTGCAGCAGGTAGCCGTCCTCGTCGCGGTCGACGAGGATCCCGCGGGCCTGCAGCTCCTCGATCGGCACGCGCACCTCGCCGATGCGGGCCCGCAGCCCCGGGTCCTCGTAGTAGGAGTCCGGCGTCGCGAGGAACTCGACGCCCTCGGCGCGCATCGCGTCGACGGTGGCGACGATGTCGTCGGTGGCCAGCGCCACGTGCTGGGCGCCGGGACCGCGGTAGAACTCGAGGAACTCGTCGATCTGCGACTTCCTCCTCCCCACCGCCGGCTCGTTGAGCGGGAACTTGACCCGGTGGTTGCCGTTGGCGACGACCTTGCTCATCAGCGCGGAGTAGTCGGTGGCGATGTCGTCGCCGATGAACTCCGCCATGTTGGTGAAGCCCATGACCCGGTTGTAGAAGTCGACCCAGCGGTCCATGGCGCCGAGCTCGACGTTGCCGACGACGTGGTCGACGGCCTGGAACAGCCGGCGCGGGCGGCCGGGCCGCGGCCGGTGGGACGACGTCCGGGCGACGTAGCCGGGCAGGTAGGGGCCGGTGTAGCGGGAGCGGTCGACGAGGGTGTGCACGGTGTCGCCGTACGCCCCGATGGTGGCCAGCCGGACGGTGCCGTGCTCGTCGGTGAGGTCGTGCGGCTCGGCGACGACGGTGGCGCCCTGGGCGCGGGCGTGGGCGACGCACCGGTCGACGTCGGGCACGGCGAGGGCGATGTCGACGATGCCGTCGCCGTGCGCGCGGTGGTGGTCGGCGCGGGGGCTGGCGGGGTCGTAGGCGCCGGTGACGACGAAGCGGGCGGCGCCGGAGCGCAGCACGTAGGCGCGGTGGTCGCGGTTGCCGGTCTCGGGGCCGGAGTAGGCGATCAGCTCCATGCCGAAGGCCGACTGGAGGAAGTGCGCCGTCTGCACGGCGTTGCCGACGACCCACACCAGCGCGTCCCAGCCCGAGACCGGGAACGGGTCGGCCGACTCGTCGTACTGCACCAGGCCGACCAGCTGCTCCAGCTGCCGCAGGTCGAGTCCGGCCAGGCGTTCCTCGTCGTTGAGGGTCTGCTCGATCGACACCGGAGGCCTCCTCTGCGCGGGGACGTGGGGAGAGCCCACTGCGGGAGGCCGTGCTGTGCAACCCTGACCGCAGGTGCTGGTCCGGCTGCACCGCTGGCCCAGCGGACCGGCCTGTCGACTGGGCAGACTGCACAGCTCGCGCCCCGGGAGGACGCATGACGCTCGACGCGCTGGACGTCGCGGTGCTGGAGGCGCTGCGGGAGCACCCCCGTGCCGGCGCGCTGGAGCTGTCCCGCCTGCTCGGCGTGGCCCGGGCGACGGTCACCGCCCGCGTCGCGCGCCTCGAGCGGTCCGGCGTCGTCACCGGCTACGGCCCGGACGTCGACGTCGCCGCGGCCGGGTTCGGTGTCCAGGCGTTCGTGACGCTGGAGATCGCGCAGGGCGCGATCGAGGCGGTCCGCGCCGACCTCGAGGCCATCCCCGGTGTGCTGGAGGCGCACGCGACGACGGGCAGCGGCGACGTCCTGTGCCGGGTGGGCGCGGCGTCGCACGAGGCGCTGCAGCAGGTGCTGGTCGAGCTCAACCGGTCGCCGTCGGTGGTCCGGTCGACCAGCGTCGTCGCGCTGTCGGAGCTGGTGCCGCGGCGGACCCTGCCGCTGCTGCGGACCGGGGCCGCCCCGGACGCCGGCCGCTCGCGGATGCCCCGCGCCTGAACGGGGGCCCGGACGCGCGGCGACGTCAGGCGGTGGCCTCCCCGGGCGCCGCGGTCCAGGAGAGCGGGCGTCCGGTGCCGGTGCGGACCACCGTCACCGGGCACGGCGCGTGGTGGACCAGCTGGTCGCTGGTCGACCCGAGCAGCAGCCCGGCGAAGCCACCGCCGCCCCGGGCGCCGACGACGAGCAGGTCCGCGCCCCCGGCCGCCTGCACCAGGACCCGGGCCACCGGGCCGTGGACCGCGTGCGTGCGCACTCGCACCGCCGGGTCGAGGCCGGCCGCGGCGACGCAGCGCTCCAGGTCGTCGCGCACGGCCTGCTCGGAGTCCTCCAGGGGCGGGACGTAGCCCGGTTCCCAGGTGGACGGCCGCGGCGCGGTGGTCAGGCTCCACGCCCGGAGCACGTGCAGCGGGAGTCCGGTCCGCCCGACCAGGCCGGCCGCCCACACCAGCGCCTCCTGGGCGCCGGCGGAGCCGTCGTGCCCGACCAGCACCCCTCCGTCGATGGTCACGGACTCGCACACCTCGGCCACCGGCCCGGTCCCTCCTCGCGATCGGTGCCCCGCACCCGCCCGCCGGTCGCGGGCGGCAGCGGCACCGCGGGGGGCAGGGGCACGGCGCCGTCACACGGGCAACTGCCCGCCGGCCCGCGGAGTTCCACGGACGGGGGCCACGGACGTCCCGCGGCCCCGTCGCGTCGTGGGGGGCGGTGGCCCGGCTGTCGGCCGCGCACGGCTGGGAGGCCGCCGGCGACCGGAAGACCGTCCGGGCGTGGCTCGGCTCCCCGCCGCCCCCGCTGCTGCCGCCGGCCGAGCGCGTGCAGCGGGCCGCCCAGCAGGCCCGCGACCTCGGCCGGCTCCTCGCCGACACCGACACCCGGATCGCCGCGACCTTCGACCGGCTGACCGCCGAGGCGGTGGAGCGCGGCCGGGCCGACCGCGCCGCCACCTACCGCACGGTCGCCCGGGTCATCCGGCACCACGCGGCGCAGGGCCGGCGGGCCGCCCGCCGGCCCTGACCCGCCGCCCGCGCCGACCGCACCGCCCGCGCGGTCAGGCCGGCGACGAGCGGCGTTTCTCCGGCTTCGTCCGGGTCTCCGGTGCACTCCGCGGCGCGGGAGGAGCCGGCTCCGCCCAGCTCTCCGCGGCGGTCGGCACCTCCTCGTCCGCGCGGTCCTGCTGCGCGGCGGAGGCCGCGCCGCAGGAGGTCGGCCACGTCAGCTCCAGCTCCAGCTCGATCTCGTCGCCGTCGACCTCCACCTCCAGCTCGCAGCGGAGCCGGTCGCCGACCGACAGCTCGACGGTGCTGGTCCCCAGCCGGACGGCGACCTCGCCGTCGTCGGACTCCAGCCCCTCCGCCAGCGACCGGAGGAGGCGGGCGACCTCCGGGCGGCTGAGCGTCAGTTCCTGCTCGATCTTCACGTCCGCCACGGCCCTCTCCGTCCTCCCCGGGCGCGCCGCACGGTGCACCGCACCTGCCGACCACGGTGGCACGCCGGGCCGGCGGCGTCGACGGTCCCGGGACCCGGCATCCGGACGATCCGGTCCCCCATCCCTCCGGGATGAGTCCGGCGTGACGACCGCAGCGGGACCGTGTCGGGCATGGACGCAGCAGTGCGTACGACCCCTCGCAGGAGCGACTCCAGGATCACGGGGTGGCACCGGGACGCGGCGCGCTTCCTCGCCGGCTGCATCGGCACCGGAGCCGTGCTCGGGGCCGCGGTGGCCGCCGTGCGGGCACCGCACGGCTGAGGCGGTGGGCACCGGCGGCGCCGGGGTGGTCCGCCGGCCGGGGTCGTCCCGACGGACGGGATGTCGCCGGTCGGGGACCGCAGGGCGGGACGCCGACGCGCGTGCGCGAGCTGCGGGTGCCGGTCAGAGGGGCCGGGCGAGCTCGGCCAGGACCCGTCCGGTCAGGCGTCCCGGGAGCGCCGGGTCGGCGGGTGGGCGCTGCTCCCACTCCCCCAGCCGCACGGAGGTCTCGACGACCAGCCGGCAGCGGTCGAACCGCCGCTCCCCGAACCCGAGCAGGACGGCCGGCACGTCGTCGTCCTCGGCCAGCACGTCGGCGAGGACGACGGAGTCCTCGATCGCCAGGCCGACGCCGTAGGCCATCTGCGGCGTGGTGGTGTGGACGGCGTCCCCGACCAGCACCGTCCGGCCGCGGGACCACGGCAGCGGGACGAGCAGCGACTGCAGCGACCGCACGTCGACGTCGTCCACGCGGTCCGCGACCAGCGGCACCGCGCCGCCGAAGGGGCGCAGGCGCTCGCGGAAGGCGGCGGCCAGCCGGTCGGGGTGCGGGCGCTCCACGCCGCGGTCGGGCTCCAGCAGCCAGACGTAGAGCGAGGAGTCCGACACCGGGACGACGCCGACCTTCCCCCGCTCCGGACCTCCGTCGAGCATCGAGTACCGCGTCACCTCGGGTGGCCGCGGGGCCGGCGCGCGCCAGATCAGCTGCCCGTTCGGCCGGGGCTCGGGCGCGGCCGGCAGGACCAGGGCCCGGGTGCGCGAGTGCAGCCCGTCCGCGCCGACGACCACGTCGACGACCTCGGTCGTACCGTCGGAGAGCCGGACCTCGACCCGGTCCCCCCTGTCGGCCAGCGCGGTCACCGTCGTGGCCGGCCGCAGGTCCGTGCCCGAGGCGGTCACCGCGGCGACCAGGACCTCGCCGAGCGCCGCCCGCGAGATGGCCACCGAGGCCGGCCTCCCCTCGAGCAGGGACGGCGGCCTCAGCACCGTCCGCACCGTGCCGCTCGCGTCGCACAGGTCGATCTCCTCGTGCGCGCGGCCCCGCTCGAGGCAGGCCTCGAGCAGCCCGAGGGAGTCCAGCGCCCGCAGCGGCGCGCTCTGCAGGACCAGCCCCGGACCCGACGGGCGGATCACCGGGTGCGCCTCCACCAGCACCACGTCGGCTCCCCGGCCGGCCAGGGCGACCGCGGCCGTGCACCCGGCCGGTCCGGCGCCGACGACCAGGGCCCTCACGTCGCCGCCTGCAGTCGCGGCGCCGCGGTCCGGGGCGATCCGGCGCCCAGCCACAGCGGCATCACCGACGGCCGGAACAGCGCGTCGACGACGAGCAGCGCGCCGCCGGTCGTCCCCTCGCGCGGGTCGAGGGAGGAGGTGCGGACGGTCAGGGCGCGGGCGGCCAGCTCGATGGCGCCGTCGTACACCGCGCGCTCGAACTCCGCGAAGAACTGCGGACCGGACCGCAGCACGCCACCGCCGAGGACGAGGGTGCCCGGGTTGGCGAAGTTCACGATGCCGGCCACCGCGGTGCCGGTGACGCGCCCCGCCCGGGCCACCGCGGCCCGGGCGGCCTCGTCGCCGGCGGCGGTGGCGGCACCGATGTCCTCCCCGGTGATCCGACCGGTGCGCGCCAGGCACTCGGCCAGCACCGGGCTGCGGCCGGCCCGCGCCTCCCCGGTCAGCCGCCGGACCAGCGCCCAGCCGCCGGCGACCGCCTCCAGGCACCCGGTCTTCCCGCACCGGCAGACCGCGGACGGGTCGTCGGTCACCCGCACGTGGCCGATGTCGCCGGCGGCACCGCTGTCCCCCCGGTGCAGCCGCCCACCCGTGACCAGGGCACTGCCGATGCCGGTGGCCACCTTGACGAACAGCAGGTCGCGGCGCTCGCGGGGTGTGCCGCGTTCCCACTCCCCCAGCGCCATGAGGTTGACCTCGTTGTCGACCCAGACCGGCGCGTCGTACCGGACGCCGAACCGGTTCCGGACGTCGGCGCCGTCCCAGCCCGGCATCATCGGCGGGGCGATGACCCGGCCGGTCGCGACGTCGACCGGCCCGGGGAGGCCGACGGCCACCCCCCACACCGGCCGCTGCGGCACCGCGGCCAGCAGGTCCCCGAACAGCGCCTCGACCCGGGACAGGACGCGCTCGGGCCTGTCGCGGACGTCGATCCGCTCGAACCGGTGGGCGAGTCCGGTGCCGGCGAGGTCGCTGACCGCCGCGTGCAGGGACACCGCCCCCAGGGACGCCGAGAGCACCAGGCCGGCCTCGGTGCGCAGCCGCACCGCCCGTGACGGGCGGCCCCGGCTGCCGGTGGCGAGGGGGTCGACCTCCGCGAGCACGCCGAGGTCGACCCCCTCGCGCAGCCGGTCGTTGACGACGGTCCGGCCCAGCCCGGTCACCGCCTCGAGCTCCGGCCGGGTGACCGCGACGCCGGTGCGGACGAGGTCGACGATCTGCGCGAGGACGAGGACGTCGCGCGCCGACGGCGGCCGGGTCACGGGCCCTCCTGGAGGGGGACGACGGGTCAGTGCCGGGCGGCGGCCGCGGCCGCGGGGGTGGCCCGGTCGAACCGCGACGGGTCACCGGCGTAGTAGGGCCACACCCGCCACCGCGCCGCGCCGGTCCGCTCGGGCGGTCCGAGTGTGACCTGCCCGGTGGCCGCCCACTCGACGCCGCGCACGAGCAGCGTCATGAAGGGGACCTTGCGGAAGGTGTCCCAGTCGTGCCCGAGGACGATGCTCACGCTCCGCCCCGCACCCCACTCGTTGGCCCACGCCAGCGGCTGGTCGGTGTCCATGCCGGGCAGGTCCTCGATCCCGCCGGGCGGGATGTCCACCGGGGTGTGCGCGTTCGGCCAGCCGGCCCGCCGGTAGGTCGCCACGTCGTCGAACACGGTGAGCAGGACCGTCGCCGACGGGTCCATCCGCGCGCCGGTCAGCACGTCGTCGTTGACCACGGACCACTCCGCGGGCAGGCCCTCGGTGATGGCGTGGCGCGGCTCCGGGAACCGGACGGTCACCTCCGCCTGGGGGCGGGGGCGCAGGCCCGTGGTCCTGCTGAGCGTGGCCCCCCGCATCCGGTCGAACTCCTCGGGCCAGCCCCACTCCGGCTCCTGCACGGAGGAGCCGTGGAACCACAGCACCCCGCGGCCCTCGTCGCGGACGAAGCGGATCAGCGCCTGCTCGGTGGTGTCCCCGAGCCGCTCGGCCGGCGAGTGGTAGTCGTCCCGGCCCTCGTACATGACCAGGACGACGTCGAAGCGGTCGAGCAGTTCGTCGCCGACGCCGCGGAACTCCTCGAGCACCCGGACGCGGAACCGGCCGGTCGACTCCAGCAGCGCCGTCAGCATGCCGGTGTGGTGCCGGAAGCTGCGGTGCTCGTTGTCGTGCTCGACGGTGACCCGGCCGGTCGCGATGAGGACGTCGAGCTTGTCCCCGCTCACGCCTGCGCCGCGACCGACCGGATGTACTCGACCGACCTCGTGGTCTCGACGGTCGGGAAGTACTCGAGACCGATCGGGCCGTCGTAACCGGAGGCGCGCAGGACGGCCAGCTGGGCGGGCCAGTCGACGGCGCCGCTGCCGGGCTCGCCCCGGCCCGGCGCGTCGGCGAGCTGCACGTACTTGACGTGGCCCGCGGCGTTCGCCAGCTCGGTCGCCGGGTCCTCGCCCTGGGCGATCGAGTGGTAGAGGTCGTAGAGGATCCCGAACCGGTCGCTGCCGATGGCGCGAGCGACGTACACGGCGTCCTCGGTGCGGTCGGTGAGCGCGCCCGGGTGGTCCACCCGGGAGTTGACCGGCTCGAGGACGAAGTCGACACCCGAGTCGCTGTGCCGCTCCACCGCCTCCCCGTACATGTCGATGATCACCTGGTGGTTCCGCTGCCGGTTCATGCCCGGGAAACCCACGCCCGAGGCGAGCACCACGCGCGGGCAGCCGAGGAGCTTCGCGTGCTCGACGGCGACGTCCAGTCCCTCGTGGGCCGGCGCGAGGTCGGTGCCCGGGAAGGTGAAGCCCATCCGCGGGCCGGCGAGCAGCGAGGTCAGCTGCACGCCGGTGTCGGCCAGCGCCTTGCTCAGCGAGTCGAGGTCCTTGTCGGTGGAGAACCACATCTCGACGGCGTCGAAGCCGGCGGCCGCGGCGGCGCGGACCCGGTCGCCGGCGTCGGCACCGGCCTCGGTGAAGAGCAGTTCGATGTTGGCGGAGAGCTGGTACACGTCAGGAGTCCTTCTCGGAGAGGGCGGCCGTGATCGACCGGCGGATGAGGTCGTGCTGCTTGCGGACGAGGTCGACCGGGTCGGCCTCGTCGAGGTCGGCGAAGGCGTGGCCCTCCCACTCGCTGGAGAAGAAGCCCGAGTACCCGCCGCGGACGAACTCGCGCACGATCGCCGGGTAGTCGATGGCCGGCTCGTCGCCGTGCTCGTCGATGTCGTAGAACTTGGCGTGCACGTGCGTGATCTGCGGCATGATGTCGGCCCACTCGGCGGGGTCGACGTGGCCGTGCATGTTGAACGCCAGCCGGGCGAAGGAGCCGAGCGACTCCGGGGCGGTGCCGCGGGAGTGCAGGTACTCGACGAACTCCCCGTGGCGGGCGTTGATGTCCGCGTCGGTGGCCCAGATCCGCTGCAGCTCGTCGAGGTCCTGCTGCGACAGGCCCATCCTCCCGAGCTTGCGCAGGATCGTCGGCGACATGGCGCGCATGGTGGAGCTGAAGTCGGCGACGAAGCCCAGCCGCTCCGAGCCGATCTCCGCGTACGTCTCGCGGATCTCCAGGACCTTCGGCGAGTTCGGCCCGAGCGGGGCGTGCAGCTCCCAGCCCATGGTGAGGTCGAGTTCCTCGGCCACCGGCAGCAGCCGGCGGATCAGCTCCGGCTTCGCGCTCTGGATGCGCACCAGCGGGAAGCCGAGCGCGTGCGCGCTGCGGAACTGGGCGACGGTGAACTCGAACTCCTCGTCCGGCGTCATGTCCCGGTCGCGGCGGCGACCCGTGTCGAGGTTGCAGCCGAACGAGCTGGGCACGAAGCCGTGCCGGTCGAACGCGTCCCGCCAGTCCCGGACGAACTCCGGCGTCACCTCCGGGTAGGTGCGGATCGTCTGGGAGGCGACGATCTCGATCCCGGGGCCGATGCCCGCGGCGTCGACGACGTCGAGCAGGCCGGCCAGGTCGTAGCGGCCGGCGGCCCACTCGCTGGTCAGCGAGTAGAGCGTGAGCCCGAGCGTGATGCCGCTGCCCGGCACGGCGGGCTCCGCGGCACGCGCGGGAGCGGTGGCGGTCATCGGGCGGCTCCGTGCGCGATCAGGGAACGGCGGTCGCGGGCGTGGTTGGTGACGTACGTCGTCGGCGCGATCTGCATGTAGGGCAGCCGCAGGTCGACGGTCACCTCGACGTCGACCTCCTGCCCCTCGGCCGGCGGCTCGTCGAGCGGGACGACGACCACGAGCCGGTCCTGGACGAACCAGAGGACGTCCCACTGCTCCCGGAGCTCGCCGACCCCGAAGACCCGCTCCCCCAGCTCGACCCGCAGGTCGTCCTCGGGGACCGCGCGGCCCTCGACGGAGACCGCGATGTCGCTGACGCTGGACAGCCAGAGGCTGCGGTACCAGGGCAGGGTGAGCGCGATGCCGAGGCCCTCCGGCCGCCGGACCAGGCTGTCGGCGGTGAGGACGGTGTCGCCGGTGGCCATCAGGAGACGCCCTCCGGTGCGGCGCCCTCCACGAGCGGCCGCAGCTCGCGCTGCACGAGGTAGCCGGCGAGCAGGGCGCTCGCGGCCGGGTGCGGGCTCTGGTCGCTCTCCACGACGATCCAGCCGGAGTACCGCGCCGCCAGGAGCGCGCGGGTGACCGCGGCGAAGTCGACGAGTCCGCCGTCCACGCCCGGCTCCCCGAACCAGCGGGGCACCTCGCGGACGCCGCCGCGGGCCCGGACCGTGTACTCGGCGGCCGGCTGCAGGTACTCCTCCTCGGCGTCGACGGCGAGGGCGTCCTTGAACTGGACGTGCCGGATCCGGTCGCCGTGCTGCTCGATCACCCGGACCGAGTCCACCCCGGCGACGGCGTCCTCGCCGGTGTCCACGGCGAGGCCGACCAGGTCGGGGTCGGTGCGCGCCAGCAGCCGCTCGAGGGCGTCGCCGCGGCGCAGCGCGGACAGGAAGTCCACGTGCAGCGCCGTCTCGACGCCGTGCTGCCGGGTGGTCCGGGCGACCCGCTCCCAGCAGGCGGCCAGCCGGCCGATCGCGTCGTCGTCGAGGGGCTCCGCCGCCCCGGCCGACGGTGCCGGCCGGACGAGCAGGACCGATCCGCCGAGCTCGGCGAGGGCCGCGGCGAACTCCCCCGCCCGCTCGGCCAGCGCGGGGGCGTCGTCCGCCGACAGCGGCGACAGCGGGCCGGTCAGGTGCTCCGTCGAGCGCTGCATCGGGTCCCACGCCCAGCTGGAGACGCAGTCGACGGCGCAGTCGGCGAGGAAGGCGCGGAAGCCGGCGAGGGAACCGAAGTTCGCCTCCAGCTGCTGCGGGTTGCCCAGCGGCTCCCAGCGGCCGCTGCCCGAGGTGAGCTCGACGCCCTCGAACCCGGCGATCGAGAGGGTCTTCAGCGCCCGCTCGTGCTGCTCGCGGCGGACGAAGTCGTCGAACTGGGGCTTCCACTGGTTGATCGCGTAGGACCACCGGACGCCGCTCACCGGTAGATCTCCTCGAGGACGTTCTTCGCGTACCAGCGGGAGATCGCGGTGCTCTCGGAGTAGTCGCCGCCCTCCTTGTTGGCCTTGTCGTGCTCGACGGAGATCCAGCCGCGGTACCCGTTGTCCCGGACCGCGGTCATCATCGCCTCGAAGTCGACGAGCCCGTGCGGGGTGCCCATCTCGTAGAACCACTTCCCGGTGGTCGGCGCCATGATCTCGGAGTCCGGCCGGTGCCGGTGGTCGTCCCCGGTCGCGACGTTGCGGGTGTCCTTGAAGTGGAAGCCGCTGACCCGGTGCGCGTGCCGCCGGTACAGGGCCACCGGGTCGACGCCGGCGATGCAGTGCTGCGCGGTGTCGACGAACAGCGACACGTACCGCGGGTCGGTGTGCTCGTAGAACAGCTCGATGTCCGGCTCGCTCTGGATGCCGCAGAAGAACTCGTGGTGGCAGGTGAGCCGGACGCCGTGGCTCGCGGTGATCTCGCCGACCTTGTTCCACAGCTCCGCGGTGGTCTTGATCTTGTCCGCGGTGACCGGCTCCATGTCGTAGTACAGCGTCGCCGGCATCACGATGATGTTGTCGAGCCGGATCTCCGACCAGCGGCCCATGGTCACCCGGAAGTCCTCGAGGATGTTCTCGTGGGTCTCCGGCAGGTGGGGCGCGTAGTTCCGCAGGTCGTAGTCGGCGGCGTGGAAGGTGTTGACGATCCGCTCCAGGCCGTGGTCCTGGACCATCTCCTGGTACTTCGCGGGACCGCCGTAGTCGCCGAGGATCTGCCAGATGCGGAAGTCGAAGGTGTCGATGGCGTCGAAGCCGGTCGCCTTCACCTGCTTGAGGAACGCCGACATCGTCCTGTGCGAGTGCCACTGGTCGACCGGCCCCGAGGGCCCGTTGCTGCGCCAGTGGTCCATGTAGCTCCACTTGACGCGCCGCTCGCCGGCGTCCGTCCCGGGTGCGCTCATCGCTTGGCCACCCCCAGCTCGTGCTGCAGGTACCAGCTGTTGAGCATCGCCAGCTCGGCCGGGTTGCCGCCGTGGTCGCTCTCGACGACGACCCAGCCGGGGAAGTCCCGCTCGCGCAGGGCCGCGACGAAGCCGGGGACGTCGACCAGCCCGCCCTCGGTGCCCAGCTCGAAGAACCAGCGCTCGATCCGCCGTCCGGCGCCGCCCTTGAGCATCGTGCTCTCGGCCCCGGGCATGAGGTACTCCTCGCCGGTGTCGGCGTAGCGGGTGTCCTTGAGGTGCACGTGGGTCACCCGGTCGGCGTGCTCGCGGTAGAAGGCGACCGGGTCGATGCCGCCGATCGTGAACTCGGCGGTGTCCAGGGCGAGGCCGACGGCGGCCGGGTCGGTCGCGTCGAGCAGCGCCGTCAGCTCGTCGGCGGTGTGCACGGCGCCCAGGCAGTCGTAGTGCAGCGCCAGGCCCAGGCCGGCCGCGGACGTCAGCTCGCCGATCCGGTTCCAGACGTCGCCGACGACCTTGATCCCGTCGGCGCCGAGCGGCGGGCTCATCCAGGCCGAGCCGACCGGGCGGACGACGAGCTGCTCCGCGCCGACGCCGGCGAGGAAGTCCACGAACGGCTTCGCCCACTCGACGATCGCGTCGTGGTCGTCCGGGTTCGCCGTCGAGCGGAAGGCGTACCCCTCCTCCTCCTCCGCGGGCGCCTGCGGGTCCCAGAACAGGCTGGAGACGCCCCGCACCTCCGCCCGGCGCAGGAAGTCGAGGAAGCCGGCGTGGCTGCCGTGGTTGAGCAGGATGACCTCGGGGCGGCTGATGTTGTCCCAGCGGCCGGTGCCCGACGCCAGCTCGACGTGGTCGAACCCGCAGGCGGAGACGGTCTTCAGCGCGCGCTGCTGGTCCTCGTGCCGGACGAAGACGTCCAGCCGGACGTTCCACTGGTTGAGGGCGTAGGCCCAGCGCAGGGTGTCCTTCATCGCGCGCTCTCCAGTCCGCGGCGCGCCTCGGCCTCGGCCTCGGCGAGCACGTTGTCGATGTACCACTTGGCCACGGCGGTGGCCTCGGCGTAGCTGCCGCCGCCGAGCTCGGCCTTGTCGTGCTCGACGGTCAGCCAGCCGTCGTAGCCGGAGGTGACGATCTCCTTCATGAGCGTCGGGAAGTCGACCAGGCCGCCCTCGCCCATCTCGTAGAACCACCGGGTCACGTGCGGCGCCATCAGCTCCGGGTCCGGCGGCGTGCGGTAGGCCTCGTGCTCGTCGACGTTCCTGGTGTCCTTGAAGTGGAACCCGGTGCAGCGGTCCCGGTAGTCGCGGAACAGCTGGATCGGGTCGACGCCGGCGATCGTGTGCTGGGCGGTGTCGCAGAAGAAGAAGACGTACTCCGGGTCGGTGTACTCGAAGAACAGCTCGAGCTGCGGGCGGGTGCGGATGGCGCCCCAGAACTCGAAGTGGCAGGTGGTCTTCATCCCGTGCTCGAGGGTCAGCCTGCCGACCCGGTTCCACAGGTCCGCGACGACCTTGATCGTGTCGTCGGTGACCGGTTCGGTCTGCCAGTGGGTGGACGTCGGCATGACGATGAAGTTCTCGACGCCGGTCAGGCCCTCGCAGGTGCGCAGGGTGTTCGTGCAGTCGGCGACGATCCGGTCGTGCGTCTCCCGGACGTGGGGCGCGGTGTACCTCGTGGCCGACGGGTAGGCGGAGAAGATCCCGGTGATCTTCTCGAACCCGTTGTCCTGCAGGAACCGCTCGAAGCCCGGCACCGAGCCGTACATCCCGGCGAGCGCGTGCAGGTAGAAGAAGAAGGTGTCGAAGCCCGTGAAGCCCAGGGCGGACAGCTGCTTGACGTACCGGTCCATGTAGGCGCGGTTGAACGACGGGGGCTGCGGCCCCTGCGGCGTCTCCGTCACCCAGTGGTCCATGTAGGACCACTTGGTCCATGCCACGGTCGGTTCCCCTCTGCCGGAGCCCGGCGGGTCATTTATGCATGTTCCGTACAGAAATCGTGGCGACCGGTGACCTGCGGCACAAGCTCATCCGGTCGATGCCCGGCATCAGCCGGGCTGATGCCGCCCCCTGCGCCGGCCCGGCAGCGCCAGGCCGAGGAGGCAGGCGGCCAGCAGCAGGGCGGTGCCGCCGAGCAGGCCGGCGGCGAACCCGCCGGTCAGGGCGGCCTCCCCGGGGTCACCGGCCGACGCCGTCCGCGCGGTCGCCAGCGCCACCAGGGCGGCGAGCCCCACGGCGCTGCCCACCTGCTTGGCCGTCGTGAGCAGGCCCGAGGCCAGGCCCGCCCGGTCGCTCCCCAGGCCGGAGGTGGCCGTCACGGTGAGCGGCAGCCCGGCGACGCCGAAGCCGGTCATCGCCAGCACCAGCGGCACGAGGACGTCCCGGGGATAGGAGCCCTCGACGTCGATGGCCGACAGCCAGACGAGCGCGGCCGCGCTCAGCAGCGTCCCCAGGAGGAACACGCCCCGCGGGCCCAGCGGGTCCAGCAGGCGGGGGGCCAGCTGCGCGCCGAGCGCGATGCCCACCGCACTCGGTGCCAGCGCGAGCCCGGCCGTCAGCGGGTCCAGGTCCCGGACCTGCTGCAGGTACAGGACGAGGAAGAACATCATCGCCGGGAGGACGCCGCCGGTCAGCGCCGCCAGGCCGTTGGCCACCGACACCGGCCGGACGCGCAGGACCGACAGCGGGACCACCGGCTGCGGCACCCGGCGTTCCACCACCACGAAGGCCGCCAGCGCGGCGACCGCACCGCCGAGGCAGGCCAGGGCCGGTCCCGACAGCCAGCCCCGCTCCTCCCCGAGGATCACCGCGGCGACGAGGAGGGCGGTCCCGGCCGTCACCGACACCGACCCCGGCAGGTCCAGGCGCCCCCGGGTGTGCCCGGGCGGCCGGCCGGCCAGCGCGCCGGCCGCCGCGACGACGAGCAGCGCCCCCAGGGGGACGTTGACGAACAGCACCCACCGCCAGCTCAGCAGGCCGGTGAGCACGCCGCCGATGACGCCTCCCAGACCGCCACCGGCGGCGGCCGCCGCGGTGAGCAGTCCGAGCGCCCGCGCCTTGGCCCGCGGGTCGGGGAACCCGGTGGTCACCAGGCTCAGCGTCGTCGGCACCAGGACCGCGCCACCCACGCCCTGCACGAAGCGCGCCGCCACCAGCTGCCAGCCCTCCTGGGCCAGACCACCGGCCAGGCTGGCCACGGAGAAGATCGCCAGCCCGGCGAGGAAGGCCCGCCGACGGCCCCAGAGGTCGCCGACCCGGCCGCCGAGCAGGAGGAAGCCGGCGAAGGTGAGCGTGTAGCTGCTCACCACCCACTGCAGGCCGGTGGCCGAGAGGCCGAGGCTCTCCTGCATCGGCGGGAGCGCGACGTTGACGATCGAGGTGTCGAGCACGCAGATGAACTGCGCCGCGCACGCCACCGCGAGGACCAGCCCGGGTCGCCGGACCTCGCCGGCGCGCGCGACGCCGGGAGCAGGGGACGCCGCGGGGGCGTCCACCTGCTCCGGGGTCGCGGCGCCCACTACTTGAACGTGTCCTCGAACTCGGTGTACGGCGTCGGCGGCACCGGGTCGAGCGTCTGCGCCCGGTCGTTGGCGTACGGGTGGTAGACGGTCTCCACCGGCTCGTCGACCGGCGGCAGGAAGACGGGGACGCCGTCGTCGCCGAACCAGGCGAGCTGCGAGTCGTGGCTCTCCTGGTTGTCCTTGGCGAAGGAGATCCAGTCCCGGTTGAACGGCGCCCGGGCGACCTCGTAGCAGCGGAAGTGCCAGATCCGCCACTCGCCGTCCTGCTTGACGAAGTCGACGCCGTACTTGCACCACACCCAGTGCGCCCACACCGGCTTGCCGTCGACCTCCCCGCCGGAGAAGACCCACGGCGGGACGCTCTCGGCGACCTCGGGGTCCATGAGCCCGGACTCCAGGCCGGCCATGATCCAGATGCCCTTGGCGGTCTGCCCGTCGGCGCCGACCTCGATGACCGGGGTGGTCGCGTAGTGGAACAGCAGCTTGCCGACCGGGCGCGGGCGGCCGCGGTGGTAGGCGGTCACCGACTCGTAGGTCGTGTAGCGGCCGACGTTGTTGTAGCGGGACCACATGCCGGGGGTGCCCGGCTTCGCCCAGAGCTCGGCGATGATCCGCTCGTCCTCGTAGGCGTTGTGGTAGTGCATGTAGCGGTTGAAGACGTTGTCCACCGCGCCGCGGTCGGCGGCGCGGGTGGCCTCCCGCCGTGTCTGCTCCAGCTGCTCCTGCAGCTCGTCGACGCGTCGGGCGAGTGCCTCGACGGAGGTCTCCGTGGTCGTCATGCCGGCTCCTGTCCTGGGGGGGTCGTCGGGGTCCTGGGGGTGCCGCTACTCGCTCGCCGCGCCCGCCACCGCCGGCTCGCCGGCGAGGTCGGCCGCGAGCGCCCGGGCGGCCCGGATGGCGAGGGCCACGCTGGTGAGCGTCGGGTTGCACGAGTTGGCGGTCGGGATGAGCCCGTTGCCGGCGAGCACCAGGCCGGGCACGCCCCACACGCGGGAGAAGGGGTCGCAGACGCTGGTGCCGTCGTCGGCCGGTCCCGTGCGGACGGTGCCCATGTAGTGCAGGGAGCTGCCGGCGGGCATGACCTTCGGCATCCCGTCGACGAACTCCCCGAGCGCGGCGGCCGCGCGGGCCTGGTGCACGCGGGCGCGGGCGAACTCGGCCTCCTCGCGCTCGGTGAGCTCGTAGGCGATCCGGATGCCCGGCAGGCCGTGCTCGTCGGGCCGGTCGTCCTCGAAGGTCAGCCGGTCCTCGGGGCGGGGCCACTTGCGGATGCCCCAGCCCATGCCCACGTAGCCGGCGGGGTTGTCCCGGAACCGGCTGCCCTCGGGCAGCGGCGCCGGCGACACCGGGTTCCACATCAGCTGGGCGTGGTACGAGTGCCGCTCCTCGTCGAAGCCGACGGACACGATCGCCCGGATCGGGTCGACCGGGGCCGTCGGGTCCTCCCGCTCGGGCAGCAGGTCCGGCCGCACGGCCACCACGCCGAACAGCAGCGGGTGCTCGGTCAGGTACCGGCCGAGCGCGGCGGGCCGGATGCCGGAGGCCCACAGCAACTGCGGCGTGCGCAGGGCGTCGGCGGCGACGACGACCGCGTCGGCGCGCACCTCCTCCTCGGTGCCGGTGCGCAGGTCGCGCAGCACCGCGCCCACCACCCGGTCCCCCTCGCGGACCAGCCGGACGCAGAGGGTCTCCGCGCGCAGGGTGAAGCGGTCGTCGGCGGGGACGCCGTCGAGGACGACGTCGGTGCCGCTCCAGCGCAGGGAGCCGTCCGGCCGCGGGTCGGCGGCCACCGGCAGCGGACGGACGGTGATGCCGTCGGGGGCGAACTCGGCGCGGACCGTCTCGAGGATCGCGGTCGCCTGCGGCGAGCCCGCGAAGTCCGGACGGTGGACGTGCAGCAGCTCCTCGGCCTCGGTGACCAGTTCCTCCCACTCGGCCGCGTCGAGGAACGGGATCCGCTCGCTGCCCACCGGTCGCGGCGTGGCGCAGGTCCAGTGGACGCCCTGGCCGCCGACGCAGGTGGCGCCGGCCGCCGCGGGCATGCCCGGTGAGCCGTCGGCGGCGCGGCCGATGAGGTGGGTGCCCTGCCGGGCGGTGATCGTCCCCTCGACGACGACGCCGCCGGGGATGCCCGACACGCCGCTCTCGCTGGACCGCCCCTGGGAGGCCAGCCGCGCCGCCGCCTGCTCCTCCGGGTCGGGGATGTTCTTGACGTTCATGCCGGCCGGGCGGCTGACGAGCGGCCCGGCCTCGACCATGAGCACCGAGACGTCGGTCAGCTGCTCGAGCAGCACCCGGGCGTGGGTGGCCCCGGTCGGCCCACTGCCGACGATCAGGATGCGGGCGGTCATGCGTGCGCCTCCTCGGCGACGGGGGTCGTGGCCGGCTGAGCGGCCGGCTGAGCGGCCAGCTGCGCGGCCACGGCCCGGGCGGTGAGCACGCCGAACGCGACGGCGGTGAGGGTGGGGTTGCAGGCGGTCGCCGTGGGGATGACGTTGTTGCCGCCGACGTAGAGGTTGGCGGTGCCCCAGACGCGGCCGGTCGGGTCGCAGACGCTGGTGCCGTCGTCGGTGCGGCCCATCCGGGTCGTGCCGAGGTAGTGCAGCGAGCTGCCCGGGGGCATGACGAACGGCTCCCCGAGCGGGCGGCCCAGGGCCCGTGCCGCCGAGGCGACCTCCTCGACGGCCGCGGCGACGGAGGCGCGGTCGGCGTCGCTGAGGGCGTAGTCGATGCGGATGGCCGGCAGCCCGTGCGGGTCGAGGTCGCCCTCGTCGAACCGGACGCGGTTGTCCGGCGAGAGCTCCTTGCGGCAGAACCAGCCCAGGCCCACCACCTGGCCGCGCCGGACGGTGAGGCCGGGGTCCAGCGGCACCGGCGAGGCGTCCATCTGCATGACCTGGCCGTGGAACGGCCGGTCGGCGGCGTAGGGCACCCAGGAGACACCGGAGACCGGGACGATCGCCCCGCCGCCCGGCGCGGCGGCGGCGGTGACCGGGAGGTCCGCGTCGACGGGCGCGTCCGCCGGGACGTACCGCTCGTCGAGCAGGGAGGCGGCCATCACCTGCGGGTGCTCGGTGAGGTACCGGCCGAGCGCCTGCGGCCGGATGCCCGAGGCCCACAGCAGCTGCGGCGTGCGGAAGGCGTCGGCGGCGACGACGACGGCGCAGGCGGGGATCGTGTACCGCTCCCCCGACGCCAGGTCGACCGCCTCCACGCCGGTCACCCGGTCGCCGTCCAGCAGGACGCGCCGGGCCAGGGTGCCGGTGCGCAGCTCCACGCCCGGCCGCTCCCACAGGTCCCCCGCGATGATCGCCGGGCCGGTCCAGTGCAGCGAGCCGTCCTCGCCGACCGTGACCGCCACCGGCATCGCGCCGACCGGCCGGCGGTGCGGCCGGTCGAACAGCTCGCCCAGGACCCGCTGCACCGCGCCGGTCAGCGGCGCCCGGTCGAAGGCGTGCGTCGTCACCGCCAGCAGCGCCTCGGCGCGGGTCAGCGCCTCGTCCAGCACGTCGGGGTCCACGCAGTCGGGCACCTCGTCGTCGACCGGCCGCGGGCAGGCCGCGGTCCAGTGCGCGCCCATCCCGCCGACGTTGGTCGAGATCGCCGCGTTGGGCATGTCCGGAGCGCCGACCAGGGCGGTGCCCGGCCGGGCCGGCGTGCCGCCCGGCAGCGGGCCGGGCCCCGTCGCCAGCGCCGCGAGGGCGGCGTCGCGGGCCTCGACGTCGGCGATGTTCTTCACGTGGCCGCCGGCCGGGTCACCGAGCGCCTGCCCGGCCTCGAGCACCAGGACGCGCAGGCCGGATCCGGTGTCGGCCAGCTCCCGCGCCACCGCGGTGCCGACCGGCCCGGAACCGACGACGACGACGTCGACATCGACGTCGACGTCGTGGGACGTGCTCATCGGGCGGCCACCGCGGGTTCGGCCTCGAGCAGCCGCTTGAGCATGTCGTGCTGCGCGCGGACCTGGTCGAAGGCGCTGTACCGGTCGCTGTAGGCGTGGGCCTCGTACTCGCTGGAGACGAAGCCGTCGTAGCCCTGCTCGCGCAGGACGCGCGCGACGGCCGGCCAGTCGATCGACGGGTCGGTGAGGCCGTCGGGGCCCTCGACGATCCCGTAGAACTTGCCGTGCACGTGGACGACGTGGGGGAAGAAGTCGGCCCACCGCTCGGGCGCCATGCGCCCGTGCATGGTGAACAGCATCTTGAGGTTGCCGATCTGGGGCGGCGTGGCGCCGGCCTCGGCCGCCCGCCGCTCCAGCTCCGGGAACTTCGCCATGGTCGGGCCGGGCTCGGCCCACAGCTCCTTGGTGAGCGCGGTGAGCTCCGGGGCGATGCCGGCGGCCCGGTGGGCGTCGTCGACGGCGTCCGGGACCGCCCGCATGCTCGCGCTCATGTCCGGGATGAAGCCCAGCCACGGGGTGTCCAGCCGGGTGAACAGCTCCTTGAGCGCGGCGACCGGCGGGGCGTCGAGCGTCAGCGGGGCGTGGATCTCCACGCCGACCTTGACGCCGAGCTCCTCGGCCAGCGGCAGCAGCCGCTCGAGGATCGCCGGGCCGGTCTCGATGCCGACGCGCGCGACGGGGAAACCGAGCGCGGCCGCCCCGCGCAGCTGCACGGCGACGTACTCGTGGGACTCGTCGTCCGAGAGCAGCCGGCCCGGGTACAGGCCCAGGTCGTTGTTGATCGCCAGGCACGACGGCGTGAGCCCCGAGGACTCGAGGACCCCGCGGACCTCCCGCTCCTGGTCCCCGGACAGCCGGGGCCAGCCGCGCAGGCTCTGGAAGGCGACCATCTCCAGCCCGGGGCCGAGGTCGCGGGCGGCGACCTCGCGGACGAGCGAGGCGAAGTCCCCGCCGGGACGGCGCTGCTCGAGGGTGAGGCTGAACAGGGTGGTGCCGAGGCGGGGCAGCCCCGGCGCGGTGTCCGTCACGAGCGTGCTCCCGCCGCGGTCAGGGTCTTGTCGGTGGCGCTGGGCGCCACCAGGGGCACCCGGTCCGGACCGGTGAGGATGTAGGGGATCGACAGGCCCAGCAGCAGCTGGACCCGGTGCTCGCGGCCGGGCGCCGTCTCGACCGGCGTGTGCAGCACCAGCGGGTCGGTGGTGAACCAGTACTCGTCGCCGGCCCCGGCCACCTCGGTCAGCGGGTGGCGGGTGCCGTTGACGGTGACCGACAGCTCGGCGGGGTCGATCCGGCGGCCGTCGACGGTGAGGTCGACGCGGGCCAGCGAGGGCAGCGGCAGAGCGCGGTACCAGTGCGAGTAGACGGCGATGTCCAGGCCGTCGGGGGTGGCGGTGAGCGAGTCGGCGCGCACCACCTGGTCGTCGAGGGGTCCCATGTCCGTTCCTCTCAGGCGGCCAGCGTCAGGCGCTTGCTGTCGCGGCCGCCGCCGGGCACCGGCATGTACGAGATGCGCAGGCGCACCGCGACGGCGACCTCGTGCTCGCCGGGCGTCAGCGGCTCGTCGGTCTCGAAGGTGAGCCGGGCCCGCTCCCCCATCTCCCAGCGGTCGTCGGTGGTCCGCGGCAGCTGGTCGAAGGTGTAGGTGTTGCCGTGCACGGTGAAGGTGGTGCGCGCCGGCGGCACGGGGCGGCCGTCGAGGACGAGGTCGACGGCCTCGACCATCGACAGCGCCAGGCCGCGGTAGTACGGCATCCGCACCTCCACGACGCCGCCGGTGCGGCCGTCGTCGAGGGCGCGGAAGCCCTCCTCGCAGACGATGTACCTGTCGAACATCAGGCGTCCTCTCCGGTGGTCTCGCCGAGCAGGCGGGCGAACATGGCGTGCTGGCGGCGGACCTGCTCGACGCTGTCCACGGGGTGCACGTCCTGGATGTGGCGGTTGCCCTCGTACTCGCTGGACAGGTGGCCGTCGAAGCCGCCCTCGACCAGCACCGGGACGATCCGGTCGTAGGGGATCGAGTACTCGACCCCGTCCTCGGTCATCTCGTAGAACTTCGCCTGGATGTGCCCGATGAGGGGCATGTGCTCGAGCATCGCCTTGGGCTCGCTCCAGATGTAGTGCGTCGCCTGACGGGCCAGGCCGAAGTCGACCGGGCCGCCGCCGCGGTAGTTGACGATGTCCATCAGGGCGTGGGTGTCGCCGTGGTCGTCGTAGGTCTCGACGATCAGGTCGACCAGCTCGGGCTTGGCGCCGTCCCGCAGCGCCCGCTCGCTGACCACGCGCGGGAACCGCTCGACGTAGACGCCCATGTCCGGCATCAGCCCCAGCGCGGGCGACCCCGTGCGGTACATGACCTCGAGGTGCTCGAGGATCCACGGGTGCTCGTAGTGGAAGGGCGCGTGCACCTCGAGCAGCAGCCGGACGCCCTGCTCCTCGGCGTAGGGCGCCGCCTCCTCCATGACCTCCGGCGGCGTGTTGATGATCGCCCGGACGACGGTCGCGCCGAGCCGGACGGCGATGTCGACGTCGCGGCAGATCGAGGCGACCTGCTCCTCGCGGGTCAGCCACCGGTCGCGGTGCAGCTTGGTGTCCAGGAAGAGGTCGGTGGCGACCGGCGTGGTGCCGTACCGCTCCATCCAGGAGAACCAGTTCCCGACGAACTCGTCGCTGACGTGCGGGAACCCCGGGATCATCTGCTCGGGGATGATCTCGATGCCCCGGGCGCCGATCTCCCCGGCGACGCGGATGCAGTCCTCCACGGACAGCGTCCGGAGGAAGTACTCCTCCTGGAACGAGTAGAGGCTCACGCCCCGCTTGATCTGGTGTGCCGGTGCGCTCACGGGGATCCCTCCCGGTCAGGCGGTCGCCGCGGCCAGGCGCGGCGACCGGGGGGCGATGGCCTGCCCGGTGGACAGGTCGAAGAAGTGCAGGGCCGACGGCGGCACGGCGAACTGCGCGCGGGTGCCCTCGCGGACGGCCGCGGTCCCGGGCAGCCGGGCGTGGAGGACCGAGCCGGAGCCCAGCGCCCGCAGGTCCTCGGCGGCGGCCTGGTCGATGTCGGCGGCGATCTCCAGCGTCGCCTCGGTGACGACGGGGTCGGCGTCGACGCGGAGGTGGAGCAGCTTCTCCGGGGGGAGGTTCTCCACCAGCTCGACGTCGGCGACCAGCCGCGGCCACGCGGGATCGGCGCCGGCCGCCTCGCGCAGCGCCTCGGGACGCAGGCCGAGGGCGACCGGGGTGGCGTCCGCGCCGGCGAGCGCCGGGTGGGCGTCGAGCGCGCCGGCCGGCAGCACCAGCCGCTGGGAGCCGAGCACGATCTCGGCGCCGGTGGGCGTCCGGGTCACGGTGGCGCTCAGGACGTTCATCGGCGGGGAGCCGATGAACTCGGCGACGAACAGGTTGGCCGGGGACTCGTAGAGCTCGTCCGGGGTGCCCAGCTGCTGCAGCACGCCCTTGCGCAGGACCGCGATGCGGTCGCCCATCGTCATGGCCTCGACCTGGTCGTGGGTGACGTAGAGCGTGGTGGTCCGGTACTCGCGCTGGAGGTTGCGGATCTCGGCGCGCATCTGGCCACGCAGCTTGGCGTCGAGGTTGGACAGCGGCTCGTCCATGAGGAAGGCCTGCGGCTGGCGCACGATCGCCCGGCCCATGGCCACCCGCTGCCGCTGCCCGCCGGACAGCGCCTTCGGCTTGCGGTGCAGCAGCTCGGTGAGGCCCAGGGACTCGGCCGCCCTGTCCACCCGCTGCCTGACCTCGGCCTTGCCGACACCGGCGCACAGCAGCGGGAAGCCGATGTTGTCCCGCACGGACATGTGCGGGTAGAGCGCGTAGTTCTGGAAGACCATCGCGATGTCGCGCTGCGAGGGGTGCACCTCGTTCACGACGCGGTCGCCGATGAGCAGCCGGCCGTCGGAGATCTCCTCCAGGCCCGCGGCCATGCGCAGCGCGGTCGTCTTGCCGCACCCGGAGGGACCGACGAGGACGAGGAACTCGCCGTCGCGGATGGACAGGTCGAGCTCGGAGACGGCCTGCGTCCCGTCCGGGTACCGCTTGGTGATCCGGTCGTAGGTGATCGATGCCATGACTGCTCCTGCTGCGGGTGGGGGTCGGTCAGGACGGGCTGTCGGCGCGGGCGGGCGTGCGGGGGTCCACCCAGTGCGGGAGGTCCCAGGGGCGGGCGAGGGCGTCCCGGAGGCGGGCGGCGAGGTCGGCGGCGTCCGGCAGCGGCGAGCTGCGGCCGTCGTCGCGGGCGTAGACGCGGCAGGTGAGGGCGGGCGGGGTGTCCACGGGGAAGAGGTCGCGGCGGCCGACGGTGAAGGTGGGCGACCCGGGGAAGCCGAGCTGCGCCGCCTCCTCGCGGGTGCGGACCTCGCGCTCGACGACGTGCACGTCCGCCCGGCCGAGCTCGGCGAGGGTGTCCCGGAGCAGGGCGGCGGCCCGGTCGTGCGTGGGGCAGCCGGCCCACCAGAGCAGCTCCACCCGCCACTTGATCGAGCAGCCGGCCGGCGAGGTCAGCGGCCGGGTCACCTCGCGCCCGGCCAGCACGTCGTCGAGCGCGGCGCGCAGCCAGCCGGCGTCCTGGGCCGGGTCGTCGTGGTCGCCGTCGGGGGCGCCGTGGTAGCGGACCAGCCCGGCCCGGTCGACGACGAAGACCTCGGGGGTCGCGGTGGCGCCGTAGGCACGGGCGGCCGACTGCTCGGCGTCGCGGAGGAAGGGACCGGCGAGCTCGCCGGCGGCGACGCGGCGCCGCATGCCCTCGAGGGAGTCCTCGGGGTGGTCGGTCTCGTCGTTGCTCACGACCTGCAGCACGACGACGTCCCGGTCGGCGTAGGAGCGGGCGACGTCCTGGACGCGGTCGTGCCAGGCGCGGGCGAACGGGCAGCCGTTGGCGGTGAAGACGACGACGGTCGCCGTGTGCGCGCCGGGGTCGAGCCGGACCGCCGCCCCCTCGGTGTCCGGGAGGACGAACGACGGCGCGGGGTCGCCGACGGTGAGCCGGGTGCCGGTCACGCCGCGACCTCCACCCAGGCCTGCGTCGCCGCGGACCGCAGCACCGCCCGCGTGACCCGGGCGGCGCGCGCGCCGTCGGTGAAGGTGGGCAGCCCGTCGGGCGCCTCGCCGCCGACGGCGGAGTACGTGTCGGCGACGAAGGCGTCGAAGCAGTCCTGGTAGCCCTGCGGGTGGCCGGCGGGGACGACGGAGTAGCGCGCGGCGGCCGGGTGCTCGGAGGAGCCGCGCAGCAGCTGCCGGTTGACCTCGCGGCCGCCGATCCACAGCGAGTCGGGGTTCTCCTGGTCGAAGCACAGGCTCTCGGCCGCGCCGTCGACGGAGAACCACAGCCGGTTCTTCCGGCCGGGGGTCACCTGGCTGACGGTCAGGTTGCCGACCGCGCCGCGGTCGGTCTCGAACAGCACGACGGCGGCGTCCTCGGTGGACACCGGGCGCCCACCGCGCTCCGGGTGCACGGTCAGCGTGCGCGCGGCCAGCCGGGTGATCCGGTGGCCGGAGACGAACTCGACCAGGTCGCACCAGTGCACGCCGATGTCGGCGAAGGCCCGCGAGGCGCCGCCGGTGGCGGCGTCGACCCGCCAGTCGTCGTCGGCGCCGTCGGCCAGCCAGTCCTGCAGGTAGGAGCCGTGCAGCAGCCGCACCGGGCCGGCCGTCCCGTCGGCCACGCGGGCCCGGGCCTCGCGCACGGTCGGGTAGAAGCGGTAGACGAAGGGCACGGTGGCGGTCACCCCGGCGTCGGCGGCCAGCGCCCGCAGCTCCTCGGCCTCGGCGGCGTCGACGGCCAGCGGCTTCTCGCACACGACGTGCTTGCCGGCCGCGACGGCCGCCCGCACCAGCGGGGCGTGCGAGGCGTTGGGCGTGCACACGTGCACCACGTCGACGTCGTCGGCGGCCAGCAGCTCCTCGACGGTGTCGCACGCCGACTCCGCCCCGATCCGCTCGCGACCGGCCCGCGAGGACTCCGGCGTCGACCCGGCGACGCGGGTGACCACACCGCCGCCGCGCCGGACGGCGCGGGCGTGCACCGTGCCCATGAAGCCGACACCGACGATGCCGGCCCGGATCCGATCGCCCACGGGGTCTCCTTCGGTGGTGCGGCGGCCACCTGCGTGACCTGGGACTCATACTTCTTCCGATTGTCGGAGGAAGTCAATGACGAGAGTGCTGTTCCTGGTGATGGAGCGCATCGGCGCCGTCGATGCCCGCGCGGGGCGCTCCTCCCGCCGGGCGGGCGGCGGGAGGAGCCTGGGGCCCTACTTGATGCCGCCGGCGAAGCCCTGGATGAAGCGCTTCTGGGCGAAGAGGTAGAAGGCCAGGATCGGGATCATCGAGATGATCACGATGGCGAAGATCTTGTTCCAGGCCGAGACCAGCGAGCCGACGTAGTAGTACATCGACACCGTCAGCGTCTGGCTGTCCGAGCCGCCCAGGAAGATCAGCGCGGTGAAGAAGTCGTTCCAGACGATGAGGCCGGTCAGGATCGCCACCGTCCCGGTCGCCGGCGCCATCAGCGGCAGGACGACCCGGAGGAACACGCGTGCCGGGCCGGCGCCGTCGAGCGCGGCCGCCTCCTCGTAGTCCCGGGGGAGGTTGCGGAAGAACCCGGCGTAGAGGAAGACCGCCAGCGGCATGAGCGTGCCGACGTAGAGGACGATCATCCCCCACACCGAGCCGACCAGGCCGACCTGCCGGGCGCCGATGTAGAGCGGGATGAGGCCGAGCTGGGTCGGCAGCACGATGGCGACGAGGAAGAGGTAGAAGGCGACGCTCCCCCACCTCGCCGTCGTGCGGGCCAGGACGTAGGCCGCCAGTGAGCCGAAGGCGACCAGGCCGAGGATGCTGCCCACGGTGATCACCACGCTGTGGAACAGGCCGAGCAGGATGTTGGAGTCACCGCCGGCGGTCAGCACCTCGGTGAAGTTCTCGAGGGTCGGCCGGCTCGGCGGGGTCGAGGACCCGGTGGTGAGCAGCTCCTCGTCCGGCTTGAGCGCGTTGATGACGAGGAAGTAGAACGGCAGCAGGGTCAGCAGGGCGACGGCCCAGACGAGCACCTCGCGCAGTGCCGTCGCCTTCGTGTAGCGGAACATCGGCTCGGATCCCTTACGACCGGTCCTTGGTGGCAGCCTGCTGCAGCACCGAGAAGACGAGCATGATGAGGGTCAGCAGGAGCGCGAGTGCGGCGCCGAAGCCGAAGTTGCTCAGCGCGAACGTCTCCTTGTAGACCTGCGTGGCCAGCGTCTCCGTCGCCCCCGCGGGTCCCCCGCCGGTGAGCGCCATGACCTGGTCGAAGACGCGCAGGCCCTGGATGAGCATGAGCGTCGACGCGATCGCCACCGAGGGGCGGATCGACGGCAGCGTGATGTACCGGAAGCGGCGCCAGGTGCTGGCCCCGTCCAGCGCCGCCGCCTCCTCGATCTCGGCCGGCACGGTGGCCAGTCCGGCGAGGTAGATGACCATCACCATGCCGGTCGTCTGCCAGGCCATGACGACCAGCACCGCCCACAGGGCCAGCGTCGGGTCGGCGAGCCACGTCTTCGGCGCCATGCCGAACCAGCCCAGGACGCCGTTGAGCGGGCCCTTGAAGTCGAAGATGAACTTCCAGATGTAGGAGACCGCCAGCGGGCTCAGCACGACCGGCATGAAGAACAGGACCCGGAGCAGGTAGCGCGTCTTCAGCGTGCGGTTGAGCGCCAGTGCCAGCAGCAGCCCGACGACGTTGGTGGCGATCAGGAAGCCGAAGGCCAGGAACAGCGTGTTCTTCAGCGACCCGATGAGGGTGGGGTCCTCGAAGATGCGGCGGAAGTTGTCCAGGCCGACGAAGTCGAAGTCGCCGATCCCGGTCCAGTTGGTGAAGGCGTAGAAGGCCCCGCCGGCGGTGGCGACGTAGTGGATCAGCAGCACCGCCAGGACGGCGGGCAGCGCCCACCACCAGCGGCCGTAGGTGATGAGCGGCCGGCTCCGCCGGGAGCGGGCGGAACGCCCGCCCCCGGCGGCCGGGACCGTGCCCCGGACGACTGCACCGGTGTCCTGCGGGGTGCCCATGGTTGCGGTCATCGTCAGTCCCTCGGTGCGTCCGGAGGTGCGGTCGGGAGGTGGTGCCGGGATCAGCCGGCCCGGGTCACTGGTCCCAGGCCTGGTCGATCGACTCGAGCACGGACTGGACGTCGCCCTGGCCGGCGAGCAGGCCCTGGACGCCGGTCGACAGCGCGTCGTACACGCCCGGGTTCGGCCAGGCCAGGTTCGGCAGCGGCGCGTAGTCCCCGTTCTCCAGCAGGTCGGCGACCGGCTCGTACACCGGGGACAGGTTCTCGTCCGGGCCGGTGATGGCGACCCCGCCCTGCAGCTCGGTGAACCGGGCGGCGTTCTCCGGCTCGGCCATCCAGGCCAGGAACTCGCGCGCGGCCTCCTTGGCGCCCTCGTCGGCCGAGGCGTTGATCGACAGCGCGTAGTTCGGGCTGGCGAGCAGGAACGGCTCCCCGCCGTCGGCCGGCGGGAACGGCTGCACCTGCAGGTTGAGCCCCGGGCTGGCGTTGGCCAGCTCGGTGGCGGCGGCCCCGGGGACGAAGGCGCCCAGCGAGGTGCCCTGCGTCAGGCCCTGCGTGATGGCGTCGAAGCCACCACCGGCCGCGCCCTGCTGGAAGCAGCCGGCCTCGTTCATGTCGACGATCGTCTGCAGGGTGGCCTGCCAGCCCTCGCTGTCGGCGAAGCTGACGTCACCGGCCGAGCGCTGCTCGTTCCAGTCCGGGGTCTCGGCGTAGACCCGGGTGGCGGAGATGGCCATGGCCATCAGGCCCATGTTCGGCGGGGCGGATCCCGCGGCGGCGAGGAACGACTTGCCGTCCCCGGCCAGGGTGCCGCAGGCGTCGATCATCGCGGACTCGTCCGCGGGGACCTCGACGCCGGCCTCGGAGGCCGCGCTGGAGTTCCAGACCATGCCGACGGGGATGATGCTGGTCGGCTGCGCGTAGACCTTGCCGTCGATCTCGAACAGCGACTCGTTGCCCTCGGGGATGAGGGCCGCCGACTCCTCGCCGAGCTCCTCGATGTAGCCGGCCTCGGCCATGGGCAGCACCGCGTTGGCGTTGCCGGCGCCGGGCGAGAACATCAGGACGTCCGGGGCACTGCCGCCCTGCAGCTGGGTGCGCATGGACAGGCCGTAGCTGTCCGGCGGCAGACCCTGCGTCTCGATCTGGACGCCGGTCTCCTCGGAGTACTGGTCGGCGAGCAGCTGCCAGGGGTTCTCCTGCCCGCCCGAGGCGTTCTCGAAGGCGAAGCTGAAGCTGTTCGCGGCCCCGCCGGAGCCGCCGGAGCCGCTCTCCTCGTCCCCGCCCCCGCAGGCGGCGAGCGTCAGCGCGCTCACGGCCGGAACGGCGACGAGGACCCCGATGCGGCGGAGCCCCCGGTGACGGTGCTGGGTCATGTGTTGCCTCTCTCCACGTGTCCGGGGACCGGACGACGACTGCGACGCTGGATGTCGAGCACCGCGTCCGGCCGCTGGAGCGCCGTCCGCGTGATGGCAACCACATACTTCTGCCATCGAGCGGAGGAAGTCAATGCAACATGGACGTAACGCTGGTGATGCCGGGCATCAGCCGCGGTGATGACGTGGACCACAGCGGTCCGCCGTCACGCGGACGGGCGGTCCGGCGTGTCCACGATCTCCGGATGACCGGACGGGGAGCCCCAGGGCAGCCACAGCGCCAGCCGGTCCGGCGTGAAGAGGTTGTCCAGGACGAGGTGGACGGCGCCGGCCAGCCCGGCGGCCGCCCCGAGCGCGGACGGCTCGATCCGCAGCGTGCGCGTCGCCAGCGGCAGCGACCGCCGGTAGACCGACTCCCGGATGACCGCCAGGACGTGGTCGCCGGCGTGCACCACTCCCCCGCCGAGGACCACCAGGCCGGGGTTGTAGAAGCTGACCAGGGTCGCCAGCGTGCCGCCGACCAGCCGGCCGGCCCGCGCGAGCAGGGCGCGAGCCGCCGGGTCGCCGCGCTCCGCGGCGGCGGTCACGTCCGCGGCCGTCAGGTCGCCCCGGGCCGCGAGGGCCTCGGCCAGCACCGGACTGCCTCCGCGCTCCGCCAGCTGGCGCCCGTCGCGGGCCAGGGCCGCCCCACCGGCCACCGCCTCCAGGCAACCCACGTTGCCGCAGCGGCAGATGACCGTGTCGGCCTCGGCGACGGCCACGTGACCGATGTCGCCGGCACACCCGTTGACCCCGCGGTGCAGCCGCCCGCCGGACACCAGGCCGGCGCCGATGCCCGTGCCGATCTTGACGTAGAGCAGGTCGCCCGTCGCGGCGGCGGCGGGGTTGGTGCGCAACTCGCCCAGCGCGAGGACGTTGACGTCGTTGTCCACCCAGACCGGGGCGGCGAAGCGGCCGGCCAGCCGCTCGCGGACGGGGTAGCCGTCCCACCCCGGCATGATCGGCGGGGCGACGGGCCGCGAGGTGGCGAACTCGACGGGGCCGGGGACGCCCACCCCGACGCCCCACAGTGGCGGCGGGTCCGTCAGCCGGGCGAGCAGCCCCTCGACCAGCTCCTCGACCCGACCGAGCACCGCGTCGGGTCCGTCGGCGACGTCCACGGGCTCGTGGGTCTCCACGAGGACGTGACCGGAGAGGTCGGCGAGGCCCACGGCCATCCCGGTGGCGCCGATGTCGGCACCGGCGACCAGGCCCGCCGCCCGCCGCAGCCGGAGCCTCCGCGGGGCACGGCCGCCGTTCGACGGAGCCAGCCCGTCCTGCGCGACGAGACCGGCCGCCTCCAGGTGGGCGACACGCTGGGCCACGACGGTCCGGCCGAGTCCGACCCGCTGGACGAGCCGGGGCTGGGTGATCCCCGGGGAGGTCCGGATGGCGTCGAGGACGGCGACGAGTCCGTCCGACCGGTCACCGGACACCGGCGACACCGCCCGGGCGGCCGGTGTCCACGTTCACGGACGCAGCGTAACGGAGCTTCTACCTCTCTGCGGCAGAAGTTCGGGGCTACCCGACGGAACCCGTCCCGGTTCAGGCGGGGACGTGCCCGTCGAGTGCCGTGATCGTGGCCCCGCCGCTGCGGGCGTCGAGCACCGCCGGGAGGTGGTCGGGACTGAACAGCTCTCCCAGCGCGAACTCGACGGCGCCGGTGATCCCGGCGATCTCCTGGTCGAAGGCCGACGGCTCGATCCGCAGGTCCCGGGTCGCCGAGGGCAGGGCCAACCGGTAGATCTCCTCGCGGATCGCGGCCAGGACGTGGGCGCGCGCCCGGGCGACGCCTCCGCCGACCACGACCAGGTCGGGGTCGAACACGTTGACGAGGATCGCGAGACTGCGCCCGATCATGGTGGCGCTGCGGTGCAGGAGCGCACGGGCCGCGGCGTCCCCCCGGCCCGCGGCCTCGGTGACGTCGACCGGGCGGATCCGGCCGGTGCGGGCCAGGACCTGGGCGAGGGCGGGGCTCTGCGCCGTCTCGGCCAGCAGCCGGCCGTCGCGGACCAGGGCCGCACGCCCGGCGACCGCTTCCAGGCACCCCGTCCTGCCGCAGTGACAGGCCACGTCGTCCGCGCCCGGTACCGGGACGTGGTCGATGCCACCGGCGAGCCCGTGGGCGCCCCGGTGGATCCTGCCGTCGAGCACCACCGCGGCGCCGAGGCCGTAACCACCGCCCAGGTAGATCATGTGCCGCGAGCGCGCCGCGACCGGGTTGACCCTGCGCTCACCGAGAGCCGAGAGGTTGGTCCGGTTGTCCACCCAGACCGGGACCCCGAAGCGTTCGGCCAGCCGCTCCCTGATGGGGTGGCGGCTCCAGTCCGGGAGCGTCGGCATGGTGGCCGGTTCGCCGCTGTCGTAGGCCACCGGCCCGGGCATGCCGACACCGAAGGACCACAGGCTGCGGTGGGCGCCCACCTCGTCGACCAGCTCGGCGGCCAGCTGTTCGACGGCGCCGATGACGATCTCGGGTCCGTCGACGACGTCGATCTCCCGGTGGCGCGTCTCCAGCAGCGCGCCCGAGAGGTCGGCCACCCCGACCACGAGCTCGTTCGTGGCGATGTCCGCGCCGAGCACGTAGCCGGCCTCGCTGTGGAGACGCAGGCGGCGCGGCGCCCGGCCACCCGTGGAGGGCCCGAACCCGTCGGAGACGACGAGGCCGGCCGCCTCCAGCTCCGCGACCCGCTGCGCGACGACGCTCCGGCCGAGGCCCACCTGTTCCACGAGCATCGGCTGCGTGATGTCCGACGAGCTGCGGATGGCGCCGAGCACGGCGGCGAGGCCGGCGTAGCGGTCACTCGGCACGACTGCGTCTCCTCCCCTGTCCGGTCGCTCCCATCATCCGGCGCAAGTGCAGCACGGTGACGGCCCACCGGCACGAGATCGTCCCGAGGGGTCACCGGCGAGCGGTCGGGACCCCGTCAGCGGGACCGGCCCGCGTTGAGCCGGGCGGCCTGGCGCAGCAGGTGGTCGCGCTCGGCGAGGTCGGTCGCCCTCCCGGCCGCCTCGGCGTACAGCCGCGCCGCCGTCGCGAGGTCGCCGTCGCGCTCGTGCAGGTAGGCCGCGACCGCGGTGTGGCGGGGCAGCGAGTCGTCCAGCGCCGCCAGCTCCGCGAGGCCCGCGCGGGGTCCGTCGGCCTCGCCGACGGCCACCGCCCGGTTGAGCCGGACCACCGGGCTGCCGGTCAGGCGGACGAGTTCGTCGTACCACTCGACGATCTGCACCCAGTCGGTCTCCGCCGCGGTGGGCGCGTCCGCGTGCAGCGCCGCGACGGCGGCCTGGGCCTGGTACTCCCCCAGCCGGTCCCGGGCGAGGGCCGCCTGCAGGATCCCGATCCCCTCGGCGATCAGCCCGGTGTCCCACCGGCTCCGGTCCTGCTCGGCGAGCGGCACCAGGCTCCCGTCGGGCGCGGTCCGGGCGGCGCGCCGGGCGGAGTGGAGCAGCATGAGGGCGAGCAGCCCCTGCACCTCGGGGTGGTCGACCACGGCCGCGAGCTGCCGGGTGAGCCGGACGGCCTCGGCGGCGAGGTCGACGTCGCCGGAGTAGCCCTCGTTGAAGACCAGGTACAGGACGCGCAGCACGGTGGCGACGTCGCCCGGCCGGTCCAACCGCACGCCGGAGACGGTGCGCTTGGCCCGGCTGATGCGCTGCGCCATGGTCGCCTCGGGCACCAGGTGGGCCTGGGCGATCTGGCGGGTGGTCAGCCCGCCGACCGCCCGCAGCGTGAGCGCGACCGCCGACGACGGCGTCAGCGACGGGTGGGCGCACAGGAAGTAGAGGTGCAGCGTGTCGTCCGCGGTCGGCACGGGCCCGGGCGCGGGCTCCTCCTCGACGACGTCCTCGCGCCGGCGGCGGGCGGCGTCGGCGCGGGTCGCGTCGAGGAACCGGCGCCAGGCCACCGTCACCAGCCAGCCCTTCGGGTCCCGCGGCGGGTCGGCCGGCCAGGTGCGGACCGCCTCGACCAGCGCGTCCTGCACGGCGTCCTCGGCCGCCGCGAACTCGGCTCCGCGGCGGACGAGGACGCCCAGCACGCCGGGGGTGAGGCTGCGGAGCAGGACCTCGTCCAGCGGGGCGGTCACTCCGTGATGGTGGGCGGTGCGCCCAGGAAGGGACGGACCTCGAGCCACTCGTGGATCGGCTGCCCGCCCGCCCCGGGGGCGGCCGACAGCTCCCCGGCCAGCTCGACGGCGCGCTCCTGGCTGTCGACGTCGATCACCATCCAGCCGGCGATGAGGTCCTTGGTCTCGGGGAACGGGCCGTCGGTGACCGGCGGGCGGCCCTCGCCGTCGTACCGGACCCACAGCCCCTCCGGGGAGAGCGCCTGGCCGTCGACGAACTCGCCGGTCCCCTCCAGCCTGGCCGCGAAGTCCTCCATGTACTGCACGTGGGCGGAGATCTCCTCCGGCGTCCACTTCTCCATGGGGACGTCGTTCACCGCCGCCGGGGCTCCGCGGTAGTGCTTGAGCAGCAGGTACTTGGCCATCGTGGTCTCTCCTCGGTGCCGGTGCGGCCCATCCTGGCCGCTCGCACCCCGGGGACGGAGCCGGTCCCGCGTTCTCGACACCGCCGTCCGGATCTCCTGGCGCCGGGCGGCGGGTCACGCCCCGACGAACTCCCGGAGCCCGACGCCGTGCTCCCGCGCGAGCAGCTCGGCCGCCTTCTCGCCGATCATGATCGTGGCGGCGTTCGTGTTGCCGCTGACCACGTTCGGCATGACGCTCGCGTCCGCGACGCGCAGCCCGCCGACGCCGAGCACGCGCAACCGCGGATCGACGACCGACCCGATCCGGCAGGTGCTCGTCAGGTGGTAGACGGTGAACGAGTAGTGGCGCGCCAGGTCGGCGATCAGCTCGTCGCTCGGGACGTCGCCGCGGGTGTGACCGTGCGTCTCGGCCAGCCGCCGCGGCAGCAGGAGGTCGCCGATCTCGTGCTCGCGCCTCATCCGGTCCACGACGTCGAGCGCCCGGCGCACCACCGCCGTCATCACGGCCACGTCGTGCGGGTCGGTGAGGTAGTTCATCCGGATGTCGGGCGCGGCCAGCGGATCGGCGCTCGCCAGGCGGATCTCGCCCTCGCTGTGCGGCTGCACCGGGTTCGCGAGCACGAAGAGGTTCTCGGCGGTCGGCGACAGGTCGACGGCCGGGTCGTCGAAGTACTCCGCCGCGTCGACGTGCAGGCAGGAGTCCCAGATGTCGACGGAGTAGCCACACACGAACACGGCGATCTGCGCGTCGTGGGTGTGCTCGTCCCCGAGGCCGGTCGAGAACCAGGCACCCGCGTCGTAGAGCGACGAGGACACCAGCCCGCTGCCGGTCGTGAACCACTCGGTGAGCTGGCGCTCCGCCTCCGCCTTCAGCTCCTGCAGCTCCGGCGGCAGGGACGCGTCGTCGGCCGGGTCGGCCGGCAGTGGACCGGCCGGCGCCCGCAGTGCGTCCGGCCCCAGGGCCACGCCCACACTGGCCATCGAGACGCCCAGCCCCGGCGCCGGGTGCATCAGGCCCACCTGCAGGTGGTCCTTGAGGTGGCGGCCCACCTCGGGTGCGTCGACCAGGCACCGGATGCCGAGCGACTCCAGCTGCCCGCGCGGCCCGACGCCCGAGAGCATGAGCAGCTGCGGGGACCCGACCGCGCCGGCGCTGAGGACCACCTCGCGCGCAGCGTCGACCACCTCGGTGGTGCCGGCGGCCGTGACGTACTCGACACCGGTCGCCCGCAGGGCACCCGGCTCGCCCGAGAGGAGCACCCGGGTGGCCTGCGCGTGCGTGATCACCGTCAGGTTCGGCCGCTGCTCGGCCTCGCCCTCGAGGAACGCGTGGTAGGTGCTCGAGCGCCTGCCCTGCTTCGTGGTCGTCTGGAACAGCGAGACGACGCCGGCCGGGCCACCCCGGTCGCGGCCGTTGTAGTCACCGAGCGGGATGCCGGCGGCGACCGCGGCCTCGACGAACGCCTGCGCCCCCGGCAGCACCGGGCTGCGCACCGACACGCCGAGCGGCCCCTCCGTGCCGTGGGCGGGCAGGTCGAGTGGGAGGGCCTCGCTCGGCACCAGCCCCTCGCTCTTCCGGAAGTAGGGCAGGACCTCCGCGAAGCTCCAGCCGTCGGCGCCGCCGGCGGCCCAGGCGTCGAAGTCACCCGGGTGGCCGCGCACGTAGGCCATGTAGTTGATGCCCGACGAGCCGCCGAGCATGCGGCCGCGGGGCACCATCATCCGGCCGCCCCGCAGCCCCTTGCCGCAGGCGCCCGCGTCGGCGGTGAGCATCCAGTCGGTCTCGGGGTCCGCCTGCAGGACCGGGCAGGCGGCCGGCACCAGCTCGACCGCCGGCGGCCGGTCCCCGGCCTCGATCAGCGCCACCCGGACGTCCGGGTCCTCCGACAGCCGGGATGCGATCACCGCTCCGGCAGAGCCACCGCCCACGACGACGAAGTCCACGCTGCCCGCCATCGCGCGACGGTAGTACCGGCACCCGGACGTCGACAGTGCGTTCGGCCACGGGACCCGCACCCGCGACCGGGCAGGACGCGCTGCGGCGCGGCGCCGGTCCTGAGCCCGGACCACGCCGTCACCCTCCTGGACGCCGGCGCCGTGGTCCTCGCCCTCGCCCTGCACGACCGGGCGAAGCCCGCCCGCGCCGGGCCGGGACGTCCTGCACCGCAGCCGCGGCGTGTGCGGCCCTGACGACGTCGTCACCCCGTGCGCCGCCGCGGTCCTGGCCGTCGCTCCGTGCGGCTGGGGTCGAGGAGGCCGGCGGCGGGGACGCACCCCCGGGCCCGTCCGCGGAGGGCAGGGCCGGGGAGCCGCCGTCGGACGGGCGCCCGGGGCGGGGGTCAGCGGGCGGGGTCGACCACCGTCATCCCGGCGACGGTCGCCCGGTCGAACCCCGGCAGCAGGGCCGCCGCCTCGTCGAGGCCGATGGTCCGCTCGACCAGCCGCTGCGGCTGCAGCGAGCCCTGCTCGACGAGCGCCATCATGGCCGGGTAGTCCGACGCGGCCATGCCGTGGCTGCCCAGCAGGTCCAGCTCCCAGCCGATCACCCGGGCCATCGGGACCCGAGGATGACCGTCGACCGGCGGCAGCAGCCCGACCTGCACGTGGCGCCCCCTGCGGCGGAGGCTCAGGACCGAGTCGGCGCAGGTCTGCTCGCTCCCCACGGCGTCGACGGCGACGTGGCTGCCGCCCGAGGTCAGCTCCGCGACGGCGGCCGGGACGTCGCGGCCGTCGGCCCGCACCGTGTGCTCCGCGCCGAGAGCGGCGGCCACGGCGAGGGCCTCGGGGTTGCGGTCCACCGCGACCACCCGGGCCCCCAGCGCGCGGGCGATCGCCACCGCGCTCAGGCCGACGCCACCCGCACCCACCACGGTGACCCACTCCCCCTCGCCGACCCGCGCGCGGGCGGCCAGGGCGCGGTAGGCCGTGGCGAACCGGCACCCCAGGCTCGCCGCGCTCGCGAAGTCCACCCGGTCGGGGATGCGCACCAGGTTGGTGTCCGCCGCGTGCAGGGCGACGTACTCGGCGAAGGACCCCCAGTGGGTGAAGCCCGGCTGCTGCTGGTCCGGACAGACCTGCGCCTCCCCGGCCCGGCACCACGCGCAGCGGCCGCAGCCGCAGACGAACGGGACGGTCACCCGGTCACCGGCCCGCCAGCGGGTGACCTCGGCCCCGACCTCGACCACCACCCCGGCGAGCTCGTGCCCGGGCACGTGGGGGAACGCGATCTCGTCGTGCCCGGCCCAGGCGTGCCAGTCGCTGCGGCACATCCCGGTGGCCATCACCCGCAGCACCACGCCGCCGGGCGGGGCCGGAGGCTCGGGCACCTCCCGCACCCGGGGGCGGGCCCGGACCGAGTCGACCACGACGGCGCGCACCGGCACATGCTGTCAGGCGTCGCGCCAGAACCCGGTGAGCCGCCCGGTGAGCGCCCTGCCCCGGTCGGGGGCCGCCCGGGCGGCGGGCGGACGCAGCGACAGGTCCATCGCGTTCGCGCCGGAGGTCGCCGGGCCGGCGGTGGTCCTCGTCCCGGCCGAGGGAGGGACCGGCGGACCGTGGATGACCGCTCGCGGCGACGGTAGGAACGACGCAGCACCGACGAGGGAGGCGACGTGATCGACCGGGCCGGGCTGGCGGAGTTCCTCCGCCGCCGTCGGGAGGCGCTGCAGCCGGAGGACGTCGGCCTCCCCCGCGGGCCGCGGCGCCGGACGAGCGGGCTGCGGCGCGAGGAGCTCGCCGTCCTCTGCCACATGTCCACCGACTACTACGCCCGGCTGGAGCAGGAGCGCGGGCCGCAGCCGTCGGAGCAGATGGTGGCCGCGATCGCGCAGGGCCTGCACCTCACGCTCGACGAGCGTGACCACCTGTTCCGGCTGGCCGGCCACCGCCCGCCCGCCCGCGGGGCCGACGGCGAGCACGTCGGCCCCGGCCTGCTGCGGATCCTCGACCGGCTCGGCGACACCCCGGCGGAGATCGTCACGGAGCTGGGCGAGACGCTGCGGCAGACCCCGCTCGCCGTCGCGCTCACCGGCGACGCGACCCTGCGCACCGGGCCGGCGCGCAGCCTCGGCTACCGGTGGTTCACCGATCCCGCCGCGCGGGCGCTGCACGCCCCGGAGGAGCACGCGTTCCTGTCCCGGCTCTACGCCTCGGGTCTGCGCGAGCTGGTCACCCTGCGCGGCCCCGGCTCGCGGGCCGCGCGCCTCGCCGAGCTGGCGCTCGCCCGCAGCGAGGAGCTGCGGCGGCTGTGGGACGCGCACGAGGTCGGCATCCGCCCGCGCGAGGTCAAGCGGTTCGTCCACCCCGTCGTCGGCCCGCTGGAGCTGGCCTGCCAGTCGCTGGTCGACCCCGACCAGTCGCACCGGCTGCTCGTGTACACCGCCGTCCCGGGCAGCGAGAGCGCCGAGCGGCTGCAGCTGCTGGCCGTCCTCGGCACCGCCGCGGCGCCCGCGGACCGGGCCGTCCCCGGCTGAGCGGGGACGGCCCGGGACGGTCAGCGCGGGAGGGGGCGCACCCCGTCGGGCGCGGCCGCGGGGAAGGACACCCCCGTCAGCCGCTCGGACAGGCGCCACATCCGCTCGGCGTCCCCGGCACCGCGCATCGCGCGGTAGGGCTCCTGCTCCGCGGGAGCGCCGGCGGTGGAGCCGGGACCGTCCGGGCCGTAGAACCGGCCGCCGCCGTCCGGCGCGGTCGCGGCGAGCAGGGCCGGTAGCGCCGCGCTCTCCACGGTGCCGGCGAGGCCCAGCCGCGACAGCACGCGGATGAGCCGCACGCCGGTGGTGTCCCGGGCGCGGCCGACCTCCGGCCGGGCCGCGAGCAGACTGGTCGGCGCGATCCCGGGGTGGGACAGGTCGCTGGTGATCCCCCAGCCGCCGGCGGCGCTGCGCCGTTGCAGCTCCAGGGCGAACAGGCCGACGGCGACCTTCGACTGGGCGTAGGCCCGCTGCCCGTCGTAGGTCCGCTCCCAGTTCGGGTCGTCCCAGTTCACCGCTCCGCGGCGCGCCGCCACGCTGGTCTGCGAGGTCACCCGCGCCCGGCCGGCCCGCAGCAGCGGCAGCAGCGCGGCGGCGAGCGCGACGTGCCCCAGGTGGTTGGTGCCGAACTGCAGCTCGAAGCCGTCGGCCGTGGTCCGCCGGTCCGGCGGCCGCATGACGCCGGCGTTGGCGACGAGCAGGTGCACCGGCCGCCCCTCGGCCCGGAGCGTCTCGCCGAGCGCCGCGACGGAGGCGAGGGAGGACAGGTCGAGGTCGCGCAGGGAGACGTCGGCGTCCGGGACCTGCGCGCGGATCCGGGCGACCGCGGCCTCGCCCTTGCGCGGGTTGCGGACCGGCAGGACCACCTCGGCGCCGGCCGCAGCGAGCCGGCGGGCCAGCACGAGGCCGACGCCGTCGCTGCCTCCCGTGACGACGGCGCGGCGGCCGGTGAGGTCGGGGACGGGGACGTCGGGGCGGGAACGCGGCATCGGGTGCTCCTCGGGTCGTGGGGACCCCAGCCTCACCGCGCGAGGCGCCCGTGTTCAGGGACGGCCGATCCGCGGATCGCCGGTCCCCGGCCGCGGCGACGCCGGCCGGGACGCACCACGCCCCGGCGGGCCGGCGCGGCTCCCGTCCGGTGCCAGGACGCAAGCCGCCGCCGCTGCGCCCGGGACGCCAGGGCTGCTCCTCCACGGGACCGAAGACGGTCAGGAGCAGCCGTCCCGACCAGGGCCGCGCCGGCCCCGACCAGGTCCGCGGTCGTGGCCCCGGGATCGGGGACCTCGAACGCGACGCGGATCCGGGCCGGGACGCGGTGGCCCACCTCGACCTCGTCGGTGTACTCGGCGTGGCGGTACTCGGCGTGGCGCGGGTCGTTGATCTCCGGCGTCGCCCGGCCGGCGTCGAGGACGACGGGGCCGCCGTCGGCTTCGCGGGCCTCCTGCTCGGGCAGCCCCCGCACGTCGCGGAGGAAGCGGACCGCGGCCCCGTGGTCCGTCGCGGTGACCACCAGGCGGTGTCCGGTGACCCGGTGCCCCTGCTCCGTCATGGGGTCTTCCCGGCCGCGGTGGCGGTGTGCCGCGGGAGGTCATCGTGTCGCATGCGGACGAGCCGGCCCAGGTGCCGGCTCCTGCCGCCGGCGATCGGGGTCGCACCGCCAGCGACGTGCCGTCGGCTCCGGGGGCCCCGCCGGCCCGGGTGCGTGGAGGATGGCTCGATGCTGGTCACCGAGGACCGGGACGGCGTCGCCGTCCTGCGCATCGAGCACGGCCGGGTCGGCGCCCTGGACGTGGAGCTGCTGGACGCCCTGACCGAGGCCGTCACCGCGTCCGACCGGGCGCTGGTCGTCACCGGCACCGGCTCGTCGTTCTCCGCCGGGGTGGACCTGCGCCGGATCCTCGACAGCGGCCCGTCCTACACCGAGCAGCTCCTGACGGCGCTGTCCCGGACCTTCCGCGCCGTGTTCGACCACCCGCGGCCGACGGTCGCGGCGGTCAACGGGCACGCGATCGCCGGCGGCTGCGTGCTCGCCCTGGCGTGCGACCTGCGGCTGATGTCGGCCGGGCGGATCGGGTTGACCGAGCTGGCGGTCGGTGTCCCCTTCCCGACCGCCGCCCTGGAGATCACCCGGCACGCGCTCGGCTCCCGCGCCGGCCGGGTGCTGCTCGGCGCGCAGGCCGTGGACCGCGAGCGGGCGCTCACCCTGGGGATGGTCGACGAGCTCCCCGAGCCCGGCGACCTGCTGCCGCGGGCGGTCGCGCTGGCCGGGGAGCTGGCCGCCCGGTCGCCGGAGTCCTACCGGCTGGCCAAGGACGCGCTCCACCGCCCGGTGACCGCGGCGATCGAGGCGACCGCCGGCGGTGACGCGGCCGTCCTCGCCGGCTGGACCGCCGACGACACCCGGCGGCGGATCGAGGCCGCGCTCGCGGCACTGGCACGGCGCTGACCGCCGGCCCATCGCTGCTGGGCCGTGGTGCTCCAGTTCCGTGGGATCCGCGGTCGCTCGTTCCTCGTCGCCGGCGATGACGGACGTGAGCGGACGCCGGCGCCCTGCCACGGACACGCCCGCACCTGCGACCAGCACGGCGGACACCCCGGGCGGCTGCCGACACCCCGGCCCGCCGGATCGCCACCGCTGGTCCACGCCGGAGCGGACACGGCCAGGGACTGGCGTCGGGTCGACGTGCGAGCGAGGGCCCGGCGTCCCCTCGGTGTGCCGGACGACCGGAACAGGCCTGGTCCTCCCGTTCCGTTCACCAGGGCGGCGACGGCCGAGGCCCGGCACGGCACCTCGAACCACATCACGGCCGGCCCGCCTCGTCCGACGGCGTCGGCCCAGGAGAGGACTCCCCGACGTCCCGGCCCGGACGGACGGGCCGCGAACGCTCTCCCGTCAGACGCGCAGGCTGGTCATGCCACCGTCGACGCGGAGGACGGTGCCGGTGGTAGAGGCGGCGAGCGGGGAGGCGAGCGACGCGATCGCGTGCGCGACCTCCTCGGCGGTCACCAGGCGGCCGAGGGGCTGGCGTGCCCGGAGCGCCTCGGCGGCGGCGGCCGGGTCCTCGGCGGCGTCGAGCAGCCGGCCGACCCACGGGGTGTCGGCCGTGCCGGGCGCGACGGCGTTGACCCGGATCCCCTCCTGCACGTGGTCGGCGGCCATGGCCAGCGTGAGCGCGAGGACCGCTCCCTTGCTGGCGCTGTAGAGCGCCCGCTGCCGGACGCCGAGGAACGCAACGGCCGAGCACGTGTTGACCACGGCCGCGTGCTGCGACCGCCGCAGGTGCGGCAGGGCGGCACGGGTGACCCGGGCGATGCCGGTGACGTTGACGTCGAGCACGCGTGCCCACTCGGCGTCGTCGTTCTCGCCCACGTGCCCGGTCGCGCCGATGCCGGCGTTGTTGACCAGCACGTCCAGGCCGCCGAGCTGCTCGGCCACCGTCGCGACCGCGGCGTCGACGGCGGCGGGATCGGTGACGTCGCACGGCACGGCGAGCACGCCCCCCGGGGCCGCGTCGGTCGCGCGGTCGAGGACCGCGACCCGGGCGCCGCGCTCCTGCAGCAGCCGGGCGGTGGCCGCCCCGATGCCACTGCCGCCGCCGGTGACGACGGCGACGAGCCCGTCGAACTCGGCCATGTCAGGTCCTCCTGGGGTCGACGTGGATCTTGGGTCCCGGGCCGGCGCCCTCGATGCGCTCCCCCGCCAGCACGGCGCCGACCTGGTCGAGGCCCACGGTGGCGGCCACGAGCGGGCGGGGGTCGACCGCGCCGCTCGCGTAGGCGGCGATGGTGTCGGCCAGTCCCGGGGAGGCGGACAGGACGCCGACCGCGGTGACGTCCTCCAGCACCAGCGTGCGGGTGTCGATGCGGCTGGGGCTGCCGGCCAGGCCGATGTAGACCACCCGGCCGGCCGGCTCGACCAGATCCAGCGCCAGGGCCGGGAGGTGCGCGGCGTTGGACGCGTCGACGACGGCGTCGAACGGCAGGTCCGGCAGGGTGTCCTCGGTGCAGGTGTGCGCGAAGCCGAGGTCGCGGGCGAAGGCGAGCGACTCCCCGGTGCGGCCCATCAGGTGCACGTCGGCACCACCGGCGCGCAGGAACATCGCCGTCAGCAGCCCGATCGCCCCCGGCCCGAGCACCAGCGCCCTGTCCCCCGGGCCGACCGCTGCCGCCTGCGCGGCGCGCAGCGCGTTGCCGCCCGGCTCGACCAGCGCGCCGAGCACCGCGTCCACCGCGCCGGGCAGGGGGTGCAGCGACCGGGCGGGGACGGCGAGCTGCTCGGCCAGCGCCCCGGGACGCCCGCCGCGGATGCCCACCTCCTGCCGCTGCGCGCAGACGTGCTGGTGTCCCCTGCGGCAGCGGCGGCAGGTCCGGTCGCCGAGCATGGTGTCGCCCGTGACCCGCCGGCCGACCCAGGACGGGTCGACGCCGCCGCCGACGGCGGAGACGGTGCCGGCCCACTCGTGGCCCAGCCGCATCGGATAGGCGGCGTGCCCCTGGTGCAGGTAGGCCATCTCGCCGGTGAAGAACTCCACGTCGGTGCCGCAGACGCCGACCCGTTCGACGTCGACGACCACCTCCCCGGGCACCGCCACCGGCGCCGGGACCTCCTGCACCTCGGCCCGTCCCGGGCCGGTGACGACGAGGGCCCGCACGGTCGATGCGCTCACCGGGGGGCGAGCACGCGCTGCCGCTGGCGGCCCAGTCCCGTGATGCCGAGCTCCACCACGTCCCCCGGCTGCAGCCAGACCTGCGGGGACAGCCCCATGCCGACGCCGGGCGGGGTGCCGGTGTTGATCAGGTCCCCGGGCTCCAGCACCATGAACTGGCTCAGGTGGTGCACGACGAACCACGGGTCGAAGACCATCGTCCTCGTGCTGCCGGTCTGCCGGCGGACGCCGTTCACGTCCAGCCACATGTCGAGGTCCAGGACGTCGTCGATCTCGTCCGGGGTGACCAGCCAGGGGCCGGCGGGGTTGAACGTCTCGGCGGACTTGCCCTTGGTCCACTGCCCGCCGCGCTCCATCTGGAAGGCGCGCTCGCTGACGTCGTTGACGACGCAGTAGCCGGCGATGGCGTCGCGGGCGTCCTCGACCGCGTCCAGGTAGCTGGTGCGCCGGCCGATGACGACGCCGAGCTCCACCTCCCAGTCGGTCTTGGTGGAACCGCGCGGGATGCGCACGTCGTCGTCCGGGCCGATGAGCGTGTTCGGGGACTTGGTGAACAGGATCGGCTCGGCGGGCACCGCCTGGCCGGTCTCGGCAGCGTGGTCGCGGTAGTTCAGCCCGATGCACAGGATCTGGTGCGGCCGGGCGATCGGCGCGCCGATCCGCTCGCCGGCGAACCGGGACACCCGGCCGGCGGCCGCCCGCTCGGCGACGACGGGGCGGATCCGGTCGAGGCCGCCACTGCCGAGGAACGCCTCGTCGACGTCGCGGACGGCGTCGGAGAGGTCCACGTAGGTGGCGTCGTCGATGCGGGCGACGGGCTTCTCGGCGCCGGGCGCGCCGATGCGCATGAGGTGCACGGGCGGGGACTCCAGGGGTCGTCGGAGGTGACCGCGGAGGTCAGGGGCGTGTCCGGGTCGCCGGGCGGACACCGGGCACCCGGTCGGAACCGACGAGCCGGCTCTCGCCGAGCCGGGCCCCGCTGCCCGTGCCGGGTGCTGTCGTTCCCGCGGCGGGGTGGTTACCGTCCATCGGGTTCCAGAAGCTAGACCGTCGGGTCGACAGTCGGAAGGCGGACGGCCGTGGAGCTCCGGAGCGCCCAGTGGTACGCGGGGGACGACCGCAACGCCTACATCCACCGCGCGTGGATGCGCCGCGGTGTACCGGGCGACGCGTTCGACCGGCCGCAGATCGCCATCGCGAACACCGCCTCGGACCTGACGCCGTGCAACGCGCACCTGACCGAGGTCGCCGCGTCGGTGCGGAACGGCGTCCACGAGGCCGGGGGCATCCCGCTGGAGCTCCCGGTGGTGTCGCTGGGTGAGACGCAGGTGCGGCCGACGGCGATGCTGTGGCGGAACATGGCCGCGATGGCCACGGAGGAGATTCTCCGGGCCAACCCGATCGACGGCGTCGTGCTGCTCGGCGGCTGCGACAAGACCATCCCGTCGCTGCTCATGGCCGCCGCCTCGGTCGACCTGCCCGCCGTCGTCGTCCCCGGCGGGCCGATGCTGACCGGCACCTTCCGCGGCGTGCCGCTGGGCTGCGGCACCGACGTGTGGCGGCTGTCGGAGGAGGTCCGGGCCGGGACGCTGTCCCAGGAGGCGTTCACGCGCTCGGAGTCGTCGATGATCCGCAGCCGCGGTCACTGCAACACGATGGGCACCGCCTCGACGATGGCGCTGGTCGCCGAGGCGCTGGGCACCGTCGTCCCCGGCCTCGCCGGCACCCCGGCCGCCGACAGCCGGCTGCTGGAGGCCGCGCACGGCACCGGCCGGCTGGCGGTGGAGATGGTCGCCGCCGACCGCCGTCCGTCCACGTTCCTGACGAAGGCGTCGTTCGCGAACGCGATCGTGGCGCTGGCCGCGATCGGCGGGTCCACCAACGCCGTCGTCCACCTGCTCGCGATCGCCGGGCGGCTCGGCGTCGACCTGACGCTGGAGGACTTCGACCGGATCGGCTCCGGCGTCCCGGTGCTGGTCGACCTGCTGCCGGCCGGCCGGTTCCTGATGGAGGACCTCCACCGCGCCGGCGGGCTGCTCGCCGTCCTCGGCGAGGTCCGCGACCTGCTGGACCCGACCGCGCTCACCGTCACCGGCAAGCCGCTGGTCGAGCACCTCGACGACGCACCGATCTGGGACCCGGAGGTCATCCGGCCGCGCCGCGAGCCGCTGGTCGAGCACGGCGGCATCGCCGTGCTGCGGGGCAACCTCGCACCCTCCGGTGCGGTGATCAAGCCGGCGGCCGCCTCCCCCCACCTGCTCAGGCACCGCGGCCGGGCGGTGGTGTTCGACTCGATCGAGGACCTGCACGCCCGGCTCGACGACCCCGACCTCGATGTCGACGCCGACTCCGTCCTCGTGCTGCGCGGCTGCGGGCCCAGGGGCTACCCCGGCATGCCGGAGGTGGCCAACACGCCCATCCCGAGGAAGCTGCTGGAGCAGGGCGTGCGCGACATGGTCCGCGTCTGCGACGGCCGGATGTCGGGCACCGCCTACGGCACCGTCGTCCTGCACGTCGCCCCGGAGGCCGCCGCCGGCGGGCCGCTGGCGCTGGTCCGCACCGGCGACGTCATCAGCCTCGACGTCGGGGCCCGGCGCATCGACGTCGAGGTCCCCGACGACGAGCTGGCGGCCCGCACGCCGGACCAGGCCACCGTGGACGGCTTCGCGAACCCCCGGCGCGGCTGGGAGCGGCTCTACGTCGACCACGTGCTGCAGGCCGACACCGGTGCCGACCTGGACTTCCTCGTCGGCTCCAGCGGCTCTCGGGTCAGCCGCGAGTCGCACTGACCGCCGCACCTCTCGAACGGCCCTGCTCCGCACTGTGGGCCGACAGGATGCGAACCTGCGACCCCTCGCCCCCGGCCACCTGCGTGGGGTCCACGCTCGTTCGCCTCGAGTCGTCCGCGTGGATCGTCGACGGGGCACGTACGTCCCACCTCCCGCTCATCCGCCCTCGTCCGAGGCTGTTGCTGCACCCGTTGCGACGGGTCGCCCGGCGGTCGCGCGTGTCGCCGTGCGGATCCGGGCGGGAGCGGAGATCGAGGACTCAGCGACCGCCGACAGCTCGGCTGAGGTCGGTGCGGGAGCCGTGACGACGGTGGCCGGCGACCCGCTGACGCGGCGCGGCCGGGGCTGCGGGGATGAGCACGCGGGGTCGACGGGGTGGGAGCCGCCTCGCGCGGTCTCCGTCACCCGCAGGTCCCGCGTCCCTGTCGCTGGGGTGTGCGCCTCCCGATGGACGCCCGCGCCACGACGAAGGGGCCGCTCGTCGTCCGAGAGCGCGTGCGCCAGGGCCGTCAAGCTCCGTCGAGGAGGGCGCGTGCGGCGACGAGTTGTGGGGTGTCGAAACCCTCCGTGAAACCGTCGTACGCGGCGCGAAGGTCGGCGAGTGCCTCGTCGCGACGAGGGGTCGAACGTCGTAGGGTCGCGAGTCGCGTCGCCGCGACGAGATGGATCATCCGCGCGCCGTACGCTTCCGCGGATGCCGCGGCGCGCTCGAACAGCTCTTCGGCGGCGGAGACGTCGGCGACCGGGGACGCGAGGAGCAGGTCTCCCCACAGGATGTCGAGCTGCGGGTCCTGGAGGCCCTGGCTCCACACCGTGGACACCGCCTCCTCCACGAAGGCCGCGCCACGCTCCGGCTGACCGGCCATCAGGCACCCAGCCGCTCGGACCATGAGCAGGCTGCTCCAGAAGACCGGCGGGGTCGACAGTCCCTCGTAGAGGCCGAAGCCGCGCTCGACGTCGGCGAGTCCTTCGTCCCGCTCTCCGAACCCTATTCGTGCGGTTCCGCGCATGACGAAGGCCAGTGCCCGCCAGATCGGGTAGTCCTGCGCCTCGGCGATCCGCAGCAGCTCCCCGGCGTACTCGGCCACGCGCGCGAGGTCCTGCTGGCCGAGCGCCGCGAACGACGCGTGGAAGTAGGCGTAGGCCAGCGAGTAGGGATGTCCGATCTGCCCCGCGAGCTCGATCCCCCGCTCGATGCGCACCTCGGCACGGTCCGGGAAGCCCGCTTCCCAGAGCAGCAACCCGGAGATGACGTAGGCGACCACCCCGGGGTTCGGACCGACGCGGAACTGCACCCGGGACGTCCGCTGCTCGAGGAAGTGCTCGATGGATTCGTCGAGGTGTCGCAGGCTCCCGGTGAGGTCCTCCGTCGCGACGGCACCGACGACGAGGTGCGCATCGGCCAGCAGGGCGGGCTCCCGGTTCTGCTCGGCCAGAGCCAACAGCTCACGCCCCACGGCAGCACCGCGCTCGAAGTCGGCCCGGAGCAGGTGCAGCGTCGCCACGGTCCGGAGCACCGAGAAGCGTTGAGGCACACCACCCGCAGCATCCGACCGATCGAGGGCGGCTCGGATGCGCCGCTCGACCTCGGCCGTGTAGCCGCTGACGGCGATCATCGACCGAGCCAGGCTCGTCTCCACGGCGATCTCATCCCGGATCCGCTCCGGCGTCTCCGGCTGGACGGACAGCACAGCGAGGAGGTCGCTCCCCAGCTCCACCGCCCCTCGGTAGTTGCCACGCGCGTCGTAGTAACCCCACAGCGGTTCCAGCAGGTCGTTGAGCCGCGCGACGGCGCCCTCGCGGACCCAGTAGGACCAGGCCGCCCGGAAGTTGCCGAGCTCCAGGGACAGCGCGGCCAGCACCTCGGCTCGATCGGCGTGACCGGACGGGCTCCCCCACGCGCGCGCCTGCTCCGTGTAGTGCTCAGCGTGAGCGCGACGTGCGGCCGCCGCGACGTCCGGCCAGGACGCGAGCTGCTCGGCCGCGTAGTTGCGGATGGTGTTGAGCATGGACAGACGGGGCCGACCATCGCCTGCCTGGGTGCTGCGCACGAGGTTCTTGTCCACCAGCGAGCCCAGGCTCTCGACGACGTCGAGCCCGCCGAGGCTCGGCACACGCCCGATGACCGCCTCCACATCGGCCAGGCGGGCCCCAGCGAACACCGACAGCACGCTCAGCACGGCACGGTCCGCATCGCGGAGCAGCTCGGTGCTCCACTCGATGGCGCGACGAAGCGTTTGCTGGCGCTCCGGGAGGTCGCGCGGCCCGCCCCGGAGCTCGTCCAGCCGCAGCTCGAGGCGTGCGCGCAACTCGTCGACCGCGAAGAGCCTCACTCGCGCCGCGGCGAGCTCGATGGCCAGAGGCAGGCCGTCCAGCAGCCGGCAGATGGCCGCCACGTCGGTGGCGTTCTCGTCGGTCAGTCCGAACCCCGTGACCACGGCAGCAGCTCGCTGGACGAACAGGCGCACGGCCTCGGATGCCTCCGCCTCCCCGACCGTCACCGTCTCTCGCTCCGGTAGCGACAGAGGAGGGACCGCGAAGAGGGCCTCACCGCGCACCCGCAGCGACTCCCTGCTCGTGACCAGCGCCGTGAGGTGCGGACAGTGCTGGAGCAGGTCACTGAGACCGGTGGCCGCCTCGGCCACCTGCTCGAAGTTGTCCAGCACCAACAACATCCGGGCGGTGCGCAGACCGCGTCGGAGCGCCTCCAGCGGTTCGTCCTCGGTCACGCCGGGAAGCGACACGGTCCGGACGATGGCGGCGAAGACCTGTTCCGGTTCGTGCTCCACGCTCAGGTCCACGAAGACCACGCCGTCACGGAAGGCGGCGACGACGTCGGAGGATGCCTCGAGCGCCAGTCGTGTCTTGCCGATGCCTCCTGGGCCGGTGAGGGTCACGAGCCGGGTCTCGACGTCGGTCAGCAGGGACGTGAGGGCCGCGAGTTCACGACCGCGGCCCAGCAGCGTTCCGGTCGGGGACGGCAGCCGCTGACCTACCTCCAGGGTGTGCAGCGGCGGGAAGTCGGTGGGTAGCCCGGCGATGTCGAGTTGGTACAGCACCTCTGGCTGAGGGAAGTCCTTCAACCGGTAGTCGCCGAGCCGGCGCAGGGCGCTGCCTCCGGGAAGCGCCCGGGCCAGAAGAGCCGCGGTTGCCTCCGACAGCACCACCTGTCCGCCCGAGGCGGCCGCCGCGATCCGCGCCGCCTGGTGCACGGAAAGGCCCACGTATCCGTCCTCGGTGGCCATGACCTCGCCGGTGTGCAGCCCCATCCGCACCAGGACGCGTTGGCGATCAGGCCAACGGTGCGCCGCGAGCGACCGTTGGCCCTGAGCCGCCGCCGCCGCTGCCTGTCCGGCCGTGGGGAAGGCGACGAAGAACGCATCTCCCTGGGTGTCCACCTCATGGCCACCGTGCGCGGTGAAGGCTGCCCGGAGCAGAGATCGGTACTCCGCGAGCGCATCCGCATAGCCCAGCGCGTCCTCGCGCAGCAGCCTCGTCGACCCGGCGATGTCCGTGAAGAGAAAGGTGACCGTTCCCGTGGGAAGCACATCGACCTCCGGCCGCGTCCCCGCACCCGAAGTCAAACACGGGTATCACTCGCCGAGGAAGGTCTCGGCGCCAGTGGCACCGAGGGCGGCTCTCGCCACCGGGGCGCCCGGAGGGCCCACTCGAACCGGTGCCGTGCCGGCCCGACCCGCTCCGGCCGCGCCCCCTCCTGCGGCAGGGTGATGACGGCGGTGGTCCCGGTCGGGACGGTGACGTCGACGGTGAGCCGGCCGCCCTCCCGACGCCAGGCGACCGCCGCGCGCCCGTAGGGCGTGGGGTGGGCGGTGGACGCGGAGGTCAGCCGGCCGCCGGGCCGGGGGCTGTACCCCGTGACCATGGGGGCCACGACGATCCCGGAGTGCCCTCGACGAGGTGTCGGGGATCCTCGGCCGCGCGTCGGTCGCCACCGCCCGCGACGTCTCTGGGCACGTCGCCCCTGGCGTCGCGCGCGAGGCGATGGACGTCCTGGGCGGCGCCTTGGGCGAGCGAGGGTGGCCCGGTGGTGGTCGATGAGGTGGTCAACCGCCCCAGGAAGCAGTCAGGGGCCGTTCCGGATCACTCCGGGACGGCCCCTGACCTGCACTGTCGGGCTGACAGGATTTGAACCTGCGACCCCTTGACCCCCAGTCAAGTGCGCTACCAAGCTGCGCTACAGCCCGTGCGCCGGGCGGCTCGCACCGCCCGATCGCTGCGTGGAGCAGGTTACCGCACCCGCTCGCCACTCCGGCCCGGTGGTCACCCGCGCGCCGGGACCGCGGCGTCGAGGTCGACCACCCGCCACCGTCCGTCCAGCGCAGCGCCGTGGTGCGTGACGAGCAGGACGGTCCGCGGGTCGCGACCGAGCAGGTCGAGGACGGACGCGGCGAGTGCGGGGTCGAGGTGGGCGGTGGGCTCGTCGAGCAGCAGCACGTCGGCACGGCTGAGCAGGGCCCGCGCCAGGGCCAGCCGGGCCCGCTCCCCCGCCGACAGCCGCTCGCCGCCCTCCCCCACCCAGCCGTGCAGCCCGAGCGTGGCGGCGACGTCCGCCAGCCCGACGTCGACCAGGACGGCGAGCAGGTCGTCGTCGGTGGCGTCGTGCCGGCCCAGGCGGAGGTTGGTGGCCAGCGTGCCGCCGAGCACCTGGGGCGCCTGCGCCGCCCAGGCCAGCCGCGACCGGACGCCGTCGAGCGGGAGCCGGCGCAGGTCCGTGCCGCCGAGGGTGACCCGGCCGGCGTCGGGGTCGCGCGCCCGCACCGCCAGCGCGAGGACGCTGCTCTTGCCTGCGCCGCTGCGCCCGGTCAGGGCCACCTTCTCCCCGTCGGCGACGGCGAGGTCGAGGCCGGTGAGGGCGGGCGCGGCGGCACCGGGGTACCGCAGCGTCACGCCCTCGAGGCGCAGCGCGGAGCCGGCCGGGAGCGGCTGCGGGTCGCCCGGCTCGGTCACCGCGGGCCGCTGCTCCCCCAGCGCCCGCACCCGCTCCGCGGCGGCGCGGATGCCGCCGGCGACGCTCCAGGCCGCTCCCGACCCGGCGACGGCCTCGAACGCGCCGAGCACCCCCAGCGCGCAGGCGGCCAGCAGCAGCGGCGACGTGGTGCCGGCGGCGACGCCGGTCCCCACCAGCCACAGGGCCGCCACCAGGCCCACCCCGGGCACGCCCTCCCGGGCCAGCGTGGTCACCGCCGTCAGCCGCGCGGCCGCCCGCTCGGCCTCCTCCTGCCGGTCGAGGGAGGCGCCCAGCGTGCGCAGGGCGGTCGCGCCGCCGTCCCCGCTGAGCACGTCGGCCAGGCCGCGCACCAGGTCCAGGGAGTCGGCGGCGAGGTCGGCGTCGGCCCGGGCCGCGGCGAGCGCGGCCGCCCTCCCCGCCCGGGCCGCCGCGGCCGGGACGGCCACCCCCAGCACCACCAGCAGGGCGGCCAGGACGACGGCCGTGGCCGGCGACACCAGGGCGGTGAGGACCACCGCGACCCCGCCGGCGAGGACGGCCACGCCCGTGGGCACGACCAGCCGGGCGACCACGCCCTGGAGCTCGTCGACGTCGGTGCGCACCCGGGACAGCAGCTCGCCGCCGCGGGCGCCGGTGAGCGCGGCCGGCGCGAGCGGGGTGAGCCGCTCGAGCAGCCGGGCGCGGACCCGCGCCACCAGGCGCAGCGTGACGTCGTGGGTGACCAGCCGCTCGGCGTAGCGCACCGCGGCGCGGGACACGCCGAACAGCCGCACCCCCGTGATCAGCGGCATGAGGACCAGCAGCGTCGAGGGCCGCTGCGCCGCGCCGGTGATCAGCGCCCCGGCGGTGGCCAGCAGCGCCGCGCCGCACAGCACCGTGAGCGATCCCAGGACCACGGCGAGCGCCGTCCGCGGACCCCGGACCAGCGCCAGCAGCTCCCTCACCGCGCGGCCTCCGGCGCCCGCAGCCGTCCGGCGTCGAGGTCCACGACCCGGTCGTGCAGCGCCAGTGGACCGGGCCGGTGGGTGACCGTGACGACGGTGCGGCCGCGGGCGAGCCCGTCCAGGGCGGCCAGCACCTGCCGCTCGGTCGCCTCGTCGAGCTGCCCGGTGGGTTCGTCGAGGACCAGCAGCGGCGCGTCCTTGACGAAGGCGCGGGCCAGGGCCAGCCGCAGCCGCTCCCCGCCGGAGAGCCGGGCGGCGTCCTCCCCCAGCCGCGTCGCGGCGCCGTCGGGGAGCCCGCGGACGACGTCGAGGAGCCCGGCGCGCGCGAGCGCCTCCTCGACCTCGGCGTCGGTGGCGGCCGGGCGCCCGAGCCGCACGTTGTCGGCGACGGTGCCGGGCAGCAGCCACGGCCGCTCCGGCACGTAGGCCACGCGGGCCCGCCAGGCGTCGGGGTCGAGCTCGGTCAGCGGCACGCCCCCGACCAGCACGGCGCCCTCGTCCGGGGCGGCGAGGCCGAGCAGCAGCCGGGCGAGCGTGCTCTTGCCCGCCCCGCTCGGGCCGACCAGCGCGGTCCTGGACCGCGGCGGCAGCTCGAGGTCGACGTCCGCGAGCGCGGTGCGCCCGCCGTACCGCAGCGTCACCCCGCGCAGCGCGACCGAGGGGACCCCGTCCGGGACCGGCCGGGTGCCGCGCGGCAGCCCGGGGGCGTCGAGCAGCGCGAACACCCGCTCGGCGGCCGGCCGGCCCTCCAGGCTCGCGTGCCGGTCGGCCCCCAGCGCGCGCAGCGGCGCGAAGAACTCCGGCGTGAGCAGCAGCACGAGCAGCGCCCGCTCCAGGTCCATCCCGCCCTGGAACAGCCGCACACCCACGGTCACCGCCACCAGCGCCGTGCACAGCACCGCGCCGAACTCGAGGACGAAGCCGGACAGGAAGGCGACCCGCAGCAGCCGCATCGTGCTCACGCGGTGGGCCTCGCTGACGTCGGTCAGCCAGCGGGCGGTGCTGCGCGCCCGACCGAACGCGACCAGGGTCGGCAGCACCCGCAGGGTGTCGACCAGCGACGCCCCTAGCCGGCCCAGCGCCTCCCAGGAGGCGCGGGCCGACCGCGCGGCGAGGGCACCGGTCAGCCACAGGAAGACGAGCACCAGCGGGCCGGTCAGCAGCAGGATCGCGCCGCTGGCCGGGTCGAGCACCAGGACCGTGGCGGCCACCAGCGGCGGGACGACGGCCGCCGTCGCCGCCCCGGGCAGCAGCCGGCCGACCACGCCGTCGAGCTTCGCGACCCCCTCGGTCACCGTGGTGACCAGTTCCCCGGCCCGCTCCCCGGCGGTGCGCGCGGGACCGAGGTCGAGCAGCTTCCGGAGCAGCGCCGCGCGCAGTGTCCGCCGCACCCGCGCCGAGGCCAGCCGCGCCGCCCGGTCGCGGAGGGCGGCCACGGCGGCGCGCGCTCCCCAGGCGGCGACCACGCCGGCGAGGACACCGGCGTGCCCGGCCGGGTCCCCACCGCCGACGACCGCGGCGACGAAGGCCGCGACGAGCGACCACTGCACCACCAGCAGCGCCCAGGTGAGCACCCCGAGCAGGGCGCAGAGCAGCACCAGCCGGCGTGGCCCGGACAGCGCGAGCAGGCGCCCGGTGGGTCCCCGCACGGTCAGTAGCCGTGGTTCAGGGCGCCCTCGTCGGGGCGGACGCGTTCGCGGAAGACGTAGTAGTTCCAGATCTGGTAGCCGATGATCAGCGGCAGGAAGATCCCGCCCACCCAGGTCATCAGCACCAGCGTGTACTGCTGGCTGGCCGTCTCCTCCAGCGTCAGGCCGAAGTCCGGGTCGAGGGTGGAGGGCAGCACCTCGCCGCGGGTGTACAGCGCGATGAAGACCGTCACGGTGGCGAAGAGGACCGTCAGGCCGCTCATCGTGAAGGCCAGGGTGTCCCGGCGGCGGACGAGGGCCAGCCAGATGCTGGCCAGGGTCAGGAACGCGGCGATCGGGAACGCCCACGGCACGACGCCGAAGTCCTCGAACAGGTCCTCGGTCACGTAGCCCATGACGACGAACGCCACGATCGCCGCCGTGGCCAGCGCCCCCCACCGCAGCGCGGCCTTGCGCGCGCGGTTGTAGAGGACGGTGTCGGTGTGCAGGCGCAGCAGCAGGAAGTTCGCGCCGTGCAGCGTGAACAGCAGCAGCGTGGTGACCCCACCGACCAGGGAGAACGGGGTGAACATCGCCGCGAACCCGCCCTCGACCCGCGCGTCGGCGTTCACCGGCAGGCCCTCGATGAGCTTGGCCATGATGACGCCCCACAGGAACGACGGGACGACGCTGCCGCCGAAGGACATCCAGTCCCAGAACGCCCGCCACCGCTCGCTGTCGACCTGGTTGCGGTACTCGAAGGAGACGCCGCGCAGCAGCAGCGCCAGCAGGATGAGCACGAACAGCGGGTACATGCCGCTGAAGACCGCGCCGTACCAGACCGGGAACGTCGAGAACATGAGCCCGGCCGCGGCGATGACCCACACCTCGTTGCCGTCCCAGAACGGCCCGATCGTGCCGGTGAGCGCCCGCTCCTCGGCCTCGGTCCGGGCCAGCGTCGGCCGCAGGATGTCGACGCCGAAGTCGAAGCCCTCGAGGAAGAAGTAGAGCGTGAACGTCAGCGCGATCAGCCAGAACCACAGCGTGACCAGGTCCACCGTCAGTCCCTCTTCTCGTACCCCTGGAAGCCGGCACCCTCGTAGTCCGGCGCCGGCGCGGCCACCAGCTGCGCCTCCGGCCTGCGGTGGATGCCCGCCCGGGCGGTGACGCTGAGCAGGTAGACGTCCAGGCCGATGAGGGCCAGGTACACCACCCACAGGCCGACGAGTCCGGCCAGCACCTCCCCGGCGGTGTTGGGGCTGACGCCCTCGGTGACGGTGAGCTCGCCGTAGACCATGAACGGCTGGCGGCCCATCTCGGTGACCATCCACCCGGTGAAGTTGGCGATCCAGGGCAGCGGGATGAACAGGACCAGCGCCCGGAGGAACCAGCGGGTGGTGTCCAGTCCGCGCTTGCGCCGCCACCAGAGGAACAGCCCGAGGAACGCGGTGGCCAGCAGCAGCGAGCCGATCGCGACCATGATCCGGAACGACCAGTACACCCAGGCCACCGGCGGGGTGTAGTCGTCCTCCCCGTAGGCCTCGTCGTACTGCTCCTCGATCTGGTTGATCCCGTCGTAGCGGCCCTCGAGGCTGTTGTAGGCCAGGATCGAGCCGACGTAGGGGATCTCGACGTTGAACGGGTTCTCCCGCCGCCCCTGGTCGATGACCGCGAACAACGACCACGGGGCCGGCGAGTCCGAGGTCTCCCACTGGGCCTCCATGGCCGCGAACTTCATCGGCTGGTCCTCGCGGGCGACCTGGGCCTCGGTGTGCCCGCTGACCACGGAGAACACGGTGCCGACGGCGGCGAAGACCAGTCCGATGCGCAGCGACCGGGAGTAGACGTCGGTGTCCTGCCGGCGCAGCAGGTGGAAGGCGCTGATGCCCAGCACGAAGAACGCGGCGACGACCCAGGCGCTGCCCTGGACGTGGGCGAAGTACAGCCAGGCCTTGTAGTTGAAGACGACGGCGCCGAAGTCGGTCAGGCGGGCCTGGCCGTCGACGACCTCGTAGCCGACGGGGTGGTGCATCCAGGCGTTGGCCAGCACGATCCAGAACGCGCTGATCTGGGTGCCGATCGCGACCAGCCAGATGCTGGCCAGCCGCATCCAGGGCCGCAGCCGGTCCTTCCCGAACCACCACAGCCCGATGAAGGTGCTCTCGAGGAAGAACGCCATGAGCACCTCGAGCGCCAGCGGGACGCCGAAGATGTTGCCGACGAAGTCCGAGTACTCGCTCCAGTTCATCCCGAACTGGAACTCCTGCACGATCCCGGTCACCACGCCGACGGCGAAGTTGATCAGGAAGAGGTGACCGAAGAATTTGGTCATCTTCCCGTAGACCTCGCGCCGGTCCCGGCGCGCGTAGGCGATCGTCTCCATGACCGCGATGAGGAAGGCGAGACCGACGGTCAGCGAGACGAAGAAGAAGTGGAAGATGCTGGTCGAGGCGAACTGGAAGCGCGAGAGCTCGACCACGTCCACGCGGACACCACCTCGGTCGGGGCCCGGTGGGGAAGCGCGCCGGGCTGGCGCGGGCCGGGCTCCCGGGCCTCAGGGTTGCACGCAACTCTGTGACCTGCACCACGGACGGCGAGTGGTGGCGCCCGGGCCGGGCCCCGCGGGAATGCCCCGCGCCGGCCCGCGTTGGTGGTTGTCCGTGACAACCGTGACCCGCGCCTCCGTCGGGCTCCGTTCCGAGCGCGGCCCCGTGCTCGGCGCCGTCATGCTCAGCACCGCGCTGATCGCCCTCGACAGCACGATCATCGCCACCGCCGTCCCCGCCGTCGTCGACGACCTCGGCGGGTTCAGCCAGTTCCCCTGGCTGTTCAGCGTCTACCTGCTCACCCAGGCGGTGACCGTGCCGGTCTACGGCAAGCTCGCCGACGTCCTCGGGCGCAAGCCGGTGCTGCTGTTCGGCATCGCGGTGTTCGTCGCCGCCTCGCTGTTCTGCGGCCTGGCCTGGTCGATGCCGGCGCTGATCGTCGGGCGGGCGCTGCAGGGCATCGGCGCCGGCGCCGTCCAGCCGATCGGCATGACCGTCATCGGCGACATCTACACCGTCGAGGAGCGCGCCCGGGTCCAGGGCTACCTCGCCTCGGTGTGGGGCGTCTCCTCGGTGCTCGGGCCCACCCTGGGCGGCGTCTTCAGCGACTACCTGTCCTGGCGCTGGATCTTCCTGGTCAACCTGCCGCTGGGCGCGCTGGCGTTCGTCGCGCTGCTGCGCCGGTGGAACGAGCGCGTCGAGCGCCGCACCCACCGCTTCGACGTCGCCGGCGCCGTGCTGCTGTCGGCCGGTTTCGCGCTGCTCATCCTCGGGCTGCTGCAGGGCGGCAGCGCGTGGGCGTGGACGTCGGGGACCTCGATCGCGGTCCTCGCGACGGCGGTCGTGCTGCTCGCGGCCTTCGCGTTCGTCGAGCGGCGGGCCGCGGAGCCGGTGCTGCCGCCGTGGGTGCTGCGCCGCCGCATCCTGCTGTCCGGCAACGTGGCCGCGCTCGGCCTCGGCGCGCTGCTGATCGGGCTGAGCTCCTACCTGCCGACCTGGGCGCAGGGCGTCCTCGGCGCCGGCGCGCTCGAGGCGGGCTTCGCGCTCGCCGCGCTGACCCTCGGGTGGCCGGTCGCGGCGAGCCTCGCCGGCCGGCTCTACCTGCGGATCGGCTTCCGGAACACCGCGCTGCTCGGCGTCGCGCTCGCCGTCGCCGGGACCGCCGGGACGGCGCTGCTCGGCGCGGACGCCCGGCTGTGGCAGGTCGGCGCGTGGATGTTCGTCACCGGCGCGGGCCTCGGGCTGTCGTCGTCGCCGCTCATCGTCGCGGTGCAGTCGGTGGTCGGCTGGGACCGGCGCGGCGTCGTCACCGCCACCAACATGTTCGCCCGGTCGATGGGGTCCGCGGTCGGCGCGGCGGTGTTCGGCGCGATCGCCAACACCACGCTGGCCGCCCGGTTCGCCTCACCTCCGCCGGGCCTGGACGGCGAGGTCCCCACCGACGTCGACAGCACCACCGCGGCGCTGTCGCAGGGCGGCGCCGTCGCGGAGTTCGCGCGGGAGAGCCTGCACGCGGCCTCGCACGGCGTGTTCGTCGCCACTGCCGTGACCGCCGTCGTCATCGCGCTGGCGGTGCTGGCCATGCCGCGCCGGACCGAGCCGCTGCGCTTCGACGACGACCCGGCCCCGGCGGGCTGACGCGGTCAGCCGCGCCGGTCGTTCCCCCGGCCCTCGCGGACCTTCACCGAGATGTCCAGCGGCGTCCCCTGGAAGCCCCACCGCTCGCGCAGCTTGCGCTCGAGGAACCGGCGGTAGCCGGCCTCGAGGAACCCGGTGGAGAAGACGACGAACCGCGGCGGCCGGACGTCGGCCTGCGTCACGTACTTGATCTTCGGTGCGCGACCGCCGCGGGCCGGCGGCGGCGTCTCCTGCACCAGCTGCCGGACGTAGGCGTTGAGCTCCGCCGTCGGCACCCGGGTCTCCCACGAGGCGAGCGCGGCGTGCAGGTGGTCGGGCAGCTTGCCGATCCCGCGGCCGGTGGCAGCCGAGATGTTGACCCGACTGGCCCACCTGACGCGGGCGAGGTCTCGCTCGATCTCGCGCTCGAGCTGGGCGTGCCGGTCCTCGTCGAGGGTGTCCCACTTGTTGAACGCGATGACCAGCGCGCGCCCGGCCTCGATGACCTGGGTGATGACCCGCTGGTCCTGCTCGCTGATCACCTCGTCGGCGGCCAGCAGCACGACGGCGACCTCGGCGGCCTGGATGGCGGCCTCGGTGCGCAGGCTGGCGTAGTACTCGGTGCCGCTGGCGGTGTTCACCTTGCGGCGCAGCCCCGCGGTGTCGACGAACCGCCACTCCTCACCGCCGAGGGTGATGATCGAGTCGACCGGGTCCACGGTGGTGCCGGCGACCGAGTCGACGACCGAGCGCTCCTCCCTGGCCAGCCGGTTGAGCAGGCTGGACTTGCCCACGTTGGGCCGCCCGACCAGCGCCACCCGCCGCGGGCCGCCCTCCTCGGGCTGCTCGCGCGGCGCCTCGGGCAGGGCGTCGAGCACCAGGTCGAGCAGGTCACCGCTCCCCCGCCCGTGCAGCGCGCTGACCGGCTGCGGCTCGCCCAGGCCCAGCGACCACAGCTCGGCGGCGTTGGCCTCGCTGCGCTCGTCGTCGACCTTGTTGGCGACGACGATCACCGGCCGGTCGCTGCGCCGCAGGATGCGCGCGGCGGCCAGGTCGGTGTCGGTGGCGCCCACCTGGCTGTCGACGACGAACACGATGACGTCCGCGGTGCGCATGGCGTGCTCGGCCTGCCGGCTGATCGACGCGCCCAGCCCCTCGGCCTTCGGGTCCCAGCCGCCGGTGTCGGTGACGGTGAACCGCCGGCCGTTCCACAGCGCCTCGTAGGAGATGCGGTCCCGGGTGACCCCGGGGACGTCCTGCACCACCGCGGCGCGCCGGCCCAGGACGCGGTTGACCAGCGTCGACTTGCCCACGTTGGGCCGGCCGACGATCGCCACCACCGGCAGCGGGCCGCCGGTGCCCTCCTCGCTCATGCCCTCTCCCCCGCACCGACCGCCGAGAGCGCCAGCTCGACGATGCGGTCGACGACGCCCTCCCGGTCCAGGTCGGTGCTGTCCACGACCACCGCGTCGGCGGCCGGCCGCAGCGGGCTGTCCGCGCGGCTGCTGTCGTACTCGTCCCGGCGGCGCAGGTCGGCGGCCAGGCCGGCGATCTCGTCCGGGGTGGTCAGCCCCAGCTGCGCGGCCCGCCGCTGCGCGCGCGCCTCCGGCGCGGCGGTCAGGTAGACCTTCACGGTCGCGTCCGGCAGCACCACGGTGCCGATGTCCCGGCCCTCGACGACGACGGCGTCGGCGGCGGCCACCAGGGCGCGCTGCTGGTCGACCAGCTGCCGGCGCACTGCGGGCACCGCCGAGACCGCCGAGACGTTGCGGGTCACCTCGGCGCCGCGGATCCGCACCGCGACGTCGGTGCCGTCGACCTCCACCCGCTCGGTGTCCGCCGCGGTCCCCACCTCGATGCGCGCGCCGGCGACCACGCGGGCCACCGCGTCGGCGTCCTCGGGGTCGACGCCGGCGTCGAGGACGGCCACGGTCGCGGCCCGGTACATCGCACCGGTGTCGAGGTAGGCCGCGCCCAGCCGGGTCGCCGCCGCGCGCGCGACGCTGGACTTGCCCGTGCCCGACGGCCCGTCGAGGGTCACCTGCCCCCGGAACCCCCGCGCGCTCACTGCGCTGTCGCTCCGCGCAGTGGTCTCCGCTCGCTGACGCTCGCTCACTGCGCTGTCGCTCCGCGCAGTGGTCTCCGCTCGCTGACGCTCGCTCACTGCGCTGTCGCTCCGCGCAGTGGTCTCCGCTCGCTGACGCTCGCTCACTGCGCGATGTCCCGTCGCAGCGCCACGGCACCCCGCAGGTACACGTGCTGGATGTCCCCGCGCGGCCGCTCGGTCTCCACGTGCGCCATGAGCCGCAGCACCCGCGGCAGCGCGTGCGGCACGCCGATCTCGGTGGCGCACATCAGCGGCACGTCGCCCATCCCGAGCTCGCGCGCGGCCAGCGCCGGGAACTCCGAGACCAGGTCCGGGGTCGCGGTGAACAGGATGCTGATGATGTCGTCGTGGTGGAGGCCGTTGCGCTCGACCACGGTGCTCACCAGCTCCCGGGTGGCCTCGAGGACCTGTTCGCGCTCGTCGGCGTCCACCTGTGTCGCGCCCCGGATGGCCCGTACGGCCACGTGCACCCTCCTCGTTCGGTCCCGGCTCCCGGATCAGGGGTGCCCGGTCGAGTCTAGGTACCCCGCGCCACCTCCCGGTCGCCGGTGACCGCACCCGACGTCGCCCGGGGCGCCGCGGCCCGCTCGGCTCCTCCGGGAGCCGGTGATGACGGCGACCCCGGAGAGGACCGGCGGTGGCCGCGCGGCGACGGGCGGGGAGGGCACGCCGCCCCGGACGGTGCCCCTCCCGGGGCGCTCCTCCAGGCCCCCGGACGGCGGCGCACGGGACTAGGGTCGCCGCCGCGACCGGCGCGTGCTCAGCCCGCGGCGCGTGCGACTCGAGTCCTCGAGGAGCAGCCATGACCCAGGCACTGACGACACTGGCCGACCGGGTGACCGGGCAGGTGATCCGGCCCGGGGACGCGGGGTACGACGAGGCCCGGCGGGTGTGGAACGGGGCGATCGACGCGCACCCCGCAGCGGTCGTCCGCTGCGCGACCGCCGACGACGTCGTCGCCGTCGTCCGGCTCGCGCAGGACCAGCGGATGGAGCTCGCCGTCCGCGGCGGCGGCCACAGCGTGGCCGGGTTCGGGACGCGGGACGGCGCGATCGTGGCGGACCTGTCCCCGATGCAGCACGTCGACGTCGACGACGCGGCGGCCACCGCCCGGGCCGGGGGCGGCACGACCTGGGGACGGCTCAACGACGTCACCGCGGCCCACGGCACGGCCACGCCCGGCGGGATCATCTCGACCACGGGGATCGGGGGCCTCACGCTCGGCGGCGGGATCGGCTACCTGAACCGCGCGCACGGGCTCACCTGCGACAACCTGCTCTCCGCCCGCGTGGTCACCGCCGCCGGCGAGCAGCTCACCGCCAGCGAGGACGAGCACCCGGACCTGTTCTGGGCGCTGCGCGGCGGCGGCGGCAACTTCGGCGTCGTCACCGAGTTCACGTACCGGCTGCACGCCATCCCGGAGATCGTCCTGGTCGGCCTGCAGTTCTTCGAGCTCACCGACGGACCGGCGGTGTTCGCGCACTTCCGGGACACGATCTCCGCCGCACCGCGCGAGTACGGCGGCTATCCCGCCATGCACCTGGCGCCCCCGCTGCCGTTCATCCCGGAGGACCGCGTCGGCGAGCCCTTCGCGGTCGTCGTCTCCTGCTGGACGGGGGACCCGGCCGACGGCGAGCGGTTCATCGCCGGGATCCGCGGTGTCGCGCCGCCGGCCGCGGAGATGGTGGCCCCGATGCCCTACCCGGCCGTCAACGCGCTGTTCGACCCGCTGCTCCCACCGGGCACGCGGAGCTACTGGAAGAACGCCTTCGTCACCGAGCTGCCCGACGAGGCGATCGCGGTGCACGTCGAGCACGGGGCCCGCCTGCCGGTGGTCACCGGGACGATGCACCTGTACACGCTCGACGGCGCGCCGCGGGAGGTGGCGAGCGACGCGACCGCCTTCGGGCACCGGGACGCCCGCTACGTGGCCAACATCGCCGGCATGTGGGCCGACCCCGCGGACGACGAGCGCATGATCCGCTGGGTCCGCGACTACTTCGCCGCGCTGCGGCCGTACACCGAGCCGGGGGGCTACACCAACTTCGCCTCGGCGGACGACGCGCCCCGTGCGGCCGAGGACCTCGGCGCGAACCACGCCCGGCTGACCGAGGTCAAGCGCCGCTACGACCCGGACAACCTGTTCCACCTCAACCAGAACGTCCCGCCGAGCCCGGTGCCGCCGCCGCGTCCGCGCACTGCCTGACCCCGCCGCCCGGCCCGCCCCCACAGCGGACCGTGACGGGCCGCGCCCCTTGCGTGTCGGCCCACGGCGGACACGCCTGCCCCAGGGACCTAGGGCCCTGGGACGTTTCGGACGGATTCGTCACGGTCGGGGGGTGAGTCGAGAAGAGGCCCACCGCCGCACCCGTCCCTGCCGACGGCGCGTCCCCTCGGGACCGCCTGCGACCCAGCGGGCACCCGAGCCCGGGGCCCGGCCGCTGCCCCCGCTGTCCACCGCGCGCACCGACCGGACCACCGGCGTCATCAGCGTCCGCGGCCGGCTCGACCGGATCGGCGCCGAGGCGCTGTGCCGGACCGTGACCGGGCTCCGGCGGCTGGGCCACCGGCAGGTCGTCGTGCGACTCGACGCGGCCACCGTCGCCGACGACGCCCGGGCGCTGCTCGCCGACCTCGCCCGCCGGATGCCCGCCGGCGAGCGCCTCGTCCTCCGGTGAGCGCGGAGACGCGGCGCCACGAGCACTGGACGATGGGCGCGGACGCGGTGCGCCCCCTCGAGTGCGGCGGGGAGTCGCTGGACCTGCCGATGGGCCGCCTGCACGCGGTGGGCGGCGACGGCCTGCTGGTCGGCCGGTCGGTGTGCCTGGCCCCGGTGACGCTGCTCGACCCGGCGGTGTGGTCCTGGCCCGAGGACCGGGACGACGCCGGCGATCCGCTGTGCTGGATCTGCCTCGCGCTGACGGCCTGACCCGCGCCCCGGCGGTCAGAGCGGGCGGATGCCCCAGGTGCCGGTCGTGGACTCCCCCGGCGCCAGCCGCCGCACCGCCTCGCCGGAGCGGAACGCGTCCGGCGGGCAGGTCATCGGCTCGACGGCGAGCCCGTGCCGGCGGCGCGACGGCGGCTCGACGACGTCGCCGGTGAACACCTGCAGGTGCCCGTAGGAGGCGTCCATCCAGACCGCGGCGCCGCTGCCGTCCGGGCGGACCAGCCGCACCTCGGCGAGGCCGTCGGCGTCGCGGGCGAGGTCGGTGAAGCAGTCGTCGACCACCAGGTCGCCGACCCGCCGTCCGGCGCGCAGGTCGAACGGCGTCCCCTCCACCGGCTCGCGGCCGACCGGCAGCAGCCGGTCGTCGGTCAGCAGCCGGGTGGCCGCGGGGAGGGTGAGGGTGCAGTCGTCGACCCGCAGCCCCGGGCCGGCGGCGAGGTAGGGGTGGTGGCCCTCGCCGTAGGGCAGGTCGGTGCCGCCCTCGTTGGTGGCGGTGGTGGTCACCCGCAGGCCGTCGTCGGTGAGCTCCCACGCCACCTGCAGCCGCAGGGTGAACGGGTAGCCCGGCTGCGGGTGCAGCACGTACCCGAGGACCACCCGGTCCTCGGCCCGGTCGAGCACCCGCCAGAGCACGTGCCGCACCAGGCCGTGGATCGCCGTCCCCCGCTCCGGCTCGGTCACCGGGGTGACGTGCCGGACGCCGTCCCAGGACCAGACGCCGTCGCGCAGCCGGTTGGGCCAGGGCGCGAGCACGTGCCCGCGCACGTCCGCGGCCATCTCGGCCACGTCGTAGCCGTCGACGACGTCGCGGCCGCCGGCCCGGTAGGTGCGCAGGCCGCCGCCGACCTCGACGACGACGGCCTCGGCGTCCCCGCGGCGGAGGACGTGCTGCTCGCCGGTGGGCGGGAGGCTCACCCGAGCCGCTCGCCGTCGACGGTGGAGAACAGGTGCACGTGCCCGGCGCGCGGCGTGACGTGCACCCGGTCGCCCTTGAGCGGCGGGCGGCGCCCGTCGACCCGGACGGTGACGGTGTGCCGGGTCCCGTCGAGGTCCGCCCCGTCCAGGAGGGCATGGCCGTACACGTAGGCGTCGGCGCCGAGCTCCTCGACGACGTCGACCTCCACCGGGATGCCGTGCTCGCCGACCTCGAGGTCCTCGGGCCGGACGCCGAGCACCACCCGGTCGGCGGCCGCCCGGCCGAGCACCTCGCGCTCGACGGGGTGGACGGTGTCGCCGAACCGGACGCCGCCGTCGGCCACCGGCAGCTCGACGAGGTTCATCGCCGGGGAGCCGATGAAGCCCGCGACGAAGACGTTGCGCGGCCGGTCGTAGAGCTCGCGCGGCTTGCCCGCCTGCATGAGCAGGCCGTCCTTGAGCACCGCCACGCGGTCGCCCATGGTCATCGCCTCGGTCTGGTCGTGGGTGACGTAGACCGTGGTGATCCCCAGGCGCCGCTGCAGCTGGGCGATCTGGGTGCGGGTCTGCACGCGCAGCTTCGCGTCGAGGTTGGACAGCGGCTCGTCCATGAGGAAGACCTGCGGCTTGCGGACGATCGCCCGGCCCATGGCCACCCGCTGGCGCTGGCCGCCGGACAGCGCGCGCGGCTTGCGGTCCAGGTACTGCTCGAGGTCGAGCAGCTTGGCCGCCTCGCGCACCCGCTCGCCGATCTCGGCCTTGCCGATCTTGGCCATCTTGAGCGCGAAGCCCATGTTGTCGGCCACGGTCATGTGCGGGTAGAGCGCGTAGTTCTGGAAGACCATCGCGATGTCGCGGGCCTTGGCCGGCAGGTCGGTGACGTCGCGGTCGCCGATGAGGATGCGGCCGGAGTCGACGTCCTCGAGGCCGGCGAGCATCCGCAGCGACGTGGACTTGCCGCAGCCGGACGGGCCGACCAGGACGAGGAACTCGCCGTCCTCGACCTGCAGGTCCAGCGCGTCGACGGCCGGCCGGTCCGCCCCGGCGTAGATCCGGGTCGCGGAGTCGTAGGTGACGGTGGCCATGGGGGTGCTCCTCGGGGGTACGGCGACGGTGCCGGTGGTTCGGGGTGGATCAGATCCGGTTCGCGGTGAGGTCGCGGACCTCGGCGTAGCGCTCGCGGACGGCGGGGGTCGGGTCGGCCTCGTGCACCTCGGTGCCCGGCCGCGGCCACTCGGGTGCAGCGGCCGCGCCGGACAGCACCCAGGCGGCCTGGCGGGCGGCGCCGTCGGCCACGTACTCCCCCGGCGGCGGCACGAGCACCGGCACGCCGAGGACGGCGGGGGCGATCCGGCGGACCGCCTCCGAGCGGGCGCCGCCGCCGACGAGGAACACCCGCCGCACCTCCGCGCCGGTGGCGCGGACGGCGTCGAGGCCGTCGGCGAGGCCGCACAGCAACCCCTCCACGGCGGCGCGGGCGAGCGAGGCCGGGGTGGAGGTGGCCAGGGTCAGGCCGTGCAGCGCGCCGGTCGAGTCGGGGCGGTCCGGCGTCCGCTCGCCCTCCAGGTAGGGCACGAGGACCAGGCCGCCGGCGCCGGCCGGGGCCGACAGCGCCAGCCGGGACAGCTCGGCGTGGTCGACGCCGAGCAGCCGCGCCGTGGCGTCGAGGACGCGGGCGGCGTTGAGCGTGGCCACCAGCGGCAGGTAGTTGCCGGTGGCGTCGGCGAACCCGGCGACGGCGCCGCTGGGGTCGGCGGCCGGGGTCGTGGAGACGATCGAGACGACGCCGGAGGTGCCGATCGAGCAGACGACGTCGCCGGGCTCGGCCGCCAGGCCCAGCGCCGCGGCGGCGTTGTCGCCGGTGCCCGGGCCGAGCACGGCGCCGGTGGTGCCCGCCCACGCCACCGTCCCGGCCGCCTCGGCCGGGCCGAGCACCCGCGGCAGCACCGGGGTGCTGCCGAAGGCGCGCTCCAGCAGGTCGGGCCGGTACTCCCCCGTCGCGGCCGACCAGTAGCCGGTACCGCTGGCGTCGCCGCGGTCGGTGACCAGCGCGCCCAGACCCGGCTGCCCGGCGAGCACCCAGGTGAGCCAGTCGTGCGGCAGGCAGACCGCGGCGGTGCGCTCGGCGTTGGCCGGCTCGTGCTCGGCCAGCCAGCGCAGCTTGGTGACGGTGAACGACGCCACCGGCACCAGGCCGACGGCGTCGGCCCACGCCTGCGGGCCGCCGAGCTCACGGGTGAGGTCGGCGGCCGCGCCGGCGGAGCGGGTGTCGTTCCAGAGCAGGGCGTCGCGCACGACCCTGCCGTCACCGTCGAGGCAGACCATGCCGTGCTGCTGGCCGCCGACGGCGACGGCGGCGACGTCGTCGAGCCCGCCGGCCTGCGCCACCGCCTGCTCCAGCGCGGCCGCCCAGGCCGCGGGGGCCACCTCGGTGCCCTCGGGGTGCGGCGCCCGGCCCTCGCGCACAAGGGCACCGGACGCCGCGTCCCGGACGACGACCTTGCAGGCCTGGGTCGAGGTGTCGACCCCCGCGACCAGGGCCATCAGCGGGCGCCGAGCAGGTGCTCGAGGGCCAGCTGCGACAGGCGGACCTGACCGCCGCGGCGGGCGCCGGCGGCCGCGGCGTCGAAGTCCTCGAACGCCGAGCGGTCGGCCAGCAGCTGCTCGTAGGTCTCGCCGTCGCCGAGGGTCGGCTGGGCGAGCTCGGGCACGGCGGCGTCGGCGAGGGCCTCCTGCACCTCCGGGTCGGCGCGGAACGCGGCGGCCCGCTCCTTGAGCAGCAGGTAGGTGCGCATGTTGGCGGCGGCCGACTCCCAGACGCCCTTGCCGTCCTCGGTGCGCAGCGGCTTGTAGTCGAAGTGGCGGGGGCCCTCGTAGCGGGCGCCGCCGGACGGGAAGCCGTTCTCCAGCAGGTCGACGGTGGCGAAGGCGGAGAGCAGGTCGCCGTGACCGAAGACGAGGTCCTGGTCGTAGCGCGGGCCCTTCTGCCCGTTGAGGTCGATGTGGAAGAGCTTGCCCTGCCACAGCGCCTGGGCGATGCCGTGCGTGTAGTTCAGGCCGGCCATCTGCTCGTGCCCGACCTCGGGGTTCACGCCCACCAGGTCGGCGTGCTCGAGGGTGTTGATGAAGGCGATGGCGTGGCCGATGGTCGGCAGGAAGATGTCGCCGCGGGGCTCGTTGGGCTTGGGCTCCAGGGCGAAGCGCAGGCCGTAGCCGCGGTCCTCGGAGTACTGGGCCAGGGTGTCGATGCCCTCGCGGTAGCGGTCGAGCGCGGCCTTGAGGTCCTTGGCGCTGTCGACCTCGGCGCCCTCGCGGCCGCCCCACAGCACGTAGGTCTGCGCGCCGAGCTCGGCGGCGAGGTCCATGTTGCGCATGACCTTGCGCATCGCGAACCGGCGGACGCCGCGGTCGTTGGCGGTGAGCCCGCCCTCCTTGAACACCGGGTGGGTGAACAGGTTGGTGGTCACCATCGGCACGACCAGGCCGGTGTCGGCCAGCGCCTTCTTGAACGCGTCGATCCGCTGGGTGCGGGCGGCGTCGTCGCTGCCGAAGGGGATCAGGTCGTCGTCGTGGAAGGTGACGCCGTAGGCGCCGAGCTCGGCGAGCTTGTGGACGCTCTCGACCGGGTCCAGCTCGGGCCGGGTGGCCTCGCCGAACGGGTCGCGCGCCGTCCAGCCGACCGTCCAGAGGCCGAACGAGAACCTGTCCTCACGGGTGGGCTGCGTCATGGGGTTCCTCCCGGGAACTCGACGGGGAGGCCGTGCGGGGATGCGCACAGGCCGGTGGCCGGCGGAGCGGCGCTGATTTTGTTTCGGACTAGAACATAATGCACGTCACAGCTAACCTCAACCCCGTGTCCGAGCCCGTGACGAGCCCCGAGACGGTTCGCGCGCGGCCCTCGACCGCCCGGCCGGCGAACCTCGCGCTGGTGCTGCGGACGGTGTGCTCCGCCACCACCCCACCCTCGCGCGCCGACGTCGCGGCGGCCACCGGGATGACCCGCGCGACCGCCGCCCGGCTGGCCGACGACCTCGTGGCCGGCGGCCTGCTCGACGAGGTCGAGGCCGCGCCGTCGGGCCGCCGCGGCCGCCCGGCCACGCCGCTGGCCCCCGGCGCGCGGGTCGTGGCCCTCGGCCTGCAGGCCGACGCCGGCCTGCTCGCCGGCCGGGTGCTGGACCTGCGCGGCCGGGTGGTGGGCGAGCGGGTCGAGCCCGGCGACTTCCGCGGCAGCGACCCCGGCCCCACCCTCGCCCGGCTCGGCCGGCTCGCCGCCGGCCTGCTCGACGGGCTGCCCGACGGCGCCCGGGTCGCCGGCGCCGGCCTCGCGCTGCCCGGCATCGTCGACGTCGACGCCGGCGTGCTGCTGCGCGCGCCCAACCTCGGCTGGTCCGACCTGCGCCCGGCCGAGCTGCTCGGCCCGCCGCTGCCCGCGGAGCTGGTCCTGGGCAACGAGGCCGACCTGGCCGCGCGCACGGTCGCCGAGACCGCGCCCGGCCGGCCGGGGCCGCACCGGGACTTCGTCTACCTGTCCGGGCAGATCGGCGTCGGCGGCGCGACCGTCATGGACGGCCGGGTGGTGAGCGGCAGCTCCGGCTGGGCCGGCGAGATGGGCCACGTGTGCGTCGACCCCGCGGGGCCGGCCTGCCGCTGCGGGTCCACCGGCTGCCTGGAGCAGTACGCCGGCCGCGACGCGCTGCTGGCCGCCGCCGGGCTGCCCCGCGACACCGGCCCCGGCGAGCTGGCCCGCCGCGCCGCCAACGGCGACCCCGCGGCCCGCGCGGCCGTCGACGGCGCCGCCCGGGCGCTGGGCGTGGCGCTGGCCGGCGTGCTCAACGTGCTCGACGTGCCGACCGTCGTGCTCGGCGGCCACCTCGGCGAGCTGGCCGCACAGCTGTGCCCGGCACTCGAGGAGACGCTGGGCCGGCGGGTGCTGTCGGCCCGCTGGCGCCGGCCGCGGGTGGAGGCCGCGCTCGCCGCCCCGGCCGCCGGGGCGACCGGGGCGGCGCTGCGCGCGCTGGCCGGCGTGGTCGCCGACCCCGCGCGCTGGCTGCGACCGCACTGAGCTACTTGCCGAAGCCGGCGGTGAGGCCGCTGAGCAGGTACCGGCGGCCGACCAGGTAGAGCACGAAGATCGGCACCACCGACAGGGTCACGGCCGCGAGCAGTCCGGGCACGTTGGTGCCGAACTGGCCCTGGAAGTCCCACAGGCCCAGGGTGAGCACCCGGTTGTCCTCGGACTGGGTGAGCACCAGCGGGAACAGGAAGCCGTTCCAGGCGGTGAGCGAGGTGAACACCGACACCGTGGTGATCGCCGGCTTGGCCAGCGGCAGCACCAGGTGGCGCAGCACGGCGAACGGACCGGCGCCGTCGAGGGTCTGCGCCTCGTACAGCTCGCCGGGGATGTCGCGCAGGCTGTTGACCATCACCAGCAGCGCCACCGGCATGGCGAAGGCCGCCGTCGGCAGGATGATCGCCAGCAGGGTGTCGTACAGGCGCATCTGCGTGATCATCAGGTACACGGGGATGATCGCCGCCTGCGCCGGGATGGCCAGGCCGACGAGCATGAGCGAGAAGCCGCGCTGCACGAACCGGCCGGCGTTGCGGGCCACCGCGTAGGCCGCCGGCAGGGTCAGCCCGACGACGATCGCCACCGTCGCGATCGTCACGACGACCGTGTTGAGCAGGTAGGTCGTGAACCCGCCCTCGAAGACGGTCCGGTAGTTGTCCAGCGTCGGGTTCGACGGCGGGACCAGCGGGTTGTCCGACAGGTAGTCCTGCCGGGTCCGCAGGCTCCCCGAGACCAGGTAGTACAGCGGGACGGCGACCAGCACCAGCCAGACCAGGGACAGGACGCCGGCCAGGACGTTGGGGCGCTCCCGGCGGCCCCGGCGGCCCCGGCGGCGCGGGCGGGCGGGCGCGGGGGCCGCGCCGGTGGTGGGCAGCGCGGTGGCGGTCACAGGCCCTCCTGCTGGCTCTGCATGGCCCGGAAGCCGGTGATGCGGGTGACGAAGAGGGACAGGCCGGCGCCGAGCACCAGCAGCAGCACCGCGATCGCGCTGGCGTAGCCGAACTCGAAGCCGCTGAAGCCGGTGATGTACATGTACAGCGGCGCGATGCGGGTCGTCGTCCCGGGACCGCCCCCGGTGAGGATGAGGATCGTGTCGAAGGTGGTGAACGAGCCGACCAGCATGAGCACGCTGGAGGTGATCACCGTGTACTTCAGCAGCGGCAGCGTGATCGTGAAGAACTGGCGGAAGCGGCCGGCGCCGTCGATGGTGGCCGCCTCGTAGAGGCTGTGCGGGATCTGCCGCGCCGCGCCTTGGTAGAGCAGCGTGTGGAACGGGACGTACTGCCAGGAGACGACCCAGACCACGGTGTAGATGACGATCTCGGTGTCGCCGAGGAAGTTGAACCGGTCGAGGAACGGCAGCGCCTGGGTGACCCCGAAGTTCGGGTCGAGCACCGAGGCCCACAGCAGCGCGATGGCCGCCGTCGACAGGAGCAGGGGCAGGAAGAACAGCGAGCTGAGCACGGCGCGGTTGCGCTGCCGCCCGGCCGCCCAGACCCCGATCAGGAGAGCGATCGGGGTCTGGACGGCCCAGGAGGCCACCATGAACAGCAGGGTGAGCAGCAGGGCGTCGCGCGCCTCGCCGTCGGCGACCAGGCGCTCCCAGTTCGCCGCCCCGGACGGCTGCGGGAACCCGAAGCCGTCCCAGTCGGTGAAGCTGAGGTAGACGACCAGGAGCATCGGCAGGACCGCGAAGAACCCGAAGAAGGCCAGCGCGGGTGCCAGGTACCAGCCCGAGGGACGCTCCCGCGTCCCGGTGGACCGCCCCCGCGGCGCCGGCGGCGCCGGGTTCTCCGCGGGAGTCACGAGGGTGCTTCCTGCCATGCCGGTTCCCCTGCCGTGTGGTGGAGCGGTGGTGCGGTGGTGTCGGACCGTCAGGCCGCGGACATCGCGGCGACGAAGCCCTCGGGGGTCTGCTCACCGAGGAAGAGGCGCTGCAGCTCGGTCAGCATCTCCGTGGACTGCTCGGCGGGCAGGTCCTGGTCCCAGGACAGCTGGAAGTTCGGCGCGCCCTCGACCAGGTCGTAGATCCAGGTCGTGTAGTCGGCGTTGTCCCCGGCCTCCAGCTGCTCGCGGACGCCGGTCACCGCCGGCACGTCGCCGGCCGCCACGAGGTCCTCGACGTACTGCTCGTCGTTGAGCGCGGTCGACACGTACTCCAGCGCGGTGTCCTTCTGGTCGGAGTCCGCGGCCACCGAGTAGAAGTTGGTCGGGTTGCCGACGACGTTGGCCGGGTCACCGGCGCCGCCCTCGACGGCCGGGAACGGTGCCCAGCCCAGGTCGCCCGCCTCGACGAACTCGGGGCTCTGGCCGAGCTGGTTGACGTACTCCCAGGACCCCATGAGGTGGAAGCCGGCGTCGCCCTGGGCGAGGATCGTCGACGCGCCGCCGACGTCGTAGCCGACGGAGGCGAAGTCGTCGCCGAAGGCGCCGCGGTCGACCAGGTCGGTGACCATCTGCAGGGACTGCAGGACGGCCGGGTTCTCCCACGCGCCGTCCTCGCCGTCGCGGATGGCCTGGAAGACCTCCGGGCCGCCGACGCGGTCGAGCAGGTACTCGATCCACATCAGCTCGGTCCAGGACTGCGAGCCGGCCAGCGCGATCGGGGTGACCCCGCTGGCCTTGAGGGCGTCGACGGCGGCCAGCAGCTGGTCCCAGGTCTGCGGGACCTGGACGCCGGCGGCGTCGAGGACCTGCTTGTTGTAGAAGAGCGCGACCGGCTGCACGCCGCGCATCGGGATCCCGTAGTACTTGCCGTCGAGCTGGGCGGCCTCGAGGACGCTCGGGATGAACGAGTCGCGGAGCTCGGTGTCCTCCTCCAGCAGCGGGGTGAGGTCCTCCACCGCGCCGGCGTCGACGTACTCCTTGAGGTTGCCGCCGCCCCAGTTGAAGAAGACGTCGGGGGCCTCGGGCGAGCCCAGGGCCACGCGCAGCCGCTGCTTGTACGGGTCGTTGCCGAACGTCGTCAGCTCGGCGTCACCCGCCTCACTGGTCTCGTTGAACCGGGAGACCGAGGACTCCTCGATCGGGTTCAGGACGGTGTCCTGCAGGGCCCACACCTGCGCGGTGTCGCCGCCGCCACCGCCTCCGCCGGGGCCGGAGGAGCCGCAGGCGGCCAGGCTCGTTGCGAGGAGGAGCGCGCCGGCAGACGCGGCTCCGCGGGTCAGACGCCGGGATGACATCCCATCGCCGCCTTTCTGTTTCGACGTTGAAAACCGAAAGTTTCGGAGTGGTGCGAGAACGTAAGCCACGTCACCGGCGCTGTCAACGCGCCCGCCACAGACGCGCCGCGGGCGATCTTCCCGCCCTCCAGGGGCGTCCCGACGCACGCGCGGACTGACCAGCAGGGATGAGCGGGGCTGGCGGTTTCGGAGATGTTTCGATAGCGTTCCCGCTCACATTCGTCCGGCACCGCCGCCGGGGCCCTCCTCCGGCCCACCCCGGGACGCCAGGCTGGACGGCACCCCGGCGGGCACACCGGCCGCCGGCGACCGGCGACCCAGGAGGACCCCGCGTGTCCGAGCAGACGGCAGGCCGCCCGACCCTGGCGAGCATCGCCGCGGCGGCAGGCGTGTCGCTGCCCACCGTGTCGAAGGTCGTCAACGGCAAGACCGACGTCGCCCCCGCCACCCGCCAGCGGGTGCTGGCCCTCCTCGACCAGTACGACTACGTGCCGGTCACCCGCCGCGCGGTCCCCGAGCCGGAGAGCCCGCTGGTCGACGTCGTGTTCACCGCGCTGGACAGCCCCTGGGCGGTCGAGCTGCTGCGCGGCGTCACCGAGAGCGGCCTGGAGATCGTCGTCGACTCGCTCGCGGCGCGGCCGCAGGACGGCGACTGGGTCCGCTCGCTGATCGCCGGTGGCCGCCGCGGCGCCATCGTCGTCACCTCGCGCATCACCGCCGCCGACCAGCGCCGGCTGGGCCGCTCCCACCTCCCGGTCGTCGTCATCGACCCGGTCGACATGCCCGGGCCCGACGTGCCCAGCGTCGGGGCCACCAACTGGTCCGGCGGCATGGCCGCGACCGAGCACCTGGTCGAGCTGGGGCACCGGCGGATCGCGGTCATCGGCGGTCCCGAGGACTACCTGTGCAGCCGGGCGCGCATCGACGGCTACCGCGCCGCGCTCGACCGCGCCGGCATCCCGGCCGATCCGGCGCTGGTGCGCCACGGCAACTTCCACCACGACGGCGGCTACGAGCGGGCCCGCGAGCTGCTCGAGCTGCCCGACCCGCCGACGGCGGTCTTCGCCGGGAGCGACGAGCAGGCCTTCGGCGTCCTCGAGGCCGCCCGCCAGGCGGGCCTGTCGGTGCCGGGGGACCTGTCCGTCGTCGGCTTCGACGACCTGCCGATGGCCCGCTGGTCCTCCCCTCCCCTGACCACCGTGCGCCAGCCGCTGGCCGACATGGGCCGGATGGCCGGGCGCATGCTGCTCGACCTGGTCAGCGGCCGGGAGCTGACCAGCCAGCGGGTGGAGCTGGCCACCTCGCTCGTCCCGCGCGCCTCCACGGCCCGCCGTCCCTGACCCCGTCCCCGCACACCGGCCGGGCGGCCCGCGCCGTCCGGCTCCTCCCCGCACGTCTGGAGCCGCCCCGTGACCGACCGATCCCTGCTCGACGCACCCGCCACCGGCGACTGGCGGGACCCGTCCCGGCCGCTGGACGTGCGGGTGCGCGAGCTGATGGCCCAGATGACCCTCGAGGAGAAGGTCGCCCAGCTCTACGGCGTGTGGACGACGATCGGCGAGGGTGAGGACGTCGCCCCCAACCAGCACGAGTTCTCCGAGCCGCTCCCGCCGTGGGAGGAGCTCACCCGGCCCGGCCTCGGGCAGCTGACCCGCGTGTTCGGCACCGTGCCGGTCGAGCCGCTCACCGGCGCCCGCGTCCTGGCCAGCACCCAGCGCGGCATCGTCGAGGGCTCGCGGCTGGGCATCCCGGCCGTCGCGCACGAGGAGTGCCTGACCGGGCTCGCCGCCTGGCAGGCGACCGTGTTCCCGACGCCGCTGGCCTGGGGGGCCTCCTTCGACCCCGTGACCGTGCACGCGATGGCGGCCGGCATCGGCGGGCTCATGCGCCGCATCGGCGTGCACCAGGGGCTCGCGCCGGTCCTCGACGTGACCGTCGACGCCCGCTGGGGCCGCACCGAGGAGACGATCGGCGAGGACCCGTACCTCGTCGCCGCGCTGGGCACCGCCTACGTCCGCGGCCTGGAGGACACCGGCGTCGTCGCCACCCTCAAGCACTTCGCCGGCTACTCCGCCTCGGGCGCAGGGCGCAACCACGCCCCGGTGCGGCTGGGCCCGCGCGAGTTCGCCGACCTGCTGCTGCCGCCGTTCGAGACGGCGCTGCGCGAGGGCGGCGCCCGCTCGGTGATGCACTCCTACGCCGCCGTCGACGGCGTCCCGCCCGCCGCCGACCCGGCGCTGCTCACCGACCTGCTGCGCGGGACCCTCGGCTTCGACGGCGTCGTGGTCGCCGACTACTTCGGCGTCTCGTTCCTGGAGACCACCCAGCACGTCGCCGGCTCCCCCGGCGAGGCCGCCGCGCAGGCGCTGGCCGCCGGTGTCGACGTCGAGCTGCCGACGGTCCGCTGCTACGGCGCGCCGCTGCTGGAGCGGGTGCGGTCGGGCGAGGTGCCCGAGGCGCTGGTCGACCGCGCGGTGGAGCGGGTGCTGCGGCAGAAGGGCGAGCTCGGCCTGCTCGACGCCGGCTGGGACCCCGAGCCGGAGGCGCTGCGCAGCGGCGAGCCGCTGGACTTCGACCCGCCGCACCTGCGCGAGATCGCCCGCGTGCTCGCCGAGCGGTCGGTGGTGCTGCTGGACAACCCCGGCGGCTCCCTGCCGCTGGCGGCGCCGCGGCGGATCGCCGTCGTCGGCCCGTGCGCGGACTCCGTGCTGTCCCTCATGGGCTGCTACGCCTTCCCCAACCACGTCGGCCCGCAGCACCCCGACGTGCCGGTGGGCCTGGAGGTGCCCACGCTGCTCGACGCCGTCCGCGCCGAGTTCACCGGCGCCGAGGTCACCACCGCCCCGGGCTGCCCGGTGCAGGAGCCCGACCGCAGCGGCTTCGACGCCGCCGTGGCCGCGGCCCGCGACGCCGACGTGTGCGTGGCCGTGGTCGGCGACAGCTCGGGCCTGTTCGGCCGCGGCACCTCCGGCGAGGGCTGCGACGCCGCCGACCTGCGGCTGCCGGGCGTGCAGGGCGAGCTGCTCGACGCGCTGCTGGAGTCGGGCACCCCGGTCGTCGTCGTGCTGCTCACCGGCCGGCCCTACGCCCTCGGCGACGTCGCCGGCCGGGCCGCGGCCGTCGTGCAGGCGTTCTTCCCCGGCGAGGAGGGCGCCGGCGCGGTCGCGGGCGTGCTCAGCGGCCGGGTCAACCCCTCGGGCCGGCTGCCGGTGTCGGTGCCGCGCGGGCCGGGCGGGTCGCCGGCCACCTACCTGGCGCCCACCCTCGGCCGCGCCGGCGGGATCAGCTCGGCCGACCCGACGCCGCTGTTCCCGTTCGGCCACGGGCTGGGCTACACGACCGCCGACTGGTCCGACCTCGCGGTGTCCGGCGAGGAGTGGGCCACCGACGGCGAGCTGACCGTCTCCTGCACGGTCCGCAACACCGGCGCCCGCGCGGGTGCGGAGGTGGTGCAGCTGTACCTGTCCGACCCGGTGGCCAGCGTGGTGCAGCCGCTGCGCCGGCTGGTCGGCTTCGCCCGGGTGGAGCTCGACGCCGGCGCCGCGGCGCGGGTGACGTTCCGCCTGCACGCCGACCGGGCGTCGTTCACCGGGCGGGACCTGCGCCGCGTGGTCGAGGCCGGGGAGGTGCAGCTCGCCGTCGGCGCCTCCAGCGAGGACCTGCGGCTGCGGGCGACGGTGCGGCTCACCGGGCCGGACCGGGTCGTCGGGCCGGACCGGGTGCTGTCCACCCCGGTCGAGATCACCGCGCTCTGACCGCCCGCGGCCCGTCCCCCCGCCCCGGGGGGCGGGCCGCGGCCGGCTAGAGGCCGACGAGCTCCTCGAGCGCGCCGACCTCCTGGCGGGTGAGCCGGCGGATCGAGCCGCTGCGCATCCGCTGCAGCGAGATCGGCCCGATCGCGGTGCGGGTCAGCCGGGACACCGGCAGGTCCACCGCGGCCAGCAGCCGCCGGACGATGTGCTTGCGCCCCTCGTGCAGCACGACCTCGACGACCGACTGGCCGGCGTGGGTGTCCACGACGTGGAAGGCGTCCACCTTCACCGGGCCGTCGTCGAGCTCGATCCCGGCGCGCAGCCGGCGGTGCAGGTCGCGCGGGATCGACCCGGACACCTGCGCCAGGTAGGTCTTCCTCACCTCGTAGGAGGGGTGCGCCAGCCGGTGCGCCAGCTCGCCGTCGTTGGTGACCAGCAGCAGGCCCTCGGTGTCCTGGTCGAGCCGGCCGACGTGCACCAGCCCGGGCGCGAGGTCGCCGATCATGTCGCCGACGGTGGGCCGGTCCCGGTCGTCGCTCATCGCGGTGATGACGCCCGCCGGCTTGTTCAGCGCGTAGGTGACCCGGTCGTCGCGCAGCTCGATCCGCCGGCCGTCGACGGCGATCTTGTCGGTGTGCGGGTCGACCCGCATGCCCTGCACGGTGACGACGCGGCCGTTCACGCTGATCCGGCCGCGGTCGATCATCTCCTCGCAGACGCGGCGGGAGCCGACGCCGGCGCGGGCGAGCACCTTCTGCAGCCGCTCCCCCTCGCGCTCCTCCGGCGCGGCGGACGGCTCGCGGTCGCCGGGGTGGGCCGGGGCGAGCTCCATGTCCTCCGACCAGCCCTCACCGCCGGGTGTGCCGGGGGTCTCGTCCGGGTCGGTGTACTCGTCGCTGTGCGGTGCGGTGTCCATGTCGCGCCCAGTCTCCCACCCCCGCGGCGGGAGCCGGTCGGTGCGGGAGGACGCTCACCGGTCCGGGTCCTCCTCCCGGGCCAGCGCGGTGGGGTCGGGCAGCAACGGCGCCAGCGGCGGGAGCTCGTCGAGGCCGGTGAGCCCGAGCCGCTCGAGGAACAGCGGCGTCGTGCCGTAGAGGCCGCCGCCGCTGTCGGGGTCGGTGCCGACCTCGGCGACCAGGCCGCGGGCGAGCAGGGTGCGCATGACGCCGTCGACGCCGACCCCGCGGATCGCCGACACCCGCGCGCGGGTCACCGGCTGCCGGTAGGCGATGACGGCGAGGGTCTCCAGCGCCGCCTGGGTCAGCCGGGTCCGCTGCCCCTCCGCGAGGTGCCGCTCGACGACGGGGGCGAACTCCTCGCGGGTGTAGAACCGCCAGCCCTCCCCCACCCGGCGCAGCGTGATGCCGGACCGGCGGGCGTCGTGGTCGGCGGCGAGGTCGGCCAGCGCGGTGCGCACCCGGGCGACCGGGCAGCGGAGCGCGCCGGCCAGCGTCGCCTCGTCGACCGGCCCGTCGGCCACGAACAGCAGCGCCTCCAGCCCGCCGCGCAGCTCCGCCGGGTCGAGCGCCACCTCCGGCTCCGGCTCGGGTGCCGGCGCCGGCTCCGGCATCCCCGGGAGGACCAGCGGCTCCTCGGGGACCGGCGGGACGTCGTCGTGACCCGGCGCCGGCCGCTCGGCGACGCGGGCGGCGAGCTCCGCGGCGACGGCGTCCCACACCGCGGGGTCGGCCGCGTCGGGGCGGTCGGGGTCCCGCTCGCGGGTGGCCTCGAGCTCGGCGGCCAGGGTCTCCCAGGAGATCGGGCCCCGCCCCTCCACCCCCCGCCCGTCCGGCTCCTGCTCCTCCGGCCGGTCGCTCACGGCAGGTCCTCCGTCGCGACGTCGTCGGCGGGGTCCTCCGCGGCCGGGTCGGCGGGACCGGAGGGCACCGGGCCGGTCCACCGCACGTGCAGCTCCCCCAGCGGCGCCAGCTGGGTGAAGGTGACCCGCTGCTGGCGGTAGAGCTCCAGCAGCGCGAGGAAGCGGGCGACGACCTCCAGGGTCGAGCCGCACTCGGCGGTCAGCGCGCGGAAGGTGAGCGTCCCGGCACCGATGAGCGCGGTGCGCACGGCGAGCAGCTGCTCGGCCACGCTCACCGGCGGCGCGTGCAGGTGCGAGACGCCGACGGTCGGCGGCTCCCTCGGCGTGAGCGCCTTCGCGGCGAGCGCGGCGAACCGCTCGGGGGTGACGCCGAGCAGCACCTCGGGCAGCAGCTCGGCGAACCGCGGCTCCAGCGGCGCCTCGCGGGGGTACCGGCCGGCGGCGACGGTCTCGCGCTCGCGGAGGAACGCGGCGGCCTGCTTGTAGGCGCGGTACTGCAGCAGCCGGGCGAACAGCAGGTCGCGGGCCTCGAGCAGCTCGAGGTCCTCCTCGTCCTCGATCTCGGCGGCGGGCAGCAGCCGCGCGGCCTTGAGGTCGAGCAGGGTGGAGGCGACGACGAGGAACTCGCTGGCCTGGTCGAGGTCGAGCTCGTCGCCGAGCGCCCGCAGGTGAGCGATGAACTCGTCGGTGACCACCGACAGGGCGATCTCGGTGACGTCGAGCTGGTGCTTGCCGATCAGCTGCAGCAGCAGGTCGAACGGGCCCTCGAAGTTGGTGAGCCGCACGGTGAAGCGCGCCGGCTCCGCCGGGCGCTCCGCCACCGCCTGCACCTCACCGCTCACGGGGAGCAAGCGTATGCGCCCTGGCCTCCGTGCAGGGGCCCGCCACGAGCGTGTGCGCGGCGGGGGGCACGGGGCGCCTCCGTCAGCCGCGCAGGCGGCGGACGAGCACCGAGTCCTCGCCCTGCTCCTCGAGGTCGGCGAGCAGCACCGCGATCGCCTCGCGCACGATGCGGCCGCGGTCGGCGGCCACGCCGTGCTGGGCGCGCAGCGTGAGCCGGGCGCTCTCCAGCGCCAGCAGCTCCTCGGCGGAGAGGTAGACGGTGATCTTCTCGTCGTGCCGGGTGCGGCCGTTGCCCGCCGCCCGGGCGGGCTTGCCCCGGGTGCGGGCGCCGGGGGCGGGAGCCGGCGCCGGCGCGCGGAAGGCGGCCAGCGCGTCGGCCGGCGCGCCGCCGGGGACCAGTGTGAGCGGGGCGGGCGACTCGTCGTCGGGGGCCGTCTCCGCCGCGCGGCGGGAACCCCGCAGCGCCGGGGAGCTGACCGCCGAGCTCACGCTCGGCAGCTCGGTGACCTCCGCCTGCGGCACGTCGGTGCGGCGGAACAGCTCGGCCGCGCCGGGGAGGACGGGGCGACGCGTCACAGGGCGATGACCTCCTTGGCCAGGTCGCGGTAGGCGGCCGCACCCGACGAGGTCGGCGCCCAGGTGGTGATCGGCTGGCCGGCGACGGTCGTCTCCGGGAAGCGCACGGTGCGCTGGATGACCGTCTGGAACACGGTGTCGCCGAAGGCCTCGACCACCCGGCTGAACACCTCCCGGCAGTGCACGGTCCGGGTGTCGTACATCGTGGCGAGGATCCCGGAGATCTCCAGCTCGGGGTTGAGCCGCTCGCGCACCTTGTCGATCGTGTCGACCAGCAGCGCCACGCCGCGCAGCGAGAAGAACTCGCACTCCAGCGGGATGACCACGCCGTGCGCCGCGGTCAGGGCGTTGACCGTGAGCAGGCCCAGCGACGGCTGGCAGTCGATGAGGACGTAGTCGTACTCGTCGCGGACGTCGGCCAGCTTGCGCAGCAGCGTCTGCTCGCGGGCGACCTCGCTGACCAGCTGCACCTCGGCGGCGGAGAGGTCGATGTTGCTCGGCACCAGGTCCAGGCCCGGGACGTCGGTGGGCACGCGGACGTCGGCCAGCGTGGTCCGCTGCTCCATGAGGGCGTTGTAGATCGTGCGGTCCAGCTGCTGGGAGGGGACACCCAGGCCGACCGACAGCGCACCCTGCGGGTCCAGGTCGACCAGCAGCACCTTGCGGCCGTACTCGACCAGCGCGGCACCCAGGTTGATCGTCGACGTCGTCTTGCCGACGCCGCCCTTCTGGTTGCACATCGCGATGACCCGCGCCGGGCCGTGCTGGGTCAGCGGCGGCGGCTCGGGCAGCTTGCGCTGCCGCGCGCGGGCGGGGTCCAGCTTCGAGGCGGCCGCACCCATCTCCCCGCCGTCGGCCGGGAGTGCGAGGGCCTGCCCGGCCACGTCCCCTCGGATCGCCATGAGTGCCACTCCTCCGTGCTCCCCGGCGGAGCCGGCCGCGGTCTCGGCCGGCCCGGTCCGCTCGGGTCCTCCCCGACGGTAGGGAGATCACCACGAACGATCCACGGGACACGCCGGTTGCTGGCGGATGTCGCCCAGGTTCCGGAGTACCGGCGGGTAGCCGTGGGCAGGACCTGCCAGACGGGCGCCCCCGCCCTCGTCAGGACAGGGCCCTCGGGTGGCTGCTGACGTACACCTCGCGCAGCTTGTCGACGGTGACCAGCGTGTAGACCTGGGTCGTCGTCACCGACGCGTGGCCGAGCAGCTCCTGCACGACGCGGACGTCGGCGCCGCCGTCGAGCAGGTGGGTGGCGAACGAGTGCCGCAGCGTGTGCGGCGAGACGTGGTCGGGGTCCAGCCCGGCCCGCTCGGCCGCCGACCGCAGGATCGCCCAGGCGCTCTGCCGCGACAGCGGCCCGCCGCGGGCGTTGAGGAACAGCCGCCCGCCCCGGACGCCGCCCCTCCCCGCCGCGGCCAGCGCCGGGCGGGCGCGCACCAGGTAGTCCTCGACGGCGCGCAGCGCGTAGCTGCCCACCGGGACGATCCGCTCCTTGCCGCCCTTGCCGGCCAGCCGCACCACGGCCTGGCCGCGGTCGAGGTCGTCGACGGCGAGGCCGACCGCCTCGGAGATGCGCGCGCCGGTGCCGTAGAGCACCTCGAGCAGCGCCCGGTCCCGCAGCCCGCGCGGGCCCTCCACCGACCCCGCGGCCTCGATCAGCGTCACCACCGCCTCGACCGGGATGGCCTTGGGCAGCCGCCGCGCCGGCGCGGGCGGCCGGACCTCCGCGGCGACGTCGCCGGGCACCAGCCCGTCGAGCAGCGCGAAGCGGTGCAGCCCGCGGACGGCGACGACGGCGCGCGCGGCCGAGGTGGCCGACAGCGGCGGGTGCTCGTCGTCGCCGGCCCGCAGCGCCGCGAGGAACCCGGAGACGTCGCTCTCCGCGACCTCCCCGAGGCCCCGCACCCCGGCGTCGGCGAGGAACCGCGCGTACCGGCGCAGGTCGCGCCGGTAGGAGGCGATGGTGTTGGCGGCCAGGCCGCGCTCGACGGCGAGGTGGTCGAGGTAGCCGCCGACCACGCGCTCGACGTCGGGACCGGCACCCGGCGTCGTCGTCGGGCCCCGTCCCCCGGCCAGGCCCCGCGCGCCGGTCCGCTCCTCGCTCGCCCCCCGCTGCGGCGCTCCCGTCGCTGTCGTCAGGACAGGACCTCCTCCCAGGGCACGGCGGTCATCCCGTGCGCCTCGGCCACCTCGGACAGGGTCACCTGCCCGGCGACGACGTTGACGCCGTGCGCCAGCGCCGGGTCCGCGGCGACGGCCGCCCGCGTCCCCTGCTCGGCCAGGGCCATGACGTAGGGCAGCGTCACGTTGGTGAGCGCGTGCGTGGAGGTGTTCGGGACGGCGCCGGGCATGTTCGCCACGCAGTAGAACACCGACTCGTGCACCCGGAAGGTCGGGTCGTCGTGTGTCGTGGGACGGGAGTCCTCGAAGCACCCGCCCTGGTCGACGGCGATGTCGACGAGCACCGACCCCGGCTTCATCCGGCTGACCAGCTCGTTGCTCACCAGCGTGGGCGCCTTGGCGCCGGGGACCAGCACCGCGCCGATCACCAGGTCGGCGTCGAGGACGGCGCGCTCGACCTCGTAGGCGTTGGAGGTCACCGTCTGCAGGTGGCCGCGGTAGACCCGGTCGGCTGCGCGCAGCTTGTCGACGTCGCGGTCGAGGACGACGACCTCGGCTTGCATGCCCAGGGCGATGGTCGCGGCGTTCATGCCCGACACCCCGGCGCCGATGACGACGACCTTGGCCGCGTAGACGCCCGACACCCCGCCGAGCAGGACCCCGCGGCCGCCGTGCGCGCGCTCGAGGCTGTGCGCGCCGACCTGCGGCGCCATCCGCCCGGCGACCTCGCTCATCGGCGCGAGCAGCGGCAGCGCGCCGCCGGCCGTCTGCACGGTCTCGTAGGCGATCGCGGTGGTGCCGGAGGCGACCAGCGCCTCGGTGCACGCCCGCGAGGCGGCCAGGTGGAGGTAGGTGAACAGCGTCTGCCCGGCGCGCAGCCGCCCGTACTCCTCCTCGACGGGCTCCTTGACCTTGAGCAGCAGGTCGGCGTCGGCCCACACGTCGTCGGCGCTCGCGACGATCCGCGCGCCGGCGGCGGTGTAGTCGGCGTCGGGGATGGAGCTGCCCTCCCCCGCGCCCTGCTCGACGAGCACCGTGTGCCCGGCCCGGGTCAGCTCCGTGACCCCGGCCGGGGTCAACGCCACCCGGTACTCCCTGTTCTTGACCTCGCGGGGCACCCCGACGCGCATGACCACTCCTGGATGTTCGACCGGGCCGAGGTCGTCGGCCCGCGCCTGCCGTCCGCTCCGGGTGAGGGAGCTCACTCCGGACCCTAGAGCCTGGCCGCTCCCGCGCTGCCGGGACCGCGCGCAGCGCCGACGATGGCGGGGGCCGGAACGCGTCGCCGAACCCCCGGGAGGACCCGCTGATGCGCCTGTACGCCGCCCGACCCGACGCCCGCCTGCGCCAGGTGGCGGCCGACGCCGGACTGCTGGCTTGGGCCGTGCTGTGGGTGCTGGTGGCGCGCGCGGTGCACGGGGCGGTGCTGGCGCTGGCGGCGCCCGGCCGGGCGGTGGAGGACCTCGGGACGTCGGTCGCCGACAGCATGGGCGCGGCCGCCGACGCCGCGCAGGACGTGCCGGTGGTCGGCGACGAGCTGTCCTCCCCGTTCGACGCGCTCGGCGACGCCGCGGGCTCCGTGCGGGGCGCCGGGCAGGCGGCGCAGGACGCCGTCGGCACGCTCGCGCTGCTCCTCGCCGTCGTCCTCGTGGTGCTGCCGGTGGGCTGGCTGCTGCTGCGCTGGCTGCCGTGGCGGCTGCGCTGGGTGCAGGAGGCGACGGCGGTGGAGCGGCTGGTCGGCGGCCTCGACCCGGACCTGCACCTGCTCGCCGCCCGCGCCGTCGCCACCGCCCCGCTCCCCCGGCTGGCCGCGCTGCCGCCGGGGACCGGCGCGGCCTGGCGGGCCGGCGACCCCGCCGCGGTGCGGGCGCTGGCCGCGCTGGAGGCCGGGCGGCTGGGGCTGCGGCTGCCCGTCCCGGACGCGGCGGGCTCCGGCGCCACCGCGCCGCCGCTCTCGGGTTGAGGACGCGGCCACCGGTGCCGATGTCACCTCCCGAGCCGGGAGGTGACCGTGGGACGAGCGAGACGGCGGCGGGGCCCGTCAGCCGGCGGGATCGCCGGGCGGGTGGCCGCCGTGGCGGCGGTGGGGCTGGTCGTGCTGTCGGCACCGGCCACGGACCTCGCCGCGCAGGTGACCGCGTCCTGGGCGCCGTTCCGCGACGCGGGCGCCGCCGACGGCCCGGAGCCCGCCCGCGTGGCCGACGCGCCGCAGCCGGTCGCGGCGGCGCCCGGGCCGGTGGTCGACGCCCCGGTGCTCGCGCTGCCGGTGCCGCGCCGGCTGCACGTCGAGGTGCCGAGCCCGCTGGTCCCGCGCGGCGAGCCGCTGCAGACCACGCCGCCGCCCGCGCAGTGCGGCGGCTACGGCGGCCTGCGCCAGGTGCCGCCGGGCGTCGTCCCGGGGGTGGGGTCGGCGACGGTGAGCTGGCAGGCCGACGGCCGGGAGTCGGTGCAGGGCTACCGGGTGACGGCGGTCGGCCAGCAGCTGGTCCCCGGCCCGCAGCCGGCGCCGCCGCAGGTGACCGTCGGGCAGCGTGGCGACTGCGGCGAGGTGACCGCGGGCATCGGCGGGCTGACCAGCGGCGTCCCCTACGTCTTCTGGCTCGAGGAGCTCGTCCTCGACGCCGGCACGCAGGTCACCGAGTACGAGCAGGTCGGCTGGTCCAGCCCCGTCGTCATCGCGTGACGGCCCCCTTGCAGGGTCCCGCCGCGAGCGCGCGAGCGGTGGGGGCGAGAGGGTCCGTCAGGTGGCGTCGACGGGGCGCAGGCGTGGGCCGGCGGCGCGGTGCTGGGCGGCGGCGAGCAGGCCGATGACGGCGGCGGCGTTGCGGATCCGCCCGTCGAACACCCACTGCACGGCGTCGTCCAGCGGCACCCGCTCGACGGTCATGTCGAGCTCCTCGTGCTCCACGGTGAAGCCCTCGGGCCGGTCGACGTCGGACAGGCCCTCGGCGAGGTAGACCAGCACCAGCTCGTCGCAGAAGCCCGGGGTGCTGAAGCTGGTGGTGAGCAGCGACCACCGCTCGGCGGCCATGCGCACCTCCTCGGCCAGCTCCCGCTTCGCGGTCTCCAGCGGCGGCTCGCCGTCGGCGTCGCGCAGGCCGGCGGGCAGCTCCCACAGGTAGCCGCCGACCGGGTGCCGGTACTGCCGGAGCAGCACGACCTGCCCGTCGTCGCCCAGCGCGACGACGGCGACCGCGCCCGGGTGGCGGACCACCTCGCGCACGCTGTCGCCGCCGCCGGGCATGGCGACGGTGTCCTTGACCAGCGAGATGACCCGCCCCTCGTAGACCGTCTCGCTGTCGAGGACGCGGTAGTCGCCGTCGGCGGCCGGCTCGGTCACCTCAGATCCCGACCTTCTCCGCCTCGGCCTCCACCGGCACCGGCAGCCGGGCGGACTCGGCGCGGTCGATGGCCGCGTCGACGAACGCCGCGAACAGCGGGTGCGGGCGGGTGGGGCGGCTCTTGAGCTCCGGGTGGGCCTGGGTGCCGACGAAGAACGGGTGCACCTCGCGCGGCAGCTCGGCGAACTCGACCAGCAGGCCGTCGGGCGAGGTGCCGCTGAACACCAGGCCGGCGTCGGAGAGCCGGTCGCGGTAGGCGTTGGCCACCTCGTAGCGGTGCCGGTGCCGCTCGGTGATCTCGGTCGAGCCGTAGGCGGCCGCGGCCTGCGAGCCCTTGAGCAGGTGCGCCGGGTAGCTGCCCAGCCGCATGGTGCCGCCCAGCCCGCGCTCGCCGGCGATGACGTCGACCTGGCTGGCCATGGTGGCGATGACCGCGTCGGGGGTGTCGGGGTCGAACTCGGCGGAGTTGGCCTGCTCGAGCCCGGCCACGTTGCGGGCGTACTCGATGACCATGCACTGCAGGCCCAGGCACAGCCCCAGGGTCGGGATGCCGTTGGTGCGGGTGTAGCGGATCGCGCCGAGCTTGCCCTCGATGCCGCGGACGCCGAACCCGCCGGGGATGCACACGCCGTCGACGTCGGACAGCGCGGCCGCCGCCCCCTCGGGGGTCTGGCAGTCGTCGGAGGGCACCCAGCGGATCTGCACCCGGGCGCGGTGGGCGAACCCGCCCGCGCGCAGCGCCTCGCTGACCGACAGGTAGGCGTCGGGCAGGTCGACGTACTTGCCGACCAGCGCGATCGTCACCGTCTGCTTCGGGCGGTGCACCCGCTCGAGCAGGTCGCCCCACACGGTCCAGTCGACGTCGCGGAAGGGCAGGCCCAGCCGGCGGACGACGTAGGCGTCCAGGCCCTCGCGGTGCAGCACCTTGGGGATGTCGTAGATCGACGGCGCGTCGGGGCAGGAGATCACGCCCTCGGCGTCGACGTCGCACATCAGGCTGATCTTGCGCTTGAGGCCGGTGCCGATCTCGCGGTCGGCGCGGCAGACCACCGCGTCGGGCTGGATGCCGATGTTGCGCAGCGCGGCGACCGAGTGCTGCGTCGGCTTGGTCTTCAGCTCGCCCGACGGCGCGATGTAGGGCACCAGCGAGATGTGCAGGAAGAAGCAGTTGTCCCGGCCGATCTCGTGGCGCACCTGCCGGGCGGCCTCGAGGAAGGGCAGCGACTCGATGTCGCCGACGGTGCCGCCGATCTCGGTGATGACGACGTCCACGCCCTCGTCGTCCTCGGTGCCGGACTCCGCGGCGGCGAGGATGCGGGACTTGATCTCGTTGGTGATGTGCGGGATGACCTGCACGGTGTCACCGAGGTACTCCCCGCGCCGCTCCTTGGCGATCACGTCGGAGTAGACCTGCCCCGTGGTGACGTTCGAGCGCCGGCCGAGGTCGGTGTCGAGGAACCGCTCGTAGTGGCCGACGTCGAGGTCGGTCTCGGCGCCGTCCTCGGTGACGAAGACCTCGCCGTGCTGGAACGGGTTCATCGTCCCGGGGTCCACGTTGAGGTACGGGTCCAGCTTCTGCATGGTCACCCGCAGGCCGCGGGCGGACAGCAGAGCGCCGAGGGAACTGGCCGTCAGGCCCTTGCCGAGAGAGGAGACAACTCCACCGGTGACGAAGACGAACTTCGTCGGCTGGGAGTTGTGGAGGAGCCCGCGATCACGCATTCCAGGTCGACCCACGGGAACCCACCGTAACACGGTCCGGGTCCTCGTCCCGGCTGTCCGCGGGCACGCCCCGCCGGCCCGGCGCCGTCGTGGCCAGCGTCACCAGCAGCGGCACGAGCAGCGCGGCGGCGGTCGCGGGCAGCGCGACGCCGGAGTCGTTGACCGCGGCGCCCAGGGCCAGGCTCAGCGCCGCGGCGACCAGCCCGGCGCGCAGCACGGCCGCGTCGGCCGGGCGCAGGCCCGAGCCGCCGTCGCGGAGCAGGCCGGGACCGCGCAGCAGCGCGGGCCGGCGGCCGCGCACCAGCCAGACGGCGGCCACGAGCGCCACCGGCAGCATCCAGGCCAGCGCGCTGCCGAGCAGGATGCCGACGTTGGCCGAGGCCTTGCGGCTCACCACCGTCCACGCCTCGCCGGTGAGCAGCTGCTCGACGAACCGGCCGAGGTGGCTGCGCTCGGCGGCCGGCCGCAGCCAGTCCAGGAACGCCAGCGTGCCGACGGCGACCACCCCGGCGCCGAGCACCGCGGCCAGCCGCACCGCGGTCACGCGCACGCCGGTGAGCAGCATCGCCAGCAGCAGGAAGCCGGGCAGCACCGCGAGCACGCCGCCGAAGTCGCGGCCGAGCCCCGGCGCGCCGACCAGCACCACGGTGGCCAGCCCGGCGCCCAGGACGACGGCGCCGGTGACCCGCCGCGCCCGCCGCCCGCCGTCGTCCCGCCCGGCGCGGCGGCCCGCCGCGGTGGCGACGACGGCGGTGCCGACCAGCGCGGCCGCCGCCAGCAGGCCGGAGGTGAGGTTGCCGTAGCCGGTGAACCGCCCGGCGACGATCGCGTCGTAGCCGAGCAGCCCGTCCAGCTCCAGCGACGAGCCGGTGAGCACGTCGGCGACCAGCGTGCCGACGGTGACCGCGAGGACGGCCAGCGGCGGCCCGCCCCGGCGGCGGCGCCACGGCCCCAGGACGGCGACCGCGACCACCGCGGCGTCGGCCACCAGCAGCGCCCCGGCCAGCGCCCACCGCGGCGAGCCGGCGCGCTCCCAGGGCAGCAGCCCGGCCAGGTAGGTGGCCACCGGCAGCGCCGCGGCCGCCAGGGCCGCGAGCTCCAGCACCGGCCGCAGCCGGGCGCGCGGCCGCGCGCCGCGGGTGAGGCCGAGCACGAGCACGCCGAGGACGACGACGGCGGCCTGCACCGCCACCAGCGCCGTGAAGAACGTGCCGGTGCTGCGGTGGTGGGTGACCGCGGCGGTGTTGGCCCGCTCCAGCTCCGCGACCGCCTCCGCGGTGGCCGGACGGCCCCCGGCCACGGTGAGCGGCTGGCCGTTGACCGACGCCGGCTGCTCGAGGTCCAGCGCGCGCAGCACGGTCGGGGCGACGTCGATGAGCTGGGTGAACGGCGCCCGGCCGGTGCTGGCCGACGTCAGCCACCCCGGTCCGGGGAACCCGGGACCCGAGGCGATGCCCACGTGCAGCTGCGGGCGGCCGTCGTTGACCTCCGAGACGCCCTGCACCAGCAGCAGCGTCTCGCCGGGCAGCGTGTCCACGGCGGCGCGCAGCCGGGCCACCTGCTCGTCGACGGCGGCCAGCGCGGCCTCGCGGGAGACCGGGTCGGTGCCGGTCTCGCTGCCCTCGGGCGCGGGGACGCCGGCGTCGACCAGGCCGTCGAGGGAGACCAGCGTGAGCGGGCAGGGCTCCAGCAGCGCGGCCAGCGCCGCCGGGTCGGCCGGCAGCGCGTCCTCGCGGGTCAGCCCGACCCCGGGCGCGGCCACGGCCAGCGCCGCCGCCCGGCCGACGACCGTCGCGCAGCCGACCGCGGCGCCGAGGGCCCCCGGCTCGGCGCCGAAGCGGGCGCTGGCGTCGTCCTCGGCGACCGCGCGGACGGCGCTGAGCGGATCGGCCAGCCCCGCCTCCGCCAGCCGCTCCTGCAGCCCGCAGTGCGACAGCTCGGGGCTGGCCGGCGGCCCGGCCGGCACCGGCTCCTGCGAGGGGGCCGCGCCGGACCCGCCGGGGGCGTCCGGTGTCTCCCCCGGCAGCGGCACGGTGGGCAGCGGGACCATCGGCAGCATCTCGTCCGGCGCCGGGAAGCGGGCCCGGTTGCCCGCGCCGAGGGTGGCCCAGCCGTCGAGCAGGCAGGTGGTGGAGCGGGCCGCGCGCACCGACACCGCCCCGACCGGCGAGGTGTCGGCCAGCTCCCACAGGGCCGGCGTCCGCCCGGGGTCGACGTCGTCCCACACCAGCCCGGGCACGCCGACGACGAGCACCCGGTCGGCGCGCCGGCCGTCGTCCGCCGCCGCCGATCCGGGCAGCCCGAGGGCGAGCAGCGCCAGCAGCACGGACAGCAGGACGGCGGCGCGCCTCACCGCGGGGGCCCCAGCAGCTCGCGGTAGACGGCGACCAGGGTGCGGGCGGTGGCGGCCTCGTCCGGCCAGCCCGCCGCCCGCGCCCGCCCGACCTCGGCCAGCGCGGCGGCGCGGGCGGGGTCGGCCAGCAGGTCGGCGACCGCGCCGGCCAGCGCGGCGGCGTCGCCGGGGGGCACGAGCAGCGCGCCGTCGCCGAGCAGCTCCGGCAGCCCGCCGGTGCGGGTGGCGACCAGCGGCGTGCCGGCCCGCAGCGCCTCCTGGGCGGTGAGCGAGCGCGCCTCCCAGCGGGAGGGCAGCACGACCAGGTCGGCGGCGGCCAGCAGGTCGGCGACGTCGTCGCGGCGGCCGAGCAGGGTCACCGGCAGCCGCTGCGCGGCGATCCGGGCGGACAGCTCGGCCTCCAGCGGCCCGTCACCGGCGATCGCGACCAGCGGCGCGCGGTCACCGGCCGCGCCACGGGCCAGGGTCGCGGCGGCGTCGAGGAGGACGTCGTAGCCCTTCTGGGGGTGCAGCCGCCCGACGGCGAGCACCAGCGGGCGGCCGTCGGCCAGCCCCAGGCCGGCGCGGACCTCGTCGCGGGACCGGCGGGCCGGCGGCAGCGCCGGCGCCGACACCGGCGCCACCCGGACGTCGCGGGCGCCGAGGCGGCGGGCGTTGTCGGCGAGGTCGCCGGAGGCGGCCAGCACGACGTCGGCGGCGCGGACGGTGGCCCGTTCGGCGGCGGCCAGCACCCGGCGGAGCGGGCCGGAGCGCTCGGGCAGCGCGTTGTGCAGGGTGACCACCAGCGGGCGGCGGGTGCCGCCGCGCACCGCGGCGGCGGCGACCAGGCCGGCCCGCAGCCCGTGGGCGTGCACGAGGTCGGCCCCGGCGGCGGCGCGGCGCAGCGCGAGCACCGCGCGGGTGTCGGCGAGCGGGTCGAGCCCGGCGGAGATCTCCACCGGGGTGAAGCCGGCCGCGGCGGAGAAGCCGAACAGCGCGTCGGTGGCCGCGGGCCCGCAGACGGTGACCCCGGCGCCCGCGCCGGCCAGCGCGGGCAGCACCGAGCGCAGGTGGGTGCCGACGCCGCCGGTGCTGGTGGCGAGCACCTCGGCCACCCGGCGGCCGGCCAGCGGTCGGGCCTCAGCCACCGTGCACCTCCGTCCCCCCGGGCGTCCGCAGCGCGCGCGCCGCCGCGGTCAGGGGGCGGCGCGCCGTCCCCATCATGACCGCCGCCGCCACCGCGGTCACGGTCGCCGCCGCCAGCAGCCCCGCCCCCGCCGTCGCGAGCAGCGAGCCGCCGGGCACCGGGTCGGCGCCCAGTGCGCGGGCGACCGCGAGGCCCGCGGCCGCGCCCGCCCCGGCGGCGAGCAGCGCCGGCAGCCCCAGGCGGGCCAGCCCGGCCAGCCCCGTGGGCCCGGCCGTCCGCGCCGTGACGACGAGCAGGCCGAGGCCCGCGGCGGTCACCCCGGCGCTGTGCCCGGCGGCCAGCGCCAGCGCCCGGTCCGCGACCGGCAGCGCGGTGGACAGGACGACGTCGGCGGCCACGGCGAGCAGCCACCCGCCGAGCACGCACGCCGTCGGCGCCCGCCACAGCCCGCGGGCGTAGAGCGCCCGGGTGAGGACGGCGACCAGGCCGTAGCCGACCAGGCCCGGGGCGAAGGCGACGACGGCGTCGCGCAGCGCGGCGACCCGGTCGGCCTCCCCGTCGACGAGGAACACCCGCGCCATCGGCCCGGCGACGGCGGCCAGCACCGCGGCGGCCCCGGCGCTGGCGGCCACGACCAGCGCGGTGACCGGCGCCAGCGCGCGGCGGTAGCCGGGCAGGTCCCCGACCGCGGCGCGCTCGGCCATGAGCGGGTAGGCGGAGGTGGCCAGCGGCACCGCGACCGCCGCCCACGGCACGAGGAACAGCGTGAGCCCGGCGGTGTAGGCGACCTGGGTGCCGTCGGGCCCGTCGCCGGCCAGCCGGATGGCGACCGCGGCCACCAGCTGCTGCCCGGCGAGGGTGAGCACCCCGGCGACCGCCAGCCGGCGCACCTGAGGCGCCGCGCCCACCGGGAACCGCAGCGCGGGCCGCAGCCCCAGGTGCAGCCCCCGCACCGGCAGCAGCACCGCCAGCGCCAGGGCCAGCACGCCGAGCGTCGTCCCGACGCCGAGGACCAGCTCGCCCGTCGTCGTCAGGTCCCGGACCTCCCGGCCGCCGCCCGTCCACGCGAAGGCGGCGTACGCGGCGGCGACGACGACGCTGGACAGCAGCGGCGCCAGGGCCGGCCAGGCGAAGCGGCGGTGGGCCTGCAGCACGCCGGTGGCGACGACGGCGAGGCCGTAGAGCACCACCTGCGGCGCGAACACGACGAGGAAGCGGGCGGCCAGGTCGACCTCGGCGGGCGTGCCGCCGCCGAGCAGCAGCTCGGCGACCGGGTGCGCGAGGACGGCGAGCAGCGCGGCCAGCGGCGCGAGCACCAGCAGCGTCCAGCCCAGCAGCGCCGAGGCGGTCCGGCGGACCTGCTCGCGGTCCCCGGCGGCGATGCCGGCGGCCAGCATCGGCACGACGAGGGAGGCCAGCGCCCCGCCCGCCACCACCTCGAAGACGATGTTCGGGACGGCGTTGGCCGCGGTGTAGGTGTCGCCGGTGCTGTCCGCGCCGACGGCGTTGGTGAAGACCAGCGTGCGCCCGAAGCCGGCGAGGCGGGCCAGCACGGTGAGGACGGCGATCAGCGCGGCGGCGCCGGCGACCCCCTGTGCGACGCGGCGGCCGGGCGGGCGCACCGCCGGTCCGGCGCTCACGCCGGGCGGCGGCCGAGCCGGTCGAGCTCCCGCAGGCCCGGCGTGGCCTCGATGACCCGGGTGAAGCTGACCCGCTCGCTGGCGAGGGTGAGCGCGGTGACCGCGGCCAGCAGGCCCGCGCGCGCCGGGCGCGAGGGGACGGCGGCGGCCCGGAGGCCGAGCACCGCGCCGAGGGCGTTGGCGCCGGCGTCGCCGAGCATCACCCGCTCGCCGAGGTCGGCGGGCAGCACCGCCAGCGCCGCGCCGAGCGGACCGGCGGCCAGGCCGCCGGCCGGGCCGCGCAGGCCCGCCGCGGCGGCGAGCGCGCCGGCCTTGGCCGCGCGGCCGGGGCGCAGGTCGAGCAGGTTGACCAGGTTGGCGGTGCCGGCGACCAGGCCGGTGGTGAGGACGGCGTCGGCGATCCCCCGCCTGCCTCGGGCCCCATGCCCGCCTGCCGAGAGCAGCGCCGCGACCGCGGCGGCCGCGCCGATCCCGGCGACCTTGACCGCGCCGGCCGACACCCGGCCGGCCCGCAGCGCGGCGAGGTGCCCGGCGAGGCCCTTGTCCCGCGCCTGCTCGGGGCGGGCACCGGCGAGGTCGTCGTAGCCGCCGACCAGCCCGGACACCGCCCCGGCGACGGCGGCGGCGGCGCGGGTGCCGGCCGGGGCGCCGAGCACGGCGCCGGCGGTGGCGGCCGCGGCCAGCGCCGGCCCGCCGAGCAGGGTCACCGGCCGCCCGGCGTAGTTGGTGCGCCGCCACGGGGCGCCGACGGGGCGGGCGTCGAGCGCGGCCGCGGCGGCGAGACCCGCCCGGGCGGCGGCCGCGCCGGCGGCGGCGAGCAGGAACCGGCGGCCGGTCGTGCGGCGCGGGAGCCGGCGGCCGGTCACGGGGTGGTGGCGGGCACCGGCGGGACCGGCTGGGTGTCCTCCCCGGTGCCGTACTTGCCGGAGGTGCCCTCGCGCTCGCGGCCCAGCGCCAGCACGGTGCTGATCTGGCCCGAGGGGCTGGTCACGTTGTCCACCGAGGAGACCGCCGCGGAGACCGCGGGGTCGGCGCGCACGACGCCCACCAGGCCGGTCTCCCCCGCCGAGTCGGCGTCGCCGGCCACGACCGCGCCCGAGCCCTCGGCGTCGAGGGCGGTGACCAGGTCCAGCAGCACGTCGTTGCGGTCGGCGGCGTCCTCGCCGGTCGGCGCCCCGGCGGTGAGCACCACGGCGAAGTCGGCCGGGGTGACCGACGCGGAGTCCTGGGAGAGGACCTCCAGCGCCGACAGCCCGGCCAGCACGGTGGACACCGCGGCGGTGTCGGGGGCCGGGGTGCCGTCGGCCGGGACCATGAGGACCTGGGCGAGCAGCGCGCCGACCAGCTGGCCCGTGTCGTCGGTCTCGGGCAGCACGACGCCGGCCGGGCGGCCGGGGCCGGTCACGTAGCTCTGCAGGCCCGCCTCGCTGGCCGGGTCGCTGTACTCCGGCGCCAGCGAGACCTGCCCGGAGATCGTCCCGCCGGCCTCGGTGACCAGCGCGGTGACCTCCTCGACGGTGTCGGTGGTGACCTCCTCGGAGGCCTGCACCAGCAGCACGCTGCGGCCGGTCAGCGCGCCCTGCACCAGGGCCGGGGCGACGGCGGACTCGAAGGCCTGGCTGCTGTCGACCTGCGTCTGCAGGTCCTGGGTGGTGTCCTCCAGCGCGCGCTTGTCGTCCTGCAGCGAGGTGACCTGGCCCTGCAGGTTGTCCAGCAGCGGGCCCGACAGCTGGGTCGCGCCGATCACCAGCCCCAGGGCGATCGCGAGGAACACCGCGATCAGGGAGACCAGGTGGTACCGGAAGTCGATCACGAGAAGAGGTTCTCCAACCAGAACACGAAGCTGTCCCACTGGTCGACCAGCAGGTCGAAGTAGATCCGCCCGGCGGTGGTGACGGCCAGGGCGGCGACGATGGCGACCAGCGCGGCGAGCACGAGCACGACCAGCGCGGCGGTCGAGATGCGGCTGCGGTAGAGCCGGCTCACGCCCTTGGCGTCGACCAGCTTGCCGCCCAGCCGCAGCCGGGTGAGGAAGGTCGAGGCCATGCCGCCGCGCCCCTTGTCGAGGAACTCCACCAGCGTGGCGTGCGTGCCGACGGCGACGATGAGCTTGGCGCCCTTCTCGTCGGCCAGCAGCATCGCGATGTCCTCGCTGGTCGCCGCGGCCGGGAAGGTGATCGCGTCGACGCCGAGGTCCTGCACCCGCTTGAGGCCGGGGGCGCGGCCGTCGACGTAGGCGTGCACGACGACCTCGGCGCCGCTCTTGAGGACGTGGTCGCTGACCGAGTCCATGTCGCCGATGATCATGTCCGGCGAGTAGCCGGCCTCGATGAGCGCGTCCGCGCCGCCGTCGACGCCGATGAGGACCGGCCGGTAGTCCCGGATGTAGGACCGCAGCGCCTGCAGGTCCTCCTTGTAGTCGTAGCCGCGGACGACGACGAGCACGTGCCGGCCCTCGATGGCCGTCTGCACGTCGGGCACGCCGACGCCGTCGAGCAGCAGCGCGCGCTCGCGCTTCATGTACTCCATCGTGTTGGTGGCGAACGCCTCCAACTGCGTGGACAGCCCGGCCTTGGCCTCGGCCATCGCGGTCGCGACGGTCTCCGGCGTCTGCTCGGTGCCCTTCGCGACGGCCGTGCCGTCGGGGCCGTAGAGCGTGTCGCCCTCGACGCGGACCTGCGCGCCCTCCTTGAGCGCGGCGAACACGTCCTTGCCGACGCCGTCGACGAGGGGGATGCCGGCCGCGGTGATGATCTCCGGGCCGAGGTTCGGGTAGCGCCCGGAGATGCTGGGCGCGGCGTTGACGACGGCGCCGACCCGGGCGGCGACGAGGGAGTCGGCGCTGACCCGGTCGATGTCCACGTGGTCGATGACGGCGATGTCGCCGGGCCGCAGGCGCTTGGTGAGGTTCTTCGTGCGACGGTCCAGCCGGACGGTGCCGCTCACCCCGGGTGCCGCCTCCTGGGCCCGGCTCCGTCGCAGGGTGCCGATGCGCATTGGCCGATGGTCCCACGCACGCCGTCGGCGGTTCTCCTCCGACGCGCAACTGCAACGGCCTGGTCACGCAGGGTGTCCGACACCACGGCCGACGCGACACGCCCGGCACGCACGTCCCACCAGCACCGCTCCATCTCCCAGCGGCGCTGTCTAGCGTTGCCCGCTGTGACACGTGGGGCTCCTGCTGCCAGCATCCCGGCGACCCGTCCCGGGGCCGCGGAGGAAGGGCCGGAGACGACGGCTCCCCCGCACATCCGCGCTGTGCCCGGGGGCCCGGCGCCCGCACCGGTCCCCGTGCCCGGCCCGCCGCCCGCCCCCGCCGGGCGGCCCGGGGACGCGCCGGCCGGGGAGCGTCGGGCCGCCCGGCGGCGGGAGCGGCGCGGCTCGGGCGTGCGGGAGCGCCGGCGGCGGGAGACCCACGACCGGATCGTCGACGCCGCCGCCGAGCTGTTCGCCGAGCGCGGCTTCGACGCGGTGAGCGTCGTGGAGATCGCCCAGCGCGCGGGCGTGGTGGAGAAGACGGTCTTCAACCACTTCCCGGTCAAGGAGGGGCTGGTCCTCGCCGCCGACCCGCCGATGCGGGCCGCGCTGCTCGACGCCGTCGCCACCCGCCCGGCCGGGGAGTCGGTGGCCGCGGCGGCGGGGACGTTCGTCGTCCGGGCGATGTCCATGCTCGGCACGCCCGAGGCCGCCGAGGGCGTGGCCGCGATGGCCCAGGTCGTCCGGGGCTCGCGGACGCTGCAGGCCCGCGAGCGGGAGATCCTCGGCGAGCTCACCGCGGCGCTGGCGGCGCAGATCCGCGCGGAGACCGGCGCCGGCGACGGCGCGGTCGAACCCGAGCTCACCGCCGCGGCGGTCACCGCGCTCTACGGGCGGCTGCTGGAGCTGGCCCGCGACCGGGTGCTGGCCGGCGTCACCGGCCCCGAGCTGGCCGAGGAGCTGCGCACCGCCGGCCGCCGCGGGCTGTCGCTGCTGCAGTTCGGCCTGGCGGGCTACGCGAAGCGCCGCTGACCGCGCCGGCCGAGGGCTCGCCGCGACCGTCGAGCTCACCGCCGCGGACGGCGGCGCCCCGCGGGCGGGCACCCGACGGCGCTGTGCGTGCCGCTGGGCTGAGCGCCCGGCTCAGGCCGGCAGCTGCAGCGCCCGCAGTAGCTGGTCGGCGCGGTCGCCGGGGATGTCCGGGTCCTTCGTGAACAGCGCGACGGCGACCATGTACTCGTCGTCGCCGGCCCATCCGCGGCCCTCCGCGACGATCCGGCGGATCTGCTCGCGCACCTTCGGCTCGCTGCTGTAGGGCCCGTAGTCCAGGCCCATGGCGAGGAAGTTGACCACCCGGTAGCCGAGGTCGGCGGCGGTGCTGACGGTGGTGACCGGATCGGCGTAGCTGGCGACCGCGGTGACCACGTGGTCGTAGCCGGCCTTGAGCAGCTGAAGGGTGAGGTCGTTGCCGCGGACGCCGCCCCACAGCTCGGGCATGAGGATGTCGCGGTCGGGCGCCGGGATGTAGGGCGGGTTGGCGATCGCGGTGGTCACCGGCTCGCCGCCGGCGGCGTCGGCCTGGTCGAAGAAGTCGCCGAGCTCGACGGTGTAGCGGTCGGCGACCCCGCGCTCGGCGATGTTGGCCCGCGCCTTCCGCACCGAGTCCTCGCTGATGTCGTAGCTGCGGACGCGCAGGCCGGGCAGGCCCTGCACGACGTCGGCGATCGCCGAGGCGTCACCGGTGCCCAGCTCGACCAGCGGCGCGGTCTCCCACCCCAGCTGCTCGCGGTACTGCTGCAGCAGCATGCAGACCGAGAAGCCGTAGTGCGCCGACTCGTCGGCGGAGCTGAAGCAGCTCACCGGTCACCCCCGGCGGTCCGGGCGGGGCAGGCCGCGGCGAGGGGTGACGGGAGCGGGACGTCGGCGCGCACGGGTCCCGCCTACCCCCGTCACGCGATCGACACTCCTGCGTCCCACCACCCGGTCGTGTACGACCGGCCGGGCTCCTACGCGGTGCGCGCCGCGGCGGCGACGGCGAGCAGCTCGCGGGCGTGCGCCTGCCCGGTCTCGCTGTCGGCGAGGCCCGAGAGCATGCGCGCCAGCTCCCGCACCCGGTCCTCGCCGTCGACGGCCCGGATGTCGGTGGCGGTGACACCCGCGGCGGTGTCCGGGGACTTGTCCACCACGAGGTGGGTGTCGGCGAAGGCGGCCACCTGCGCGAGGTGGGTGACGACGACGACCTGGTGGTCGCGGGCCAGCCGGGCCAGCCGCCGCCCGATCTCCCCGGCCGCCTGCCCGCCGACGCCGGCGTCGACCTCGTCGAACACCATCACCGGCACCGGGTCGGCGCCGGCGAAGACCACCTCGATCGCGAGCATCACCCGGGACAGCTCACCGCCGGAGGCGCCGCGGTGCACCGGCCGTGGCGGGGCGCCGGGGTGGGCGGCCATGAGCAGCGCGACCTCGTCGACGCCGTCGGGCCCCGGCTGGTCGGGGTGGCTGTCGATCGAGAAGGAGACCCGCGCGCTCTTCATCGCCAGGCCCGCGAGCTCCCGGCCCACCTCGGCGGCGAACCCGTCGGCGGCGGCGCGGCGGCCGGCCGACACCCGGGCGGCGAGGTCGTCGACCTCGGCGCGGGCGGTGTCGCGGGCGGCCTCCAGCGCCTCGAGGGCCTCGTCGGAGACGTCGAGCGCGTCGAGCTTGGCGCGCGCGTCCTCGGCCCAGCGCAGGACGCCGGCCAGCCCCTCGCCCGGGTCGGCGTACTTGCGCACCACCGCGGTGATCGCCGCGCGCCGGTCGAGCACCTCGGCCAGCCGGGCGGGGTCGGCGTCGAGGTCGGCGACGTAGCCGGCCAGCTGCACGCTCACGTCGGACACGACCGCGACGGCGTCGGCGAGGTCGCGGGCGAGCAGGACCAGCGCGGGGTCGTCGGTGCCGGCCAGCGCGCGCTCGGCGGTGGCCAGCGCCGCGGTGGCGTCCTGCGGCAGCCCCTCGGCGCCGAGGTCGCCGGTGACGTCGCCGACCAGCGCCGTGCGCGCCTCGTCGACCGCGGCGCGCAGCGCGTCGGCGTCGCCCAGCCGCTTGGCCTGCGCGTCGAGCGCCTCGTCCTCGCCCGGCTCGGGCGCCAGCGCCTCGATCTCGTCCAGGCCGTGCCGCAGCACCTCGGCGGCCTGGGCCAGCTCGCGGGCCTGGCCGCGGCGGCGGTCGAGGTCGGCGGCGAGCTCCCGCCACCGCGCGTAGGCGGCGCGGTAGGTCTCCAGCAGCTGCAGGTGCGCCGGGCCGGCGTAGCGGTCGAGGGCGTGCCGCTGCTCGGCCGGGCGGGACAGCCGCAGCTGGTCGCTCTGCCCGTGCACGGCCAGCAGGCCCTCGGCGAGCTCGGAGACGACGCCGACCGGCACGCTGCGCCCGCCCAGGTGCGCCCGCGAGCGGCCCTCGGCGTTGACCGTGCGGGCGAGGATCAGGCTGCCGTCGTCGTCGGGCTCGGCGCCGGCGTCGGCGGCCCGCTCCCACACCGGGGAGTCCGGCGGCAGCTCGAGCCGGCCCTCGACGCCGGCCCGCCCGGTGGCGCGCACCCGGCCGGGGTCGGCGCGGCCGCCGAACAGCAGGGTCAGGCCGGTGACGACCATCGTCTTGCCGGCGCCGGTCTCACCGGTGACCACGGTGAGGCCGCGGCCGAGCTCGAGGGTGACGTCGTCGATGGCGCCCAGGCCGCGGATGCGCAGCTCGGTCAGCCGGCCGAGGCCGTGCGCGGTGCGCGGTGCAGCGTCCTCGCGGCGGGCGGGCGGGCGGCCGCCGTCGGTGTCGGCCGGGACGGCGGGGTCGGCGGCGGGCGCGGTGCGCGCGCGGCCGGTGCGCTCACGCGTCGGGGTCCGCGGCGCCACCGCGCACCTCCTCCCGGACGCCCCCGTCGCCGTTGCCCGGGTAGGACACGACGTCGCGGGCGAGGACGTTCCGTGAGGACCGCAGCTCGTGGCCGGGGTCGTGCCGGCGGACCTCGCGGAAGCCGCGCACCGGCAGCCCGAACTTGGCGACCAGCCGGTCCCCGAACGTCGTCGTGTGCACCCGCGCGATGCGCACCGGCCGGGCCGCGCGCCGCACGTCGACGCGGCCGCCGTCGGGGACGTCGAACGCACGCCGGCCGTCGGCCGAGACCCGGGCGCGGTTGCCGTCGGGCGGGACCGCGACCGAGAGCACGGCGTCGGGCGAGGTGACCAGCGGCCGGGAGAACAGCGCGTGCGCGTTGCTGGGGACCAGCAGCATCGCCTCGACGTCGGGCCACACCACCGGGCCGCCGGCGGAGAACGCGTAGGCGGTGGAGCCGGTGGGGGTGGCGAACAGGACGCCGTCGCAGCCGAAGCTGGTCAGCGGCCGCCCGTCGATGGAGACCACCACGTCGAGCACCCGCGAGCGCTCGGCCTTCTCCACCGACACCTCGTTGAGCCCCCACGTCCCGGCGACGACGTTGCCGGCGGCGTCGAGCACGTCGACCTCGATGGCCAGCCGCTTCTCGACCGCGTACGCGCACTGCTCGATCGCCGTCAGCGTCTCCTCGACCGCCTCCGGCTCGGTCTCGGCGAGGAAGCCGACGCGGCCGAGGTTGACGCCCATGAGCGCGGCGTGGCTGTAGCGGGCGAGCTCGGCGGCGCGCAGGAAGGTGCCGTCGCCGCCGAAGACCATGACGATCTCGGCGCCGCGGGCGGCCTCGGCGTCGGCGGGGACCACCTCGGCGCCCTCGATGCCGAGCGCCTCGGCCTCGTCGTCGAGCACGCGCACGGTGATGCCGGCGCGTGCCAGCCGCGCGGCGGAGCTGCGGGCCAGCTCGGTGATGTCCTGCCGCCCGGTGTGCACGGCCAGCAGCACGTGCCGCCCGCCTCCCGGGCGCCATCCGCCCTGGCCGGCCTCGCTCATCGGTCCTCCTCGATCCGGGCTGCTCTGCCCGCCTGTGCCCTGTGCCGCGGTGTCCGCCGCCGGTCCCCAGCGTCCCCCCGGACGGGCGTGCCCGCCCGGCCGGTCCCCCGCGTCACCGTGGTCCCTCCGCGACGGCGCGGCGCACGTCCTCCTCGGCCGGCGCGCCGGCGTCGCGGCGCAGCCGCAGGAAGAACTCGACGTTGCCGGCCGGGCCGGGCAGCGGGCTGGCGACCACGCCGGCGGTGCCCCAGCCCAGCGCGGCCGCGGCCTCGGCGACCTCGAGCACGGCCGCCGCGCGCGCCGCCGGGTCCCGGACCACCCCGCCCGAGCCCAGCCGCTCGCGACCGACCTCGAACTGCGGCTTGACCATGGGCAGCAGGTCGGCGTCGTCGGTCGCGCAGGCGGTGAGCGCGGGCAGCACCAGCCGCAGCGAGATGAACGACAGGTCGGCGACCACCAGGTCGGCCGGGCCGTCGATCTGCTGCGGCGTCAGCGTGCGGACGTTGGTGCGCTCGTGCACCCGCACCCGGTCGTCGGTGCGCAGCGACCAGGCCAGCTCGCCGTAGCCGACGTCGACGGCGACCACCTCGCGGGCACCCCGGCTCAGCAGCACCTCGGTGAAGCCCCCGGTGGAGGCGCCGGCGTCCAGGGCGCGGCGGCCCTCGACCGGCACGGCGAAGGCGTCCAGGGCGCCGATCAGCTTGTGCGCGCCGCGGGAGACCCAGCGGTGCTCGTCGGGGTCGGTGCGGACGACGACGGGCGTGCCGGCCTCCACGCCGGTGGCCGGCTTGGTGGCGGCGCGCCCGGCGACGGCGACCCGCCCCTCGGTGATCAGCTCGACGGCGTGCTCGCGGGAGCGGGCCAGGCCCCGGCGGACCAGCTCGGCGTCGAGTCGGCTGCGGCGCGGCATCAGAGCTGGTCGATCGTGCCGAGCTCGCGCTTCAGCCGGTCGTGCTCGGCCTCGAAGACGGCGACGTGCTCCCCCACCGGGCGCTGCGCCAGGTCGGCGAACCGTGTCCCCGGCTGCTCGGGCACGTCGGTGCCCTGGTCGGCGTCCGTCGCGTCGACGACCGGCCCCGCGGGGACGGGCCGGGCCGGGACGCCCGCGGGACCGGGCCGCGGCGGGCCGGGGACCGGTCGCGGCCGGGTCGGCTCGGTCATGGCGCTGACCTCTCGGACGGGAGGGGGGACGGGGTCGCCGGACGGCGGGCACGGGGCGGCGCGGTGCGGCGCCCCTGGCCCGCGAGGGTACCGGCCGGGGACGACGGCGCGGGCCGCCCGAGGACACTGCGGACACCCCGTCGGCTCGCCCGGCCGCTCGTGCCGGCGCGCTGTCTCACCGCTCCGCCAGCCCCCACGCGGTGAGCGCGCGGCGCGCCTCCCCGTCCGCGGCGAGCACCCTGGCCGGCCCGCCCCCGGGCGTTCCCGTCCAGGCGGCGAGGCACAGGGCGCGGAGCCCGTCCAGGCCGTCGCCGGCGCCCTCCCCGACGCGCAGCTCCAGCAGGCCGTCGCCGTCCGCGGTGGCCAGCCAGCCTCCGCAGCGCCACCCGCCGTCCTCGGCGGTGACCGGCGGGTGCGGCACCAGCAGCCCGCCGGCGTCGGCGGCCAGCAGGTCGGGACGGTGCAGCGGGCCGGCGGCCAGCAGGGTGGCGGGGACGGTGACCCCGCTGAGGACGAGCAGGCTGGCCGCGCCGGCCCGGTGGCTGCCCTCGACGTCGGTGTCCAGCCGGTCGCCGACCACCAGGGGGCGCTCCGCCCCGGTGCGGCGGACGCACTCGGCGTGCATGGCGGGGTCCGGCTTGCCGGTGACCAGCGGCTCGCGGCCGGTGACGTCGCGGACCACGCCGACCATCGCCCCGTTGCCGGGCAGTGGACCCCGCGGCGAGGGGATGGTCGCGTCGGCGTTGGTGGCCACGTGGCGGGCGCCGTTGCGGACGGCGACCACCGCCTCGGCCAGCTGCGCCCAGCCCACCTCGCGGCCGTAGCCCTGCACCACCGCGGCCGGCTCGTCCTCGGCGCGCTCGACGACGGTGAGCCCGGCCGCCCGCAGCGCCGCCGCGACACCGGGACCGCCGACGGGCAGCACCCGCGCGCCCGGCCCGAGCATCCCGGCCACGACCGACGCCGCCGCCTGGGAGCTGGTGATGACCTCGTCCGCGCTCGCCGGTACGCCGAGGTCGGTCAGGTGCCGGGCCACCTCCTCCGGCGGTCGGGCGGCGTTGTTGGTGACGAAGCCCAGCCGCATCCCCCGCTCGCGGGCGGTGGCGAGGGCCTGCGGCACGCCGGGCACCGCGTCCGGCCCGACGTAGACGACGCCGTCGAGGTCCAGCAGCGCGACGTCGTGCACCTCGGCCGGCGGCCGGGGGCTGCCGGCCGCGAGAGCCGGCCGCGCGGACGGGTCGCTCACGCCGTTCCCCCTCCCGACGCCCGCCGCGCCCGCACCCCGCGCAGGGCGCGGGCGTAGTGCGCCTGGTCCGGGCGCATGGCGACCGCCAGCGCGAGGTGCTCGGCGGCCAGGCCCAGCTCGCCGGCGCGGCTGGCGGCCATGCCGAGGCCGAACTGGGCGTAGTCGTCGGTGGGGTTGACCGCCGCGAGCTCGGCGAAGCTGTCGAGGGCGTCCCGGTAGCGCCCGGCGTCGTACTGCGCGCGGGCCAGCGCCTCGAGGATGCTGCGCGAGCCGGGCTCGGCCTCCGCCGCCCGGGCGAGCAGGGTCGCCGCGGCCGCCGGGTCGCCGCCGCTGAGCAGGTCCAGGCCGCGCCGGTACCACTCGTAGACCCCGCCCCCGGGCACACCCCCGCCCGGGAGGTCGTCCTCCGGTGAGCCTGCTGTCGACACCGCTGTCCTCCCGCTCCTGCCGCTCGCGTGCGCGCCGGCCGGTGCGAGGCCCGGCAGGGACCGGGGACCCGGCTGCCGCGGCGGTGCGTGGCCGACGGCTCCTACGATCCCGTCGTGCACTCGTCGTCGGCGGGCCCTCTGCCCCACGCTGTGGCGGGACTGGACGTCCGTCCGTTCCGGGCCCTGACCTACCGGCGACACGACCCCGGGCACCTGGCCCGAGTGAGCTCGCCAGCCTACGACCTGGTGACGCCGGACGGCCGCGAGCGGCTGGCCGCCGCCGATCCGCACAACATCGTCCGCCTCATCCTGCCCGGCGGCACGTCCGGACCCGGCACGGCCGGGGCCACCGGCCCCTGCGGCGGCAGCACCGGCGAGGGCACCGCGGCCCGCGCGGCCCGCACGCTGCGCGAGTGGGAGGACGCCGGGGTGCTGGTCCGGGACGGCGAGGCGGCCCTGTGGCTGTACGAGATGCAGCCGGTCGAGGGCGCGGCCACGGTCGGCTGGCTGGGAGCGGTCGCGGTCGCCGCCGCGGGTGGCCGCGCGGTGCTGCCGCACGAGGACACCTTCCCGGCCGCCGTCGAGGGCCGCCGGGCGCTGCTCGCGGCCACGGCCACCGACCTCGAGCCGATCGTCCTGGCCCACGACCCGGAGCCGGAGGTCGCCGCGCTGACGCAGGCGGCGCCGGGCGGCCCGCCCACGATGGACGTCACCGATCCCGACGGCGTCCGGCACCGCCTGTGGCGGGTCGCCGACCGGGAGGTGCTGCGCCGCCTGTCCGGGGCCCTCGCCCGCACCGGGGCGGTGATCGCCGACGGCCACCACCGCTTCGCCGCGGCACGCGCGCTGCACCGGGCCCGTCCCGACGGCGACTGCCGGGTGCTCGCGCTGCTGACGCCGATGGGCGCCGGCGGGCTGCGGGTCGAGGCGATCCACCGCGTCGTGCCCGACCTCTCCCTCGACGTGGCCGCGGAGGCCGCCGCCCGCGGCTTCACCGTCACCGAGGTCCCCGCCGGCCCTGACCCCGACGACCTCGAGGTCGCCGTCCGGCGGGCGCACGCCTCGGCCGGGGGTCTGTTCCTGCTCAGCGACGGCCGCCGGCTGCTGCGCCTGTCCGAGCCGTCGGCCGAGGTCCGGGCGACCGTGCCGGCCGAGGCGCCGCCGGCCTGGCGCGGACTCGACGTCGTGCTGGCCACCACCGGGCTGATCGGGCACCTGTGGGGCCGGCCCGACGACCCCGGGTCGGTGCTCGTCGCCCACGACGTCCCCGAGGCGCTGGGTCTGGCCGACCGGCGCCACGGGGTGGCGCTGCTGCTGCGGCCGCCCTCCCCCACGGACGTCGCCGCGGTGGCGCGGGCGGGCGCCCGGATGCCGCGCAAGTCGACGCTGTTCGTGCCCAAGCCGCGGACCGGGCTGGTCCTGCGCCCCCACGGGGACTGACCGACGGCGCCGGCCCGGCCCGCCGCCGGTCACGCCGTCCGCACCGTCCCCCCGGCACCGCTCCGCGGCACCTTGCGACCGCGCCGGCAGTTGACCTCGCACACCGAGGCCGTGCCGCCCGGCGTGCGCCAGAACCGCCGCTGCAGTGCGCCCTCGACCTCGACGACGTCCCCGGCCTCCCAGACCGCCACCCGCCGCTGCAGCGCGCGGTCGTAGGTGACGCAGGTCAGCACGTCGACCGACTGCCCGCGGGCCCGGGTCTCGGGGCGGCGCACCACCAGGCGGAAGGTGACCAGGGTGTCCCCGCTGGGGAGGGCCTTGAGCTCCGCGGGGGCCGAGAGCCGCCCGCGGAGCACCACGTCGTTCCGGTCGATGACTGCCACGCTCATGGCGGCAGCCTCACCCGGCCGCGGACGCCCGGGAGGCGCCCCGGGGCGCCTGTGGACCGGCGGCCGCCGTGTGGACGACGGGGACTCGATCGTCGGTGGTCAGTGCCCCGGCTCGTCCTCGGCGGGCGGCTCGACCTCACCGAGCAGCTCGGCCACCTCGCGCTCCACGTCCGCGTCGAAGTCCAGCTCGTCGTCCCCCGCGTCGGCGTCGTCCCCGTCCGCCGCCACGGCGTCGTCGTCCGCGGCCGGATCGACGTCGGGGACCTCCGGCAGCTCCTCCTCGCCGAACGCGACGTCGTCCTCCTCGGGCGCGGCAGCGGCCACGGCCTCCTGCCAGGCGTCGGCGGCCGGGTCGTCGGTGGCGGTGAGGAGGTCGGCGTAGGCGACGGCCAGCCGGCGGGTGGGCTCGTCCTCCCAGTCCACGCCGTCGGGCCGGGGCCGTCCGCCGAGCGCCCCCTCGAGCACCAGCCGGGCCGCCGGCTCCTCACCGAGGTCCTGACGGGCGCCCGCCTCGACGAGTCGCAGCTCCACGGTCTCGTCGCGGTCGGGCTGTTCGGCCAGCGCCTCGCGGACCAGCCGCAGCGCCACCTCGGGACGTCCCTGCGCCCGCTCGCAGTCGGCCAGCACGGCCCGGTAGCCCTGGTCGCCGCTCATCCGCCGGTAGGCGCGGAGCTCACGCGAGGCCTCGGCGTAGTCACCGGCGTGGTAGGCGGCGACACCCACGGCCTCCCGCACCAGGGCGATCCGGGACGCCCGGTCGCGCGCCGCCCGGGCGTGCGCGAGCGCCTGCTCGGGGTCCTCGTCGACGAGCGTGCCGGCGACCACCAGGTGCCGCGCGACCGTCTCGGCGTTGCGGAAGTCGAGCCCCCGGAGGCCGGCGCGGACGGCGGGGTCGAGGTCTCGCGGGTCGGCCCAGTCGGGCAGCAGGGGGCCGGCGGGCGCCGGGGGCGTGCGGTCCACCCGGGCCGGCCCACCGGGGCGGCTGCGACGGTCCTCGCTCGGCCGGCGCTCGCGCCAGTTGCCCCCACCCGAGCGGTCGGGACGTCCCGCACCCGACGGGCGGCCGGCGGCCTGGTCCCGGTCCCGGCCGGCAGGGCGCTCGCTCCGGTCCGCCGGGCGGGCGGAGCGGCGGTCCTCCCAGGAGCGGGCGCCGCCCTGGGGGCCGGCTCCGCGGCCGTCCCGGCCACGGTCGCCGCCGGGACGGTCCCCGGACGGGCGGCGGTCCCGCCACGCGCCCTCCGGCCGGTCGCCGCCACCGGTCCGGCGATCACGCCAGGAGCCCTCGGTGCGGTCGGCACCGGGACGCCGGTCCTGCCAGGACCGCTGCGGGCGGTCACCGCCGGGACGGCGGTCCTGCCACGTCCGCTCGGTGCGATCCCCACCCGGACGGCGGTCCTGACCGGGCCGCTCGCTGCGATCCGCACCGGGACGGCGGTCCTGCCAGGAGCGCTCGGCCCGGTCGCCGGCAGGACGACGGTCCCGCCACGAACCCTCCGACCGTCCACCGGCGACCGGACGGCGGTCCTGCCACCCCGCGTCACCACGGGCGCCACCGGCGCGCGGCTCCTGCTGGCCTCCGATCCGGCGGCCACCGGCCGGCGGTCGACCGCTGCGCTCACCGGAGGCGGCACCGTCACGGCGGCCCTGGGCGCTCTGTCGGCCGGAGCCGGACCCCCGCTGACCGGTCGCACCCCTGCCGGAGGAGCCACCCGCCCGGTCGTCCCGCCGCGAGCGTGCACCGCCGCGCGGGTCCTGGCCGTCGGGCCGGCCACGTCCGGCGGAGCCTCGTCGAGGAGCAGTCATGTCGTCGTCAGTACCTCGGTCGCAAGGGCGGCACTCGTTCGAGCACCGGAATGGTGTGCCGGACACGCGAAACGGGGGCCGGAGCCAATGGCTCCGACCCCCGTTCCTGAATGGTTGTCCGGCGGCGTCCTACTCTCCCACCCCGTCTCCGGGGCAGTACCATCGGCGCTGAGAGGCTTAGCTTCCGGGTTCGGAATGGATCCGGGCGTTTCCCTCTCGCCATGGCCGCC